>NZ_JBHLVH010000022.1:1409-5781 GCF_042433515.1 Kytococcus schroeteri | reverse complement strand
CGCCGTGTGCGGGGGCAGGGCGCGCGTCGGGGAGCCCCTCAGGTCGCGAGCCAGAGGCACCAGGTGACCCACGCGGAGGCCACCATGGACGGCCCGAAGGGCAGGTGCGTGCGGCGGGTGGCACGCCCCAGGGCCATGAGCACCACGGCCCACAGCGCGCCCACCGCGAACGCTCCCCACGCCGCCAGGAGGAAGGGGCCCCATCCCATCCACCCGGTGAGCGTCCCCACGGCCAGCGCGAGCTTGACGTCACCCAGGCCGATGCCGCCGGCGGTGAGGAAGCTCAGCAGCAGGTAGACCCCGCCGAGCACGAGCCCGGCCGTGAGCGCCCGCACCAGGGACCCGACCGGCTCGCCGGTGGCGGTCGCCAGCGCCAGCAGGGCCGCCGCGGTGGTCGCAGCCGGCAGGGTGAGGCGGTCGGGGAGCCGGTGGACGTCGAGGTCCACCGCCGAGGCCACGGCCCCGGCCAGCACGGCTGCGGCCCCCACCAGGGCCAGCACCACCAGCGGCACCCCGGGCCGCCCGCCGGAGAGCGCGTCCTGCCACGCCGGGGAGGCCAGGGCGCCGGGGACCGCCACCCCGAGGCCCACCGCGGCCGGCAGCCAGGCGAAGCGCGGCGGGGGAGCGGGGTCGTCGGTGGGGCGACGGTGGCGCCCGGCGGCCAGGGCCACGCGCACGCGGGCGCCGACGGCGAGGCCCAGCAGCGCCAGGGAGCAGGCCACGACGGCCGCGATCGGGGACATGCCGGCACCGTAGCGAGGGCCCTCGGTCCGCCACGTGCGTCGTCCACAGCCCACTACCCTGACGCCGTGACCACCCCCACCGCGTCCTCCCCGTCCACCGTCGCCCCGGACCGCCTGCGGGTGGTGGTGCTGCTCTCCGGGGCCGGCTCCACGGCCCAGGCCGTGTTCGACGCCGCCGCCGGTGACGCCCCGTTCACGGTGGTGGGCGTGGTGGCCGACCGGGAGGCCGAGGGCCTGCAGCGCGCCGCCGCGCACGGCATCGCCACGCAGGTGGTGGCTCCGCACGACCACGCCGACCGGGCCGCCTGGGACGCCGCCCTCGCCGACGCGGTGGACGCCCTGGCCCCGCACGTGGTGCTCTCCGCGGGCTTCATGCGCATCCTCGGCGCAGCCTTCCTGGACCGCTTCGGCGGGCGCACGCTCAACGCCCACCCGGCCCTGCTGCCGAGCTTCCCCGGCGCCCACGGCGTGCGCGACGCACTGGCCCACGGCGTACGGGTGACGGGCTGCACCCTCCACCTCGTCGACGCCGGTGTGGACACCGGCCCGATCGTGGCCCAGCGCGCCGTGGAGGTGCTCCCCGGCGACGACGAGGCGGGGCTCCACGAGCGCATCAAGGAGCGCGAGCGGGAGATGCTCGTGACCGAGCTGACCCGCATCGCCACCGAGGGGCTGCCGACCGGGCGCTGAGGGGGAGTGCGGCGCCCTAGACTGGGGCCACACGACTGGCGCAGGTGGGCCACCACCGGGAAGTGACGATTCGAGGGCATCGCCCGCCTGGGTGCCCCGGCAACCGACGAGACGGAGTCACCGTGAGCACCGAGTCCACCATCCGCCCCATCCGCCGCGCGCTGCTCAGCGTGTTCGACAAGACGGGCCTCGACGAGCTGGGTCGTGGCCTGGCCGAGGCCGGCGTCGAGATCGTCTCCTCCGGGGGGTCGGCCCAGCACCTGCGGTCCCTGGGCGTGCCGGTCACCCCGGTGGAGGAGGTCACCGGCTTCCCGGAGTGCCTCGACGGGCGCGTGAAGACGCTGCACCCCCACATCCACGCCGGGATCCTGGCCGACCGCACCCGCACCGACCACGCCCAGCAGCTCGAGGACCTCGGCGTGGCCGGCTTCGACCTCGTGGTGGTGAACCTCTACCCCTTCGCCGAGACCGTGGCCTCCGGCGCCGACCGTGACGCGATCATCGAGAAGATCGACATCGGTGGTCCGTCGATGGTGCGCGCCGCTGCCAAGAACCACGCCAGTGTGGCGGTGGTGGTGGACCCGGCGAGCTACCCCCGCGTACTCGAGGCCGTGCGCTCCGGCGGCCTGGACCTCGCCGCACGCCGCGAGCTGGCCGCCGCCGCCTTCGCCCACACCGCCGCCTACGACGTGGCGGTCTCCACGTGGATGGCGCAGGACACCGCCGCCGAGGGTGAGCAGTTCGGTGCCCACCGCTCGGCCGCCTGGGAGCTGGCCGACACGCTGCGCTACGGGGAGAACCCCCACCAGGCCGCGGCCCTGTACCGCGACGTGGTGGCCGGTGACGCCCCCGCCCCCGGCGTGGCCGGCGCCCAGCAGCTGCACGGCAAGGCCATGAGCTACAACAACTACGTGGACGCCGACGCCGCCTGGCGCGCCGCCCACGACCACGGCGACCAGCCGACCGTGGCCGTGGTCAAGCACGCCAACCCGTGCGGCATCGCCGTGGGGCCGGACGTCGCCACCGCCCACGCCCGCGCCCACGCCTGCGACCCGGTGAGCGCCTTCGGGGGGATCATCGCCGCCAACCGCGAGGTGACGCGCGAGATGGCCGAGACGGTCAAGGACGTCTTCACCGAGGTGGTCATCGCCCCGTCCTTCGCGCCCGAGGCCGTGGAGCTGCTCACCGCCAAGAAGAACATCCGCCTGCTCACCGCCCGGGCGCCGGAGCGGGCCGGCCAGGAGCTGCGCCCCATCAGCGGCGGCCTGCTCGTGCAGGAGCGCGACGTGCTCGACGCCCCCGGTGACGACGCCGCGGCTTGGGAGTTGGTGGCCGGCGAGGCCGCCGACGAGGCCACCCTGGCCGACCTGCAGTTCGCCTGGCGCGCGGTGCGGGCCACCAAGTCCAACGCCATCCTGCTGGCCAAGGACGGCGCGAGCGTCGGCATCGGCATGGGGCAGGTGAACCGCGTGGACTCCTGCCACCTGGCGGTCTCCCGCGCCGGCGAGGAGCGCGCCCGCGGCTCCGTGGCCGCCTCGGACGCGTTCTTCCCCTTCGCCGACGGCCTGCAGGTGCTGCTCGATGCCGGCGTGCGCGCCGTGGTGCAGCCCGGTGGGTCGATGCGCGACGAGGAGGTCGTGGCCGCCGCCCGCGAGGCCGGGGTCACGATGTACCTCACCGGTACCCGCCACTTCGCCCACTGAGTTCTGGGACGATGACGGACATGACCGCTCAGATCCTCGACGGACGCACGGTTCTCCAGGAGATCAAGGACGACCTCACGACCCGCGTGAAGGCCCTCCTGGACGCCGGCCACACCCCCGGCCTGGCCACCATCCTCGTGGGTGAGGACCCCGGCAGCCAGTGGTACGTGGGGGCCAAGCACAAGGACTGCGCCCAGATCGGCCTGCCCAGTTACCGCCACGACCTGCCGGCCAGCGCCAGCCAGGCCGAGGTGGAGGAGCTCATCGACGAGCTCAACGCCGACGACCGCGTGACGAGCTTCCTCGTGCAGCAGCCCACCGGCCTCGACGAGTTCGCGCTGCTCTCCCGCGTGGCCCCGCACAAGGACGTGGACGGGCTGCACCCCTACAACCTCGGCAGCCTGGTGCACGGGGTGGAGGCCCCGCGTGCCTGCACGCCGGCCGGCGTCATCGAGCTGCTGCGTCGCTACGAGGTGCCGTTGGAGGGCGCCGAGATGGTGGTGGTGGGCCGCGGTCTCACCGTGGGGCGCCCGCTGGCGCTGATGCTCGCCGAGCGCTCGGTGAACGCCACCACCACGGTGGTGCACACCGGCACCCGCGACCTCGCCTCCCACCTGCGCCGCGCCGACGTGGTGGTGGCCGCCTCCGGCGTGCCCGGCATGGTGACCGCCGACATGGTGAAGCCCGGTGCCGCGGTGCTCGACGTGGGCGTCTCCCGGGTGGACGGGAAGATCGTGGGTGACGTGGCCGAGGACGTGGCCGAGGTGGCGGGCTGGGTCAGCCCCAACCCCGGCGGCGTGGGCCCGATGACGCGCGCCATGCTGCTGCGCAATGTGGTGGAGGCCGCGGAGCGTGACGCCGCCGCCTGAGCGCCGCGCCGGGTGGTCGGGGCCGCTGGCGGACAAGCGTGGCCCCTCCATCCGCCCCCTGGACCGGCTCGTGGACCTCGGGGCGTGGTGGCTGACCCTCGCCCTCCTGGCCGCCGGCACGGTGATGGTGGTGCTGCACGAGGTGCGTCCGGCCGTGATGGTGCTGGCCACCGGGGCGGCCCTGGGGGCGCTCCTGCGTGCGGTGCTGCCCGAGCGCCTCGCCGGCGGGCTGGTCACGCGCAGTCGGTGGGCGGACGTGCTCATGTGGCTGCTCATGTCCGGTCTGCTGTGGACGATGGCGCGCCTCATCCGCCTCTGAGGCGCTGCCGAGGCTCGACCAGCTGGCCTCACGCGACGAAGGGCCGAC
>NZ_JBHLVH010000022.1:0-1358 GCF_042433515.1 Kytococcus schroeteri | reverse complement strand
CGCACGGGGTCGGCCCTTCGTCGCGTGAGGGGGTGTCAGCCCTGGATGAGGCCCTTCTCGCGCACGGTGTCGCGCTCCTCGGCCAGCTCGGCCACGGAGGCGTCGATCCTGCCGCGGGAGAACTCGTCGATCTCCAGGCCCTGCACGATCTCCCAGGTGCCGTTCTTGGTGGTCACCGGGAAGGAGGAGATGAGGCCCTCGGGCACGCCGTAGGAGCCGTCGGAGCACACGGCCATGGACGTCCAGTCGCCCTCGGCGGTGCCCTGCAGCCAGGTACGGGTGTGGTCCATGGTGGCGGTGGCGGCGGAGGCGGCCGAGGACGAGCCGCGGGCCTCGATGATGGCCGCGCCGCGCTGCGCCACGGTGGGGATGAAGTCGTTCTCCAGCCACGCCTGGTCGTCCACGACCTCGGCGGCCGGCTTGCCGTTGATGGTGGCGTGGAAGATGTCCGGGTACTGGGTGGCCGAGTGGTTGCCCCAGATGGTCATGCGCTGGATGTCGGTGGTGCGCACGCCGGCCTTGGTGGCCAGCTGGGCCTTGGCGCGGTTGTGGTCCAGGCGGGTGAGGGCCGAGAAACGCTCGGTGGGGATGTCGGGCGCGTTGTTCATGGCGATGAGCGCGTTGGTGTTGGCCGGGTTGCCGGTGACGGTGATGCGGATGTCGTCGGCGGCCACCTCGTTGAGGGCCTGGCCCTGGCCGGTGAAGATCTGGCCGTTGGCCTCGAGCAGGTCCGAGCGCTCCATGCCCTTGCCGCGCGGGCGGGCGCCCACCAGCATCGCGACGTTGGCGCCGTCGAACACCTTCTTGGCGTCGTCGCCGATCTCCACGCCCGACAGCAGCGGGAAGGCGCTGTCCTCGAGCTCCATCACGACGCCCTCGAGGGCGGGGAGAGCCGGGGTGATCTCGAGCAGGCGGAGCTGGACGGGGGTGTCCGGGCCGAGCAGCTCGCCCGCGGCGATGCGGAAGAGCAGGGAGTAGCAGATCTGGCCGGCGGCGCCGGTCACGGCGACCTTGACGGGCTGGGTCACGAGAACCTCCTGTGTCAGACGTGGAACCGGTCACAACCGTACTGCCCGGGCCGGGGGGTCACCGCACCGGTGGTGGGCGGAGGACGTGCGAGCCGGTGGGTGGGGAGGGCTGGGCCGGCCCGGCTGGCCGGCTGTGGACGGGGCGGGGCGGGCGCTGCTCGTCCACATGTCCGATGGTGGGGTTGCTTTGAGTAGGTTGTGTGTACTATTCTGGGGGTAGTTGATCGGACGGGGGTCCGGTCACGGGGCACGTCGGAAGGGGGGGGCGTGGTGGGCGACAGGTTCGAGTACGTGGGATCCGGGGCGGGGTGCGCCCCGGCGGTGGGTGTT
>NZ_JBHLVH010000021.1:0-1751 GCF_042433515.1 Kytococcus schroeteri | reverse complement strand
TCCTCAGATCATGCCCGGGACCTCGACCCCTACCCCCAAGCACCCACGCTCAACTCCGAAGAGCCCGATATCACGCGCGATCAGATCATGCTCACCGACGAGCTGTTCGACATCTACGCGCGGCACTAGCGAGAGACCGACGACGCCCTGTCGGCCTATGGCCAGCGCCGCGCGTACCGGGCCACGGCGAAGCTGGAGGCCCGTCAGCTCTGGTCGGCAGCCGCCGCGATGTGCCTCGTCCTCCTGCCGGTTGCCGTTGTCGTCGCCGGGTTCTGGATGGGTGTCGCGGGGCTCATCGCGGGCGCTCAGTGGGCGCTGGACGTGGACGGGAGCGTGTGGCTCGGCATCGGGCGCTGGCTCGTGGTCGCCGTGGGCCTCGCCGGGGCCGGCTACGGGCTCTTCGCGTCCGCTTGCTGGGCCGCTGGCCTGGTGGAGACCTGGAAGGGCCACGGCATGCCGAAGTGGCCGGGGTGGCGCAAGAGGTGACCACGAACCCCAAGGGCAAGCGCGCGGAGCGCGTGCGGCAGCCTGTCGAACTCAACAACGTGTCAGTCATCGCTGTATAGTTCAGTGCATGCTGACTATTGCTACTCGCCTCGACGTCATGAACCGGCTGGGCCGGGCCATGGCGGACCCGACGCGCTCCCGAATCCTGATGACCTTGCTGGATGGCCCGAGCTACCCCGCTGCGTTGTCCCGCGACCTTGAACTGACCCGCTCGAACGTCTCGAACCACCTGACCTGCCTGCGCGACTGCGGGATCGTGATCGCCGAGCCCGAGGGTCGGCAGACCCGGTACGAGATCGCCGACCCTCACCTCGCTGCGGCACTGACGAAGCTCATGGACGTGACTCTGGCCGTCGACGAAAGTGCGCCGTGTGTGGACGTCGCGTGCCCGGTGCCGGGCTGCTGCGGGGCGGAGGCGAACGCATGAGCGCGGCGCTGACATCAGAGCGCCGCGCAACCTTGCACCGCCGGGTCCGCTTCATCGTCGGGTTCACGATCACCTACAACGTCATCGAGGCCATCGTCGCCGTCGCCGCGGGTGTGCTGGCCTCGTCGGCCGCGCTGATCGGCTTTGGCCTGGACTCGGTCGTCGAGGTGCTGTCGGCCGTGGCGATCGCGTGGCAGTTCACCCGCAAGGACCCCGAGCGGTGGGAGAAGGTGACCGTGAGGGCGATCGGCATCGCGTTCTTCGCCCTCGCCGCGTACGTCTCCGTGGATGCCGTGCTGGCTCTGATGGGCCAAGAGGGCCCCGATCACAGCCCGCTGGGCCTCGGGATCACTGCGCTGAGCCTGGTCGTCATGCCGCTGCTGGCGTGGTTCGAGGTCCGCACCGGGCGCGAGCTCGGCTCCAATAGCGTCATGGCCGATGCCAAGCAGCTCATCCTCTGCATCTACCTCTCGGGTGCGGTGTTCATCGGTCTCGTGCTGAACAGCCTGTTCGGCTGGTGGTGGGCGGACTCCGTCGCCGCGCTGGTCGTCGCCTTCCTCGCCGTCCGCGAGGGGCTGGAAGCGTGGCGCGGGGACGTGGAATCACCCCTCGAGGTGCTGGAGGATCTCGAAGAAGAGGGCGACTGACTCGATGTCCAGAAGGGTTTCGCTGGCTCGACGTCGGCGGAGCCCTTCGAGGCACGTCTCCTGGTCATTGCAACCAACGTCATATCCAAGAGATGCGCTACTGCATCGCCGTCCACGCCCCGGTGCAGCCGGACCTCACCCTCGACGGGCACCAGGTGCTCACCGGGGAG
>NZ_JBHLVH010000020.1:0-6435 GCF_042433515.1 Kytococcus schroeteri | reverse complement strand
CGGGTCCACTCCGCGATCGGAGCCCCGCCAGTCAGCCGCCTCAACAACCTGGCTGGACATCACACCTAGAATCAGGGTGTGGATACCCAGACGACCCCCGAGACCAAGCGCGTCCTGCTGGCCGCCCCCCGCGGCTACTGCGCCGGCGTCGACCGGGCTGTGGTGACGGTCGAGAAGGCCCTCGAGCTCTACGGCGCCCCGGTGTACGTGCGCAAGGAGATCGTGCACAACAAGCACGTGGTGGAGACCCTCCGCCGCCGCGGGGCCGTCTTCGTGGAGGAGACCGAGGAGGTCCCCGAGGGCGCCACCGTGATCTTCTCCGCGCACGGTGTGGCCCCGGTCGTCCACGAGGAGGCCGCCGCCCGCAGTCTGCGCTCCATCGACGCGACCTGCCCGCTGGTGACCAAGGTGCACCGCGAGGCCGTGCGCTTCGCTGCCGACGACTACGACATCCTCCTCATCGGCCACGAGGGGCACGAGGAGGTGGTGGGCACCTCGGGTGAGGCGCCCGAGCACGTGGTGCTCGTGGACGGCCCCGAGGCGGTGGCCGACGTGCAGGTGCGCGACCCGGAGAAGGTGGTGTGGCTCAGCCAGACCACCCTCAGCGTCGACGAGACGATGGAGACCGTGCGCCTGCTGCGCGAGCGCTTCCCCGCGCTGCAGGACCCGCCGAGCGACGACATCTGCTACGCCACCCAGAACCGGCAGCTCGCCGTCAAGCAGATGGCGCCGGACCTGGACCTCATGCTCGTGGTGGGCTCGCGCAACTCCTCGAACTCCCGCCGCCTGGTGGAGGTGGCCCTGGAGCACGGTGCCCGCGACGGCTACCTCGTGGACTACGCCGCCGAGGTGCAGGACGAGTGGTTCGAGGGCGTGGAGTCCGTGGGCGTCTCCTCCGGTGCCTCGGTGCCGGAGATCCTCGTGCGCGAGCTGCTCGACGACCTCGCCGCGCGGGGGTACGCCGACGTGCAGGTGGTGACCGCGGCCGAGGAGAAGATGCTCTTCCAGCTGCCCGGCGACCTGCGCCGCGACCTGCGCGCCCGGGGCATGGACGACACCTCCACCGAGATCCGGCACGACGCCGGCGCGCTGCCCTGAGCGACGGCGCGGGAGCCGATCCCGCTCCAGGGGCGCGGACCACCTGCGCGCCGGCCCGGTGCGGCGTAGTGTCCTGAGGGACAGGCCGGGCGAGCGCGTCCGGCACGACCCCTCAGGAGGTGCCCGTGAGCACAGCCGTCGCCCCGGACGACAAGCCCATCCGGAGTCTCATCCCGGCGCGCATGCACGACATGCCGTGGACCCGCTTCCACTGGATGGTGATCTTCGGCCTCGGTACCGCGTGGATCCTCGACGGCCTCGAGATCCAGATGGTGGCCGCCGGGGGCTTCGAGAAGTCCTTGCACATGTCGCCCGCGCAGGTGGGCATGGCGGGCACCGTGTACCTCGTGGGCGAGGTGGTCGGTGCCCTCTTCTTCGGCCGGCTCACGGACTCGTGGGGCCGCAAGAAGATGTTCACCACCACGCTGTTCGTCTACCTCGCGGCCTCCGGGCTGGCGGCCTTCTCGCCCAACATGTGGGTCTTTCTGGCCCTGCGCTTCGTGGCAGGCATGGGCATCGGTGGTGAGTACTCGGCGGTGAACTCGGCCGTCGACGAGCTCATCCCTGGCCGCTACCGCGGGCGCGTGGACCTGGCCATCAACGGCACCTACTGGCTGGGTGCCGGCATCGGCGCCTTCGCCAGCTACTACCTGCTCAACCCGGACTACCTCGGGGAGAACATCGGCTGGCGCATCGCCTTCCTCGTGGGCCCGGTGCTGGGTCTGTCGATCATCTACCTGCGCCGTCACATCCCGGAGTCGCCGCGCTGGATGGTGACCCACGGCAGGCAGCAGGAGGCCGAGGAGGTCGTCTCGGGCATCGAGGAGACCGCCCGCGCCGAGGGCAAGACGCTGCCGCAGCTGGACGAGAAGCGCGACGGCATGTGGATCAAGGCCCGCGAGGGGCTCACCCCGCGGCAGCTGGCCTACGTGTTCTTCCAGCTCTACCCGACGCGCACCGTGCTGGGCGCCACGCTGATGATCACGCAGAGCTTCCTCTACAACGCCATCTTCTTCACGTACTCGCTGGTGCTGCAGAACTTCTACGGGGAGACCGCCTCCAGTGCGGCGCTGTACTTCTTCCCGTTCGCGCTGGGCAACCTGCTCGGCCCGCTCCTGCTGGGACCGTTGTTCGACACCGTCGGGCGCCGCAAGATGATCGGTGGCTGCTACTTCCTGGCCGCGAGCGTGCTGACCGTCTCGGCCTTCCTGTTCAACGCCGGGGCGCTCACGGCCACCACGCACACCGTCTTCTGGTGCGTGGCGTTCTTCTTCGCCTCGGCCGGTGCCTCGGCGGGTTATCTCACCGTCTCGGAGATCTTCCCGATGGAGGTGCGCGGTCAGGCGATCTCGTACTTCTTCGCCATCGCGCAGGTCTGCGGGGCCACCGGTCCGGTGTTCTACGGCTGGCTGATCGGTGACGGCACCGACCGTGCGCCGATGTTCTACGGCTACCTCATCGGGTCGGCCGTCATGGCCCTGGGTGCCCTGGTGGCCGCCGTCTGGGGTGTGGACGCCGAGGGCAAGTCCCTGGAGGAGATCGCCCCGCCGCTCTCGAGCTTCGACGAGCACGGCAACGAGACCGTCAAGCTGCCGGTGTGAGAGGAGACGCCGTGGACGACCAGGTGCAGGACCCGTACACCGTGGTGGTGGGCGTCAGCGAGACGTCCAAGTCACCCACCGCCCTGCGGTGGGCAGCGGCCCAGGCCGCGCAGAACGCCGGGCGGCTCGTGGCCGTCCGCGCGCTGCCGGCCGCGACCACCACCGGCACCACCACCGGTGTGGTGGCCGCCCGGGTGGGCTCCAACGAGGAGCAGGTGCTGGCCCGGGCCCAGCTGGCGCTGGAGGCCGACGTGGCCGAGGTGCTGGGGCCCGACCACGGTGCCGAGGTGCGCCTCGTGCGCGGTGGTCACCGGCGCGTGCTGCTCGACCAGGCCGAGGGCGCCGACCTGCTGGTGATCGACGCCCCGCGCCGGATGACCGGTGAGCCGCTCTTCGCCCAGCGGCTGCTGGCCGACGCCCGCTGCCCCGTGGTGGTCATGCCACCGGCGATCTCCGGCCAGCCGCCGGGCGCCCTGGAGCAGGCCGGTCGGTGGCTGGGCGGGCAGGCGGTGCGGTCAGCCGGCCTCGCCGGTCGGCCCGGGTTCAGACCCCCGCTCACCCCGGGGGCCTGACCCGGTGAGCTCGGGGGCGGTGAGCGGGCGCGGCGAGGCCGTGACCCCCTCGCCGCCCCCGAGGTCGTCGTGGGTGAGGCCGAGGTCGTGGAAGCGGCGGGCGCTCACCAGCACACGTGACTCCAAGCTGCCTACGAGCGCGTTGTAGGACTCCACGGTGCGCGTCAGCTGACGACCCATGGACTGCAGGTGCCCGGCGGAGGTGGCGATGCGGTCGTGCAGCTCGCGTCCCAGGGCCAGCACCTCCTCGGCGTTCTGCCCCACCTGCTCGTGCTGCCACACCAGGGCCACGGTGCGCAGCAGGGCCATGGTGGTGGTGGGGGAGGCCAGCAGTACGTGGCGGCGCAGCGCGTCGTCGAAGAGGGCGGCGTCGTGCTGCAGGGCGGCCGCGAGCGTGGCGTCGGTGGGCACGAAGCACACGACGAACTGCGGTGAGCGTGTGAAGGCCGACCAGTAGGCCTTGCCGGCCAGGGTGTCCACGTGCGTGCGCAGTGCCCGGGCGTGGCGGGCGAGCAGCTCGGGTCGGTCGGCGTCGTCCACGTCCTGCGCGGCGAGGAAGGCCGTCATCGGGGCCTTGGCGTCCAGCACCACCACGCGCTCCCCGGGCAGGCGCACCACCATGTCCGGCCGCACCTGCTTGTCGTGCTGGCTCGTGGCGCGCACCTGCTCGTCGAAGTCCACCTGACGCACCAGGCCGGCGTGCTCCACCAGGCGCCGCAGCTGCGTCTCGCCCCAGGTGCCGCGCACGCCGCTGGCCGCCAGCGAGCCGGCGAGCGAGGTGGTCGAGGCGTCGAGCCGCTCGGTGGAGGCCGCCACCTGCAGCAGACGCTCGCCGAGCTCGCCGAACTGCTCCACGCGGTCGCGCTCCAGGGCGGTGACCTGCTTCTCCACCCGCTCGAGCGAGGCCCGCAGGGGGCCCAGGGTGGTGGCGGTGTCGCGCTCGGCGAGGGCGCGGCGGCGCGCCTCGGTCTGCAGCTCGTCGGCCTGGGCGCGTGCCCGCTCGGCCTCGGCCTCGGCGCGGTCGGCGCGCTCCGCCATCGAGCCGGCGCGCTGACGGGCGAGGGCGAGCTCCGTGCCGCCGCGTGACCGCGCTGCCGCCCAACCGAGTGCCACGCCCACCACGAGGGCGAGTGCGGCCAGCAGCGCGGCGAGCCAGGGGGAGAGGCCGGAGGTGGTGGCGGAGTCCATGGCGCGCACCCTGCCACCCGGCTCCGACAACCTCGCGGGCCCTCGTCGGGGGCGCCACCGGGGGCAGCGTGCCGGGCCGGCCGCCGGGGTCGCTCGCGTAGACTCCGCGCCCGTGGCACTCACCATCGGAATCGTCGGTCTCCCCAACGTCGGCAAGTCGACCATGTTCAACGCGCTGACCAAGAACAACGTGCTCGCCGCGAACTACCCGTTCGCGACGATCGAGCCGAACGTGGGCGTGGTCCCGCTGCCGGACGAGCGTCTGGAGCGCCTCGCCGAGATCTTCGGATCGGCCCGCATCCTGCCGGCCACGGTGAGCTTCGTCGACATCGCCGGCATCGTGCGCGGCGCCTCCGAGGGTGAGGGCCTGGGCAACAAGTTCCTCGCCAACATCCGCGAGGCCGACGCCATCTGCCAGGTGGTCCGCGCCTTCGAGGACGACGACGTGCACCACGTGGACGGCCGCGTGGACCCCTCCGGTGACCTGGAGACCATCAACACCGAGCTGGTGCTGGCCGACCTGCAGACGCTGGAGAACGCGATCCCGCGCCTGGAGAAGGAGGTCAAGGGCAAGAAGACCGACAAGGAGGTCCTCGACACCGCCCTGGCCGCCCAGAAGGTGCTGGAGGGCGGCGACACGCTCTTCGCCAAGGGGGCCGCCGCAGGCGTGGACATGGACCTGGCCGCCCAGCTGGGCCTGCTCACCACCAAGCCGTTCATCTACGTGTTCAACGTGGACGAGAACCAGGTGACCGACGAGGACTTCCGCAGCCGCATGTCCGAGCTGGTGGCCCCGGCCGACGCGATCTTCCTCAACGCGCAGCTGGAGTCCGAGCTGGCCGAGCTCGACGCCGAGGAGGCGGCCGAGCTGCTGGAGAGCGTCGGCATCGACGAGCCGGGCCTGCACCAGCTGGCACGCAAGGGCTTCAACACCCTGGGCCTGCAGACCTACCTGACGGCCGGGCCCAAGGAGGCCCGTGCGTGGACGATCCACCAGGGCTGGACCGCCCCGCAGGCCGCCGGTGTGATCCACACGGACTTCGAGAAGGGCTTCATCAAGGCCGAGGTCGTGTCCTTCGAGGATCTCGACCAGTACGGTTCGATGAACGCCGCCAAGGAGGCCGGCCGCGTCCGCATGGAGGGCAAGGACTACGTCATGGCCGACGGTGACGTGGTGGAGTTCCGCTTCAACGTCTGATCCTCGACCGCCCGTCAGGCGGAGCGTGGCCCCTGGCGGTGCGCCGGCGCAGTTGACCCTCCCGTCGCTGGATGCCTCACCGTCGTGATGTCAGCAGGAGCTGACGACGTGACAGAAGGAGTCCGCCATGATGAGCATCGGCCAGTTCGCCTACAGCACCGGGTTGAGCGTGAAGACCCTCCGGTACTACGACGAGATCGGTCTGCTCCCGGCCGCAGAGGTCGACCCGTTCAACGGCTACCGCACCTACCGGGGATCGCAGTTGCGTGAGGCCACCCTGCTCCGGGTGCTGCGTGCCTCCGGCATGGGGGTCGATGAGATGAGGAAGGCCCTCACCCATCCACACGAGACCGATGGGTTGATCGCCCGGCGACGGGCCGAGCTGGCCGTTCAGCGGGAGCTCGAGGACTGGGCGCTGGGTGAGGTCCAGCGGTGGCAGAGCACCGATGCGAGCGTGGTGCAGACCCGCGACCGTGCGGCACAGCGCTGGGCTGGTGTCGCCGTGTCCCTCGACCTCAGGGCGGTGTCCGATGACGTGGAGGGGGAGGCGTCGGCCGCGGAGTGCATGGGGCGTCTGGAGGAGCTGTCAGCGCAGCTCCACGCCGAGCTCTCCTCCCGGGGCGTGGCTGGACCACTGGAGGGGGAGGGCCGTGCCTGGATCGAGCTTCGCAGCGACCCGGCCCGCGCGAGTGTGATCGAGGTCGTGTCCTGCATCGCCGTCCACGCCCCGGTGCAGCCGGACCTCACCCTCGACGGGCACCAGGTGCTCACCGGGGAG
>NZ_JBHLVH010000002.1:0-149697 GCF_042433515.1 Kytococcus schroeteri | reverse complement strand
CCTCGAGCACCTCCGCGGCTCCGCCCTCGGCTTCCGCACCCTGACCCACGACGTCGCCCGATCCCTCCTCTGAAGCCGGCAGCTTCAGACCACGACTACACCCACAGATCGGATGAGCCAGTTCGTCGGACCCCGACCCCGCCCGCGCCCCGGGCACGCAGGACGGGCCCACCCCCGGAGGAGTGGGCCCGTCCTGCGTGGAGCGGGTGCTCGGCCGATCAGGCCTCGACGACCTGCAGCTTCACGGTCGCCAGCACCTCGGGGTGCAGGCGGATCGTGGCGGTGTGGTCGCCCAGGGCCTTGATGTGGCCGCCCATCTCGATGCGGCGCTTGTCCACCTGCGGACCGCCGGCGGCCAGGATGGCCTCGGCGACGTCGGCGGAGGTCACGGCACCGAACAGGCGACCGCTCGCGGTGGTCTTGCCCTTGACCTTGACGGCGCGGCCCTCGAGCTGCGCCTTCTGGGCCTCGGCCTCCTCCAGCGACTTCACCGCACGCGAGGCGCGGGCCGCACGGATGGCCTCCACCTGCTTCTCACCGCCCTTGGTCCACGGGGTGGCCAGGTTGCGGGGCAGCAGGTAGTTGCGGGCGTAGCCGTCCTTGACGTCGACGACGTCGCCGGGCTCACCGAGGCTGCTCACCTCGTGGGTCAGGATGATCTTCATGGCTTCTCCTCCTCGAAGTCTCTACGGCTGCGATCAGCGAGCGGAGCTCGAGTAGGGCAGCAGGGCCATCTCGCGGGCGTTCTTCACGGCCTTCGCGATCTGGCGCTGCTCCTGCACGGAGACGCCGGTGACGCGACGGGCGCGGATCTTGCCGCGGTCGGAGATGAACTTCCGCAGCAGGGCGGTGTCCTTGTAGTCGATCTTCTCGATCTTGGCGGCCTTGAGCGGGTTCGCCTTCTTCTTGACGGGCTTGGGGTTGCGCACAACGGACTTGGCCATCGTGGTGCTCTCCTTCGAAAGGTGTGGTGACGGTCAGGTCACCGGTGATTGAGAGCCCGAGCGGCAGTTCTCACCGACTGCTCGGGATGGGTGCGACCGAGGATCAGAACGGGGGCTCGTCGTAGTTCGGAGCGGCGTCCCAGGAGCCCTGGGGCTGGCCGCCACCGGTGTTGCCACCGGAGGCCCACGGGTCGTTCTGCTGCTGGTTCTGCTGCGGGGCGCCGCCCTGCGGGACGGAGTTCCAGCCGCCGCCCTGGCCACCGGCGTTGCCGCCGGAGTTGCCACCGAAGCCGCCACCGCCGGAGCGCTGGGTCTTGGTGGTGCTGGCCGTGGCGTATCGGAGGGAGGGGCCGATCTCGTCGATCTCCATCTCCACCACCGTGCGGCGCTGGCCGTCCTGCTCGAACGAGCGCTGCTTGAGGCGCCCCTGGGCGATGACGCGGGTGCCCTTCTTCAGCGACTCGGCGACGTTCTCCGCCGCCTCGCGCCAGATGGAGCACCGCATGAACAGCGTCTCGCCGTCCTTCCACTCGTTCGCCTGACGGTCGAACTGGCGGGGGGTGGAGGCGATGGTCAGGTTCGCCACCGCTGCACCGTTCGGCGTGAAACGCAGCTCGGGGTCAGCGGTGAGGTTTCCGATGATCGTGATGACGGTGTCGCCGGCCATGACCGGCCTCCTTCTCTCGCGGTGTGCAGTTCCTCAGTCGTGACGGCTGGGGTGACGGTCGCGTGGACCGTCGCCTCAGACGGTCGGACGCTGGAGCTTGAAACGCAGCACGGACTCGTTGAGTCCGAGCTGGCGGTCGAGCTCCTTGGCGGTGTCCGTGCCCATGGTCAGGGTGGTGACCACGTACAGGCCCTCGGACTTCTTCTTGATGTCGTAGGCCAGGCGGCGACGACCCCAGATGTCGGTCTCGTCGACGGAACCACCCTCGGCCTTCACGACGGTGAGGAGCTTCTCCACCATCGCCGGCAGGGTGCGCTCGTCGGTCTCGGGGTCGATGATCATCATCAGCTCGTACTGACGCATGCGTGAACCCACCTCCTTCGGTCTCGGCGGCCACGGTCTCTCCGTGGCAGGAGGGTCACTGTCGTCGCGCCCCACGCCCCCATGATGGCGGTCGACCGGCCCCGTCGCCCCTCCCCGTGACGGGGCCTGTGGACGACCTGACACCGGCATCGCGGCGCACGACAACTTGTGGAGTCTACCGGAGGCGGGCAGTCCTCGACGACCGCAGCACCAGCAGCGTCACCAGCACCACCCAGGCCGCCAGCCGGAGGGCCACCACCGCCGCGTAGCCGTCCTCCGGCATCCCCATGCGGGTGTTCGAGGCCCGCCCCAGGTACATCCACACGAAGACGAAGTGCAGCCCCTCCACGAGCACCCACCACAGGTGCGTCCGCCAGCCCCACCCCGCCAGCGCGACGAAGGGGACCGCCAGCAGGCCGAACTGCGTGGGCACCTCCGGCTGCAGCGCCGCGGCCACCAGCGCCCCGCCCCCCAGGGCTGCGCCCACCTCCTGGCCGGTGGTGGCGCGGCGGGCGAGCACACCGCCCAACAGGGCGCCGAGCACCAGGCCGCCCACCGCCAGGGTGGCCACCGCCCAGCCCGGCGGCGCCGCACCCAGGCCGCGCACCACGCTCCACACGCCCCCGTTGCCCGCCCCGGCGTCCCAGAACGCCAGGCCGGAGAGGCTCCGCCGGTTCCACACCAGCCACGGGACGCACACCGCCGCCGCCGTGAGCACCATCGGCACCCACGCCCAGCGCAGCGCACGCGGGGCGGCCACCACACAGGCCACCGGCAGCACCACCAGTAGGGGCATCGCCAGCACCGCCAGCACCCACACCACGCCGGCCGTGGCCGCCGACCCCGTGGAGCCGCGGCGCCACAGCACGCACCCCCACACCGCGAGCGCCAGCCAGACCAGCAGGTCCGACACCATCGCCAACGGCACGAGCAGCGGGGAGAGGGCCACGTGCGAGGCCGCCCACGGGTCCGAGCCCTCGGCGCGCGCCCAGTCCACGACCGCCACCACCAGCGCGGCCACCGCGAGAACGAGCAGCACCGCCCACACGGCGAAGTAGGCCTGCTGGTCGAAGCGCTGCGGCACCGGGCCCAGGGGCAGGCCGGCCAGCCACAGCAGCGTTGTGCGCACGGGCGCCACCTGGGCCATCTCGGTGCCGGGGCTGGACCAGGGCACGTGGCCGTCGTCGAGGCCGGCGTTGGCCCAGCGCACCACCGGGTCGGAGTAGCACATGCGCCAGATGAGCTGCGGGCTGCGCCAGCCGCCGGTGATGCAGTTGTTCTTCTGCAGCACGGCCAGCAGCATCGGCAGGGCGCTCAGGGCCACGAGCACCGCGGCCGGGAACCACGGCCCCCGGACCCGCGGCAGGGCGTGGCGGCCGGTGGAGCCCCCGACCGCCCCCATGGCCAGGCGGGGCACCGGATCGGCGGCGGGGCGGGAGCGACGCCCCCGCACGGCCTGCCGCACCGCCTCGAGGCCGCGGGCCCCCTGCACACGCCTGATCCGCTCCACTGCCACTCCCGTCGGGCTCGTCCTGACGCCCCATCATCACCCGTCACACCCCCCGGCACGCGGCCTACACTCGGTCGCGCGTGGAACAACCTGCCGGGCTGCGGCGTTTGTCACGCCGGAAAGCAACAAAGGGAGAGACATGTCCACTGTCCGTGTCGCCATCGCAGGCGTCGGAAACTGCGCCACCTCGCTCATCGAGGGCGTCGAGTACTACCGCAACACCCCGGCCGACGGCACCGTGCCGGGCCTCATGCACGTCGACTTCGGCGGGTACCACGTCGGCGACGTGGAGTTCGTGGCCGCGTTCGACGTCGACGCCGACAAGGTGGGCAAGGACCTCTCCGAAGCCACCCGTTCGGGCCAGAACAACACCATCCGGATCACCGACGTGCCGCACACCGGCGTGGAGGTGCAGCGCGGCCCCACCCTGGACGGCCTGGGCAAGTACTACCGCCAGACCATCGAGGAGTCCTCCGCCGAGGCCGTGGACGTGGTGCAGGCACTCAAGGACTCGCAGGCCGACGTGCTCGTGTCCTACCTGCCGGTGGGCTCGGAGGAGGCCGACAAGTTCTACGCCCAGTGCGCCATCGACGCCGGCGTGGCCTTCGTCAACGCGCTGCCGGTGTTCATCGCCAGCGACCCCGAGTGGGCGCAGAAGTTCCGCGACGCGGGCGTGCCGATCGTGGGCGACGACATCAAGTCCCAGGTGGGCGCCACCATCACCCACCGCGTGATGGCCAAGCTCCTCGAGGACCGCGGCGTGGAGCTGGACCGCACCTACCAGCTGAACGTGGGCGGCAACATGGACTTCAAGAACATGCTCGAGCGCGAGCGCCTGGAGTCCAAGAAGATCTCCAAGACCCAGGCCGTCACCTCCAACGTGCAGCACCAGTTCGAGGACCGCGACGTGCACATCGGCCCCTCGGACTACGTGCAGTGGCTGGACGACCGCAAGTGGGCCTACGTGCGCCTCGAGGGCCGCGCGTTCGGCGACGCCCCGCTGAACCTGGAGTACAAGCTGGAGGTCTGGGACTCCCCCAACTCCGCCGGCATCATCATCGACGCCATCCGCGCGGCGAAGATCGCCAAGGACCGCGGCATCGGCGGCCCGATCCTCTCCGCCAGCGCCTACCTCATGAAGTCCCCGCCCGAGCAGCGCCCGGACGACCTGGGCCGCGCCGAGCTGGAGAAGTTCATCCGCGGCGAGGTGGACAGCTGACCCGAGGGGGTCGCTGAGCCCGCGCGAGGGCACCGACTGTTCGGGTTGCCGAGGGGGCGGGGTGGGTCGACACTGGACCCGCCCCGCCCCCCTCCTCGTCGCCCGGGAGTCCCATGGCCGCCCCGCCCCGCCCGATGAGCATCCTGCTCGCGGGCCACTGCCGTTCGGCCATCGCCCTGCCGTTCGCCGGGGGGCTGGAGGCCATCACCTGGCACCTCGCCCGCGGGCTCGTGGCGCGCGGCCACCGGGTGACCCTCTTCGGCGCGCGCGGCTCGGACTGCGGGCCACAGGTTCAGGTGGTGAGGCCGGAGGACCTGGGCGTGCACGTGGACCCGGTGGCGCCGTGGGACGAGACCCGGGCCGACGTCAACCGCGCCTTCAAGCGGCTGGCCGAGCACGTGCCCACGCTGGACGTGGACCTGGTGCACAACAACAGCCTCAACCCCACGCTGCTGGAGCACGACCTGGGGCGCCCCGTGGTCACCACGCTGCACACCCCGCCGCTGCTGCCGATGATGCACGCCTTCCGCCGCCGCCCGCCGGCGCCGGGGAGCGTGAACGCGGTGAGCGCCTTCACCGCCCGCCAGTGGGGTCCGGTGGTGGACGCCTCGGTGGTGCACAACGGCGTGGACGCCGACCTGTGGCCGGCGGGCCCGGGCGGGGGCGGGTTGGTCTGGTTCGGGCGGCTGGTGCCGGAGAAGGGGCCGGACGTGGCCGTCGCGATGGCGCGCCGGCTGGGGATGCCGCTGCGCCTGGTGGGGCCGGTGAGCGACCGGGCGTGGTTCTCCGACCACTTGGAGCCGATGCTGGGCGGGGACGTGGAGTACCTGGGGCACCTGCGCACCTCGGAGCTGGCCGAGGTGGTGGGCTCCAGCGCGGCCACCCTGGCGACCCCGCTGTGGGACGAGCCGTTCGGGCTGGTGGCGGCGGAGTCCGGGGCGTGCGGGACACCCGTGCTGGGGCTGGCGCGGGGTGGCCTGCAGGAAGTGGTGACCCCGGAGGTGGGCCGGCTGGTGACGCCCGACGCCTGGGAGGAGCAGGTGCACGCAGCCGCCGAGGAGGTGCTGGCGCTGGACCGCGCGGACGTGCGCCGCCGGGTGGAGCGCGACTTCTCCATGGACACGATGGTGGCCGAGCACGAGGCGCGCTACGCCCGGCTGCTGCAGGCCAGCGCGCACCTGAAGGCGGTGCGGTGAGCACCCGCCGGCACCCGGTGCGCGTGCTCAGCCTGCCCGCCGGCCACGCGTACGTGCGCAGCGTGCTGGCCGGCGCGTCTGGGGTGGAGCTGCTGCCCGACCCACCCGTCCCCGGGGCACCGGCCGGGCAGTGGTGGCCCTCACCGGCCTGGGACCCGCAGTGGGTGCGGGCGCACCGCACGGAGGTGGACCTGGTGCACGTGCACTTCGGCTTCGAGCACCTCGCGCCCGCCCAAGTGGCCGACTGGACCGACACCCTGCGCCGGGTGGGCCTCCCACTGGTGGTCACGGTGCACGACCTGGACCTGCCGCACGCGGTGGAGCAGGACGACCACCGCGCCCGGGTGCGCCTGCTGGTGGAGGCGGCCGATGCCGTGCTGACGCTCACGCCCGGCGCGGCCGACCGCATCGAACGGGCGACCGGGCGGCGGGCGGTGGTGGTGCCGCACCCGGCGATGGAGCCGCGCGAGCACATCGAGGAGGCGGTGCGTGCACCGCGCCCGGAGGGGCCCGTGCTCGTGGGGGTGCACCTGAAGTCCCTGCGCGCCAACGCCGGCCGGACCCGCCTGCTCGACGGGCTGCTGGCCGCTACCGACGCCCTGGGCCCGGCCGCGTGCCGGCTGGAGGTGACGCTGCACCGCGAGCTGCTGCGCCCGGGGGTGGCCGGGGACGTGGCCGCCTGGGTGCGGGACGCCCCCGAGCGGGTGGACGTGCGCGCCGTGGACCCGTTGGACGACGCGGCGTTCAGCACCTACCTGCAGCACCTGGACGTCTCCGTGCTGCCGCACCGGTGGGGCACGCACTCCGGCTGGGTGGAGCAGTGCCACGACCTGGGCGTGGTGCCCCTGGCACCCAGCGTGGGCCACCTGGCTGAGCAACGCGTGGAGCACCTGTGGGCGTGGGAGGGAGAGCGGCCCGAACCGGCCTCGCTGCGGACGGCTCTGGAGGGCGCGGTGACCGCGGCGCGGGCCGGGCGGTCGGCGGAGCAGGCACGCGCCTGGGCCGACCACCGGGCCCGGGAGACCGAGGCGGTGGGGCGTGCCCACGTGGCGGTGTACGAGCAGGTGGTGGACGAGCAGGCGGCACGGGACCGTGCCGCGCGGGAGGCGTCGTGAACGGGCAACAGGGCACGGGAACGGGTGTGGACGAGGGGCGCCGCCGCCACTACGGGGGCTTCTACGGCATCGAGGAGGTGCCCGACGGCCCGGTGGGGATGGTGCACGGCAACTGCCAGGCCGAGTCGCTGCGGGTGCTGCTGGAGTTGGCCGACCCCGCGCGCACGTGGGTGCGGGTCCCCCCGGTGCACGAGCTGACCGCCGAGGACCTGCCCCACCTGGACCGGTTGCTGGCCCGCACCACGGTGGTGGTCACCCAGCCGGTGCGCGACGACTACCGCGACCTGCCGCTGGGCACCGCGCAGGTGGTGGCCCGGGCGGCGCGCGGCGCGCAGCACGTGATGGCGCCGATCGTGCGCTACCGCGGTCTGCACCCGCAGCAGCGGCTGGTGCGGGGCCCCGGCCTGCCGGACCCGCCCCTGGTGCCCTACCACCACACGGGGGCCGTCGCCCGGGCCGCCGGGCTGGCCGACCCGCTCCCGGGAGCCGATGCGGTGCGTGCGGTGGCGCAGGCGTCACTGGCCGAGCTGCGGCGCCGGCAGGAGGCCGCCGGGGCGGTGCCGGTGGACGACCTGCTGGTGGGCGCCGGCGCGCGGGCCACGAACACCATCAACCACCCGGGCAACCCGGTGCTCATGGGCCTGGCGCAGCGCGTGGCCGAGCGGGTGGGGGCCGGGGCGGTGCCGGACCCGGGGCGCGAGCTGCTGCGCTCGGTGTTCGCCCCGGTGACCGCCGCCACCCTGGACGCGCTGGGACTCGAGGGCGAGCCACGCGATGACTGGCTGGTGGACGGGCGGGCAGTGCCCGACGAGGAGGTGGTGGCCACCCAGGCCGCGTGGCTGCGCGCGAACCCGCGGGTGCTGGCCGCCTGTGCGCGGGCGGTCCGCGACGACCTGCTGCTCGCTGGGGTGGTGGGCCGGCCGCGCCGGGGTGCGGGCGCCGGGGCCGGTGGAGCGGCCGGCTCCGGTGGGCTCGAACCGAGCGTGGCGCCCTCCGGCGACCCCGAGCAGGTGGCCACCACGGACACCGACGACGCGCTGCACGTGGTGGTGGGACCGGACCAGCACGGGGTGGTGCTGCACGCCCGGCGGCTGGCGCACGCGGGAGCGGGTGAGCTGCTGCGGCTGGCCACCGAGGACCTGGCCCCCGATGACGTGGCCGCCAGGGCCTGGAGCGCACCGGACGGCCCGGCCACCCGTCTGGCCGGGCGCACCGTGGTGGTGCACTTCACCGACCGCGCGTTCGGCCCCACCCCGGCGGCGGCCGCCGACGCGCTGGAGCGCCTGGTGGCCGCCACGGCATCGGTGCAGGTGGTGCTGCACGACGTGCCCCAGCCCAGCGACGGCACCGGACAGGAGGCCCGCACCGCGGCCTACCACCGCGTGTGCGCGGCGGCCGACGCGGTGGTGGTGAGCAGCGAGCACGAGCGGGGGCTGCTGGCCGCGGCCACGGGGGTGGACGCCGCCCGCATCGGCGTGGTGCCGCTGCCCGTGGAGCGCGAGGTGCGTCAGCCCGCGGGGTCCGTCACGACCGACGAGGGTGTGCCCGATGACGTCCCACCGGGCAGGTGGGTGGCCACCCTCGGCTTCCTCTACCCCGGCAAGGGCGTGGAGGAGGTGGTGGACGCCACCGCCGCGGCCGCGCGTGACCCGCGCCTGCCCGCCGACCGCCGCCCCACCGGCGTGCTCAACCTCGGCCGCCCCGCACCGGGTCACGAGGAGCTCGTCGACGCCCTCGAGCAGCGCGCCGCCACGGCCGGCACCCGGTTCGTGACCACCGGCTGGCTCACCGAGGACGAGCTCGCCGCCGCCTGCCGCGCGGTGGACGTGCCGGTGGCCCACCACCGCCACGTGTCGGCCTCCGGGTCGGTGAACTCGTGGCTCGCCGCCGGCCGCCGCCCGTTGGTGGCCGACTCGCCCTACGCCCGGGAGCAGGCCGCCCGGATGCCGGGGGCCCTCCGGCTGGTGGGCCACGACGACGCGCTGCACGAGCTCACCGGGGCGCTGGTGGACGCGCTGGGCGACCCCGCATCGACCCACCAGGGCCAGGACACCGACCTGTGGCCCTCCTGGCAGGAGGCCGCCGAGATGCTGAGGAACCTGCGATGACCACCCCGAGCGTGACCGTGGTGGTGCCGCACCACGACTCCCCCGAGCGCCTGGCCCGGCTGCTGCAGGCGCTGCGCCACACCACGCTGCCGGCCGACCGTGTGGACGTGGTGGTGGCCGACGACGGCTCGCCCACCGCGCCCGTGCTGCCCACCGACCACCCGCTGCGGCTGCGTCTGGTGCGCCAGGAGCGGCGGGGCTTCCGGGCCGCCGCGGCGCGCAACCTGGGTGCGGCCGCCGCCACCGGGGAGGTGCTGGTGCTCCTGGACGGCGACATGCTGCCCGAGCCGGACTGCCTGCGCGTGCTGGCGGAAGCGGCATCGGGCCCGGTGCCGACGCTCGTGGTGGGCCGGCGGCGGCACCACGACGCGGCCGGGTGGACGCCGGCGGCGGTCACCGACTGGCTCACCGGGCACGGCCCCGCCCCGGCCACCCTCCCCGAGCCGGCGTGGCTGGCCGAGGGCCTGGCGGGCACCGACCACCTGCGTGCCGCCGACGACGCGAGCTTCCGCTACGTGATCTCGGCGGTGATGGCGGTGCCGCGGGCGGCCTTCCTGGCCCTGGGCGGCTTTGACGAGACCTTCGTGGGCTACGGCGGGGAGGACTGGGAGCTGGCGCAGCGAGCCTGGCTGGCCGGGTGGGACCTGCGCCACCGCCCCGATGCCGTGGCCTGGCACGACGGGCCGGAGATCTCCGGGCGCCCCGAGGACCTGGTGGCGGTGAAGAACGCCGAGACCGCCCACCTGGCCACCCGCCTCACCCACCCGCTGGTGCGCGGCCGCGGCCTCGTGCACGCCCTGCCGGACCTGGTGGTCGAGGCCGACGCGAGCCGGTGGACGCTCGGGCAGGGGCTCGTGGCCGTGGAGTCCTGGCTGCGCCGCGGGGACACGGGGGTGTGGTTCGGCGGGTCGGCGGCGGCCGAGCTGCAGCGCGCCCTGGCCGCGGACCCGCGCGTGCACCCCGGCAGCCCGGACCGTGAGGTGCTGTCCCGCTGCCGGTGGCGCGTGCGCACGAGCGAGCCGGTGACCACGCCCACGGGCTGGGAGCCGGTGGCGCGACGCGGCGTGGCCGGGCCGCCGGCCAGCCCGGGCGCGGGGCGGGGCGCCGCACCGGTGCAGGTGGCCCGCACCCGTGACCTCGCGCGGGCCCGCCTCACCCTGGCCACCGACGAGCCGGGGCAGACCGCCTCGGGGTGGCACGGCATCGCGGTGGAGGGGCCGGCCGCCCGCCTGCGGCGCGTGCCGGCGTCCACGATGGTGGAGCGCGCCCGGCAGGAGCACGCGTGATCGGCTACTACGTGCACCACGTGGGGTCCGGCCACACCAGCCGGGCCCTCGCCGTCGCCGCCGCGTACCGCGCGCTGACCGGCGACGAGGTGGTGGGGCTGGGCAGCCGCCCGCGGCCCGACGGCTGGGTGGGGCCGTGGGTGCGGCTGGTCGACGACACCGACGGCATCACGTGGGAGGCACCCGGGCGGGCGACGCCCCGCCACGAGCAGAGCGCCGGCGGGTCCCTGCACTTCGCGCCATTGCGCACCGGGGCCGTGGGGTTCGGCGAGCGCCAGCGCCAGGTGGCCGCCTGGGTGGCCGCCGCGCGGCCCGAGGCGGTGGTGGTGGACGTGTCGGTGGAGGTGGTGGCCCTGGTGCGGCTGCTGGGCGTGCCGGTGGTGACCGTGGCGATGCCGGGCGACCGCACCGACGCGCCGCACCGGCTGGGGTACGACCTCGCGAGCGCCGTGGTGGCCTGCTGGCCGGCCGGTGCGCACCCCGACCACGTGGTGGCCCACGGGGAGCTCGCGGCGCGGACGACGCACGTGGGCGGCGTGCCGCACCCGGACGGCACGGATCCCGGGGGTGCCGCCGCGGGCTCCTCGGCGGGTGCACCGGCTCGGGGTGGGGTGCGCGACGCCGCGCTCGGCGTGGTGCTCTGGGGCCACGGCAGCGACGCCCCCGGTGCGGAGCACCTGGCGGCGCTGGAGCAGGCCGACCCCGGCGTGCGGTGGGCGCTGGCCCGCGACCTGCCCCCGACCGAGGTGCGCGCACTGCTGCGCCGTGCCGGCACGGTGGTGACGCACGCGGGGCAGGGCGCCGTGGCCGACGTGGCCACCGCCGGCACGCCCGCGGTGGTGCTGCCGCAGCCCCGCCCGCACGACGAGCAGGTGGCCACCGCGCGCGCCCTGGGACGCATGGGGCTGGCCGCCACCCCCGGTCTCGGGTCCACGACCGGCGAGGGGCCCCTCACGGCATCCGGGGCCACATCCGGACCGTCCTGGCCCGCGCCCGGGGAGTGGCCCGGGCTGCTCGCCCGCGCCCGCGCCATGGGGGGCGGCGCGTGGGGTCACTGGCTCGGGTCCGGCGCGGCCGGCATCGCGCAGGTGGTGGCCGCCGCGGCCCGCCCGGGCGAGCAGCCCGCCTGGCCCACCCCGGACACGGCACCCGAGCACCCCACTCCCGACCCCGAGGAGGCCCCGTGACCACCGCCGTCCTCACCCTGGTGCACGGCCGCCACGACCACCTGGCCAACCAGCGGCGGTCGCTCGCGGCATCGGACCGGGTGCCCGACCTGCACGTGGTGGTGGCCATGGACGACGCGGCCATCCGCTCGGTCACCGGGGCCCACCCCGTGCCCGGCTGCCGCACCCTCGTGGTCGACGTCAACACGACCCCCGAGGGCCTGCCGCTGGCCGCCGCGCGCAACCTGGCCGCCACCACCGCCACCGAGGCGGGGGCCGACGTGCTCGTGCTCCTGGACGTGGACTGCATCGCCGAGCCGGAGCTCGTGGGCACCTACACCGACGCCCTGGCCGCGCACCCCGTGGGCGACACGCCCGCCCTGTGGTGCGGCGTCACCGGGCGCCTGCGCGAGACCGACCCGCCCGCCGCCTACCCGGTGGAGGACCTGCCCGCCCTGCGCGCCCTCTCCGACCCCGCGCCCGGGCGCCCCGTGCCGACCCCCGGCGAGGTGGTGCCCGAACCCGACCTCACCCGCTTCTGGTCGCTCAACTTCGCGATGACGCCCGCCGCCTGGCGCACCGTCGGCGGCTTCGACGAGGCGTACGTCGGCTACGGCGGGGAGGACACCGACTTCGCCCAGCGCCTCGGCGCGGCCGGTGGGCGCCTGCTGTGGCTCGGCGGCGCGGTGGCCCACCACCAGTGGCACGAGAGCCACTCCCCGCCGTGGGACAAGGTGGCCGACGTGGTGCGCAACGGCCGCGTCTTCGCCGAACGGTGGGGCTGGTGGCCGATGGAGGGGTGGCTGGAGCAGTTCGCGTCGGCGGGTCTCGTGCGGCGCGACGACGCCGGCGGGTGGGTGCTCGTCGCGGGCTGAGCACCCCGGCGTGCGGGGACCGCGGCGTTATCGTTGCTCCCCACGGACCTCGGTCCACCCCGTCCGACCTGTGTCGTCCCCCCTCCAAGGAAACTCCGTGAGTCAAGTGGCCAGGAAGCCCGTCGGTGCCTCCAGCACCGGCAGCCAGCGGCCGTCCTCGTTCCGCCCCGACGTCGAGGGCCTGCGCGCCATCGCCGTCCTCTCGGTGATGGCCTACCACGCGGGCCTCCCGCTCGTCACGGGCGGTTTCGCGGGGGTGGACGTGTTCTTCGTGCTCTCCGGCTTCCTCATCACCGGTCAACTCCTCAAGGAGGTGGACCGCACCGGCCGGGTGGACCTGCCGGCCTTCTACGGCCGCCGCGCCAAGCGCCTGCTCCCCGCGGCCACCACCGTGCTCATCGTCACCGGGCTGCTCACCTGGCTGCTGCTGCCGGCCACCCGGTTCAAGGAGATCGCCTGGGACATCGCGCTCTCGGCGCTCTACGTCGTCAACTGGCGGCTGGCCGACCGCTCCGTGGACTACCTGGCCGAGGACTCCCAGCCCTCCCCGGTGCAGCACTACTGGTCGCTCGCGGTGGAGGAGCAGTTCTACGTCGTCTGGCCGCTGGTGCTGCTGCTGGTCGGCCTGGTCGTGACGCGCACGCGCTTGCCGCTGGCACCGGTGGCCACCGTGGGGCTGCTCGCCATCGCCGTCCCCTCGCTCGTCTGGTCGGTGGTGCACACCGCCTCCAGCCCGGCCACGGCCTACTTCGTCACCACCACCCGCCTCTGGGAGCTCGCCCTCGGCGGCCTCGTGGCCTGCGGTGTGGCCGTCTGGGCCAGCCTGCCGCGCCTCGTGGGCAGCCTGCTCGTGGTGCTCGGCCTCGTGGTGCTGCTGACCAGCCTGTTCGTGGTCACCTCCTCCACCCCGTGGCCGGGCAGCGCCGCCCTGCTGCCCACCGTGGGCACCGCCCTGGTGCTCGTGGGCGGGGCCCGCGCCCGCGGCCCGGTGGTGCGCCTGCTCGGCTCGGCCCCGATGCTGTGGGTCGGCGCGCTGAGCTACTCGCTCTACCTGTGGCACTGGCCGCTGGTGACCGTGGTGGAGCAGGGCGTGTACGAGGACGGCGCCCCGATGTGGGCGAGCGTCGCCGCCGTGCTGGCCGCCTTCCCGCTCGCCTGGGCGGGGCACCACCTCATCGAGAACCCGGTGCGCTTCGCCACGCCGTTCAAGCGCACCCGCAACGCCCTGGCGCTGGGCGGCACCCTCACCGCGGTGGGCGCCGTGGCGGCCCTCGGCCTGGTGCAGCTGGCGCCCAGCACCAAGCAGGTGGACGCGAACCCGGAGACCGCCGCCGGCCGCGTGGGCGCCGAGGTGCTGCTGCCGCAGGACGTGGACCCCGACGAGGTGCCGGCCGACGTGCGCCCCGTGGTGGGCGAGGGGGCCGTGCCCGACGCCCCGGAGGCCATCACCCCGGACCCGCTCGAGGTGACCAAGGACTACCCGCCCACGTACGACCAGAACTGCGTGGACAGCGTGGACGGCAACCAGCTCAAGGAGTGCACCTTCGGCCAGGAGGGTGCGAAGAAGACGATCGCCGTGGCCGGTGACTCGAAGATCGACCAGTGGGTGCCCCTCATCGACGCGTGGGCCAGGGACCACGGCTACGAGGTGCGCACCTACCTGAAGTCCGCCTGCCCGTACAACGACCAGCTCATGGACTCCGAGGACGCCCGCTGGAAGGACTGCCACGACTGGGGCCAGGAGGTGCACGAGAAGATCACCGCCCAGCAGCCCGACCTGCTGCTCACCAGCTCGCTCGTGGCCGGCGGGGCTCAGGGCGACGACAAGGTGGCCCAGGGCTACGAGACCTTCTGGCGGCCGCTGGCCGAGAAGGGCACCACCGTGGTGGCCGTGGCCGACACCGCCGGCCCCACCGACGGCCCGCAGTACGAGTGCGTGGCCGAGCACCTGGACGCGGTGGGCCAGTGCGCCTTCGAGGACGACGGCGGCCGCGGCACGCCGGCCCTCGAGCAGGCCGTGGAGCAGGTGGACGGGGCGGCGATGATGTCCCTCAACGACTTCGTCTGCCCCGAGGGGACCTGCCCGGCCGTCATCGGCGACGTGCTGACCCACCGGCAGGGCAGCCACGTCAGCAACACCTACGTCACAACCCTCGGCGGCGTGTTCGACGCGCGCCTCGAGGCCGCCATCGAGGAGGCCCGGTGAGTCCGGCATCCGTGGGCACCGCCCACCACCCCCGCCCGGGAACCCGCGGCGCGACGCCCCTGCAGTCCCCCGGGAGCCGGGACCTGCTGTGGTGCGCCGCCAGCCGGGGCCAGGTGCACGCCGCCCTGCCCACGGTGCGCCACCTGCTGCGCCAGGGGCACCGGGTGGTCCTGGCAGCTCCCGCCGAGGCGTGGGAACCGACCCTGGCCGAGGCACGCGACGACGAGGACGCCACCGCCCTGCTGGAGCAGCTCGCCGCCGGCGGGCTGCGCGTGGTGCACCCCGAACCGGGCGAGGCCGGCGGCGCCCACGGGCTCCTGCACGCGCTCAACGCCGGGGGCGAGGAGTCCTTCGCCCACGACCTGGTGCGCGACCCGCGCCTGCCCGCGCTGGCCGAGGGGGCCCTCGTGGTCTGGCCGGGCACCACCCACGCGGTGGAGCTCGACGCCGTGGACGTGCTCACCGGCGACGCCGCCCGGGCAGCCGTGGCCGGGCTGCTGGCCGAGCCGGTGCGCGCCGGCGCCCTCTCGCCCGAGGCCGTGCTCGGTCTGGCCCGCGACGTGCCCGAGGCGGTGACCGCCCGCCAGCGCGTGGACGCCTCCACCGCCCTGCTGCGCCAGGGCCGCTGGACCGGCGGCACCGCGCGCATCCAGCGGCAGATGAAGGCCCTGGCCGCCCCGGACCTGGCGGGCGACGACCTCACCGCCCTGGTGGGCCTGGCCTTCCACCGCACGCTCCACGCCGATGCGGTGTCCACCCCGATGGTGGACAACCCCGGCGCGTGGCTCTCGCCCCTGCGCACCGTCGCGGGCTGGAAACGCCTGACCGCCGAGCAGCCCCGCCCCGCCGCCACCCCGCGGCCCACGGGCCCCGCCCCCCGCGTGCTGCTCCTGCCCGGCACCTACGGCCGCTTCGAGCAGCCCGTGGTGCGGGCCCTGGAGGCCGCCGGCTGCACGGTGGACGTGCTCGACCTGGCCGAGCTGGCCCCGGTGCTCTCCAGCCGCCTGGTGAGGACGGAGAACCTCGAGGCGGTGCAGCGTCTGGTGCTCGACGGCGAGCACGGCCTGCCCACCGAGGTGACCGACCGCATCGCGGCGGCCGACGTGCTGTGGGCCGAGTGGGCCGACCTGCCCGCGGTGTGGCTGAGCCACCTGGCCGCCCCTCACCAGCGCATGGTGCTGCGCGTGCACAGCCTGGACGTGCTCGACCCGTGGCTGCACCTGGTGCGCTGGGCGTCGGTGGACGCCCTCGTGGCCGTCGGGGCGCCGGTGGCCCGGGTGGCGCTCGGCGTGCTCGGCGCCCGCACGGACCTGCCGCCGGTGCACGTCATCGGCCACGTGCTGGACGGCCACTGGTTCGACGTGCCCACCACCGACGACGCCCACCGGCGCCTGGTCATGGTCAAGTGGGGCCGCCGCGTGAAGGACCCCCTCAAGGCCCTCGAGCTGCTGGCCCGCCTCCGCGAGCACGACCCGGCGTGGCGCCTGCGCCTCATCGGCCAGGACATCGCCGATGCCGGGGAGAACGGCACGTACGCACGGCAGGTCGCCGAGCGGGCCGCGCAGGACGACGTACGCGACGCCCTCGAGCTCGTGCCGCAGACCGACGACGTGGCCGCCCACCTGGCCGGCTGCGGGTTCGTGGTGAGCTCCAGCCGCCGTGAGTCCTTCCACCTGGGCCTCGTGGAGGCCGCCGCAGCCGGGTGCGTGCCGGTGGTGCGCAACTGGCCGGTGTTCGCCCGCCGCGGCGGCGCGCGCGACGTGCTGCCCGACGACTGGGTGGTGGACGGGCCCGACGCCCGCTGGGTGGACGCCGCCGCCGAACGCGTGCTGGCCCACGCCGACCGCACCACCTGGGAGGCCGCCTCCGCGGCGACCCGCGCCCAGGTCCGAGACCACTTCCCCGCCGACGAGACCCTCCGACGCCTCGCATCCGTGGCGCTGGACCGTGAGGACACCACTCGATGAGCTCTGCTGCCCCCACCGCGCCCGCCGCCTCCTCCGTCCCCGGCGGGCACCGCCCCACCTCCTTCCGCCCCGACGTGGAGGGCCTGCGCGCCATCGCCGTCCTCTCGGTGCTGGCCTACCACGCCGGCCTGCCCGTCATCACCGGCGGTTTCGCGGGCGTGGACATCTTCTTCGTGCTGTCGGGCTTCCTCATCACCGGCCAGCTGCTCAAGGAGGTGGACCGCACCGGCACGGTCGACCTGCCGGCCTTCTACGGCCGCCGCTTCAAGCGCCTGCTCCCCGCGGCCACGATGGTGCTGCTGTTCACCGCCATCGGCACCTGGCTGCTGCTGCCGCTGACGCGCTTCAAGGACGTGGCGTGGGACATCGGCGCCTCGGCGGTGTACCTCATCAACTGGCGGCTGGCCAACCAGTCCGTGGACTACCTGGCCGAGGACACCGAGCCCTCGCCGCTGCAGCACTTCTGGTCGCTCGCGGTGGAGGAGCAGTTCTACGTGGTCTGGCCGCTGGTGCTGCTCGTGGTGGGCCTGGTGGTGCGCCGCGCCCGCACCCCGCTGGCGCCCACGGCCACCCTCGGCCTGCTCGCCATCGCCGTGCCCTCGCTGGTGTGGTCAGTGGTGCACACCGCCTCCAGCCCGGCCACGGCCTACTTCGTCACCACCACCCGCCTGTGGGAGCTCGCCGTCGGTGGCCTGGTGGCCTGTGGCGCGACGGTGTGGCCGCGGCTGGACCGCCGCCTCGGTGCGGCGCTGGTGGCCGTCGGCCTGCTGATGCTGGGCGTGGCCTTCCTGGTCATCACCAGCAGGACGCCGTGGCCGGGCAGCGCCGCCCTGCTGCCCACCATCGGCACCGCCCTGGCCCTCGTCGGCGGCTACACCGCGCGCGGCCCGCTGCAGGCGGCCCTGGGCTCGGCCCCGATGCTGTGGGTCGGCGCCCTGAGCTACTCGCTCTACCTGTGGCACTGGCCGCTGGTGATCTTCACCCAGCAGGGCCTCTACGACGGCGAGAAGGCGCCCCTGTGGGCCACCGTGGCCGCCGTGCTGCTGGCCTTCCCCCTGGCCTGGGCGGGCAACCGCCTGGTGGAGAACCCGGTGCGCTTCGCCGCCCCGTTCAAGCGCACCCGCAACGCCCTGGTGCTGGGTGCCTCGCTCACCCTCACCGGTGTGCTGCTGGGCACGGCCCTGCAGGTGGTCGCGCCCGGCAAGGGCACCGACGAGAACGCCGCCGGCGCGCGGGCGCTGCTGCCGGACGAGGAGAAGGCGAAGGACGCCCACGCCGGCAAGGGTGTGCGCGGCGTCAACGCGGTGCTCAAGGCCAAGCCCGACCCCGCCGCCTACCCGGACAACCCGGAGACCATCACCCCCGACCCGCTGGACGCCACCGAGGACGTGCCGCCGCAGTACGCCGACGGCTGCCAGGTGTCCCTGGACTCCGCCGAGCCGCACGAGTGCGAGGCCGGCGACCCCAACGGCCAGAGGACGGTGGCCCTGGTGGGCGACTCCAAGGCCTTCCAGTGGCTGCCGGGCCTGGACGCGTGGGCCAAGGAGCGCGGCTACACGGTGCGCTCCAACACCAAGTCGGCCTGCGCCTTCTCGGCCGCCCTGCAGGCACCCGGCGGCACGCCGAACACCTCGTGCAAGGAGTGGGGCGACAAGGTCGCCGACTCGCTGCAGGCCGACCCGCCGGACGTGCTCGTGGTCTCCGGCCTGCGCTCCGAGGCGCTGGTCGAGGAGGGCGGCACCAAGACCTCCCGCGAGGCCATCGTGAAGGGCTACCTGGAGCACATCCAGCCGCTGGTCGACGAGGGCACCACCGTGGTGGCCATCGCCGACACGCCGCAGCCCAAGACCAAGGTCTACGAGTGCGTGGCCGAGAACAGCTCGCACGTCTCGGTGTGCGACTTCCCGGAGCGCGACGGCGTGGGCACCCCGGCGCTCGAGGAGGTCATGAAGGAGGTCGACGGCTCCCTCATCGACTTCAACGACCACCTCTGCCCCGAGGGCACCTGCCGCGCGGTGAACGGTGGCGTGCTCACCTACCGCCAGGGCAGCCACGTGACGGCCACCTGGGTGGCCTCGCTGCAGCAGGTGCTGGACGCCCGCATGGACGCCGCGCTGGACAAGGCCGGGAAGGGCACGAAGGGCAGCCAGAAGGGCTGACGCCCACGATCAGCCACTCATGTGTCACTGGATGCGCGGGCAGACACCCTCCGCGGCACCCAGTGACACATGAGCGCACAGCGGTCGTGCCCGCCCTGCGTTGAGTCGTCGTTTCTCGGGGTCGAGACCGGCTCTGGACCCCGAGAAGCGACGACCCAACGCCCAAGGGGTGTGCTGGGTGGAGCGAGCTCCGCTCAGGCTCGCCAGGGGGCCGGGCGCGCACCCTCGATGCCGCAGTGCCCCGCACCGTGCCGGGTGACCCACTGCGGCGCGGTGCCGAACGCCTCGCGCAGCTGCCCGGGCACCACCATGAGGTCCCCGATGCTGCCCGCACCGGTGTCCTCGGCCAGCCGGTCGGCGTCCAGCCACACCCGCTCGGCCCGCACCTTCCCCGCGTCGCGCGCGGCGAGCCCCGCGTCGAGCACCAGCAGGTTCTGCGCCAGTGTCGCCTCGTTGGCCGAGACGTAGGTCAGCCCCTCGGCCACGATGAGGTCGCCCACCGCGTCGGCCAGCTCCGGCCGCCGCTCGGTGAGGGGCAGCGGGCGCTCCTGGTGCCACAGCACGGGGCGGATGCCGGCGTCGAGGAACTCGCGCAGCTGCGCCACCCGCTCGGGCTGGCTGAAGTCACCGCGCAGCACCCAGGCGTGCGTCACCTCCTCGCCGCTGGAGGGGTACCGACCGCCGTCGGGCGCGGGCAGGTCACGGTTCCACGCGCGCGGCACGCTGAACGGCATCGTGGCGGAGGAGTCGATGCCGGACGCCCCGGCCAGCTGCCGCGAGCGCGGCCCCTTGCCACCCCCGGCACGCCGGATCGCCCGGTGCCACGCGGCGTACACCCCGCGGTAGAGCAGCCGGTCGGGGTTGTTGCGGTTCCACATGAAGTCGCCGCGCGAGAGGCTGCCGGTGCTCAGGCGGATGACGGCCAGGTAGTCGTCGATGTCGCGCACCGGGCGGCCCAGCGCGTCGAGCCGGAAGTGGTACTCCGAGTCCGCGCCCTTGCGCACGGCCTGGAAGCCACCCACCTCCTCCAGCACGGAGCGGCGCACCATGAGGCTGGAGGCGTTGCGGCGGTCCGGCGGGTAGCCGAGCCACTGGTGGGTGAGGTCGTCCTTGACCCGGATGGCCTGCGACCGGTTGGCGGGCACCTTGGGGTGGGCCTCCAGGTCGCGCACGTGGCGCTCGATGCGCTCGGGGTGCGACCAGTCGTCGGCGTCCTGCACGGTCACGTACTCGCCGTGGCTGATGCCGATGCCGTGGTTGCGCGCCACGTACGAGCCGCCGTTGGCGGGCATGCGCACCACGGTGATGCGCGGGTCCATCCGGCCGACCTGCTCGAAGACGGCGTCGAACTCCGGCCCGGACGCGTCGTCGAGCACGAGGATCTCCAGGCGCCGCCAGGTCTGGGCGGTGATGGACCGCACCGAGGTCACCAGCCCCTCGGCGTCGGGCTGCCAGCACGGCATGAGCACGGTCACCAGCGGCCCGTCCTCCACGTGGTGGGGCGCGGCGGCCTCCATCCGGTCGTACGGGGTGCTGCCCGATGCGGTGAGCGTCACCGGGGTGCAGCGGCTCTGTGTGAAGCGGGTGTTGAGCGACTCCAGCCATGCCACCTCGGCCGCGGACCCGGGCTGCGGGGCGGTGGCGCCCTCCCCGAGGGCATCCAGCCGCGCCAGGTCGGTGCGCACGCCCTGCACGATCTGCTTGCGGGCCCCGGGCAGGTCCACCCAGCGGCGGGCCAGTTCGGGACGGCCGGAGAGCAGCGCCTGCTGCAGCGGGATGGCGCGCAGCTTGGGCGGCAGGGCCTCGGCGCCGTGGGTCTCCAGGAGGGCCTCGAAGAGCCGCAGCCCGCGGGCGGTGGACTCCTCGTCGAGCGCGCGGCCGCTCCAGAAGGCCGCCACACAGCCCACCTGGTGCAGCAGCCGCTCGCGGGCCTCCCCGGCGTGCGCGGCCAGGGCGGGCCCGGCCACGGTGGGGGCCAGCACGGCCTCGAGGGTGGGGGCGGTCTCCACGTGGGCGGCCAGCTGCGGCATCGAGAGGGCGCCGTCGGTGGCCACGCGGGCCAGGGTCTCCACGAGCACCGGCGCGTCGGTGCGCAGCGCGGTGTGCAGGAGGGCCAGGGGGGTCTCGGCCGCGGCGGCCAACCATGCGAAACCAGCCTCGTCGGCGCCGTGGCGGGCGGCGTCCACGGCGTGGTCGGTGAGCGAGGCGGCGGGACGCGCGGTGCGCAGGGGTGCCACGAGTGGTCCTTCCGGGTGCCGGGTGGGCCGCCTGGCGCGGCGCTGCGGTCTGCTCGTCGAGGGGGTCGTCGGGCGACACCCCGGGACGGATCGGGACGATCGTACGCGGGGCGCTGCCATACTCTCCGGTGACGTCGCCGGGGTCCGCCCCACCGCCGACGCCCACCCGCAGACACCAGACCGCAACGCCTCACGCACCACGTGTGCCGGAACGGGAGCCCATGAAGTCCACGAAGATGCTGGCCGCCGTCGGCGGCGCCCTCCTGCTGGTGGTGCTCGCCGCCGTCGGGGCGGCCCTCCACCAGTACTGGCTCACCGCGGGCGCCCTGGGGCTCATCATGACGGCGCAGCTGGTGGTGTCCCTGGACACCAACCGCCGCACCCGCTACCTGCCGCGCCGCGTCAAGACGCTGCTGCAGACCGTGGCCGTGGGCACCAAGCCGGGCAGCGCCCCCGCCGCGCGTCCCGCCCCGGGCACGCCGGCGCCGTCGGCCCGCCCGGCCGCCGCCCCGCAGCAGGACGTCACCGGCGCGGTGCGCCTCATCCAGGCCCAGTACGTGGGGCGCCTCGACCGCGCGCAGTCCGCCCTGGAGTCCGCGGCCGAGGACCTGCGCTCCGCCCGCGATGACCGCTGAGCGCCTGACGCCGTCCACCCCCGGCGCAGCGGGACCCGCCCCCACGGTGGCGGCGCCGACGGCGGCCGCACCCCGCCCGCTCACCGACGAGGCGGTGGCCGCCGACCACGCCGATCACGCGAGCCGCCACCCGGACCGCCTGGTGGCGACGCTGCTGCGCACCAAGTCGGTGGCCGGCCGCGCCGTGCTGGCCCTGCTGGCCGGCGGCGAGGGCACCACGCCCGCGCAGCTGGAGGACCTGGGCCGCCGCATCGATGCCGGGGAGCTGCCCGCCGACGCGCCCGAGGCCACCGGCGCCCTGCCGGACCCGGACCCGGCGCTGCTCACCCAGTACGCCCGCGTGGTGGCGCTGCAACTCGCCACGCCCGAGGACGTCTCGGCCGCCCTGGGCCTGTTCTCCCTGGCCCACACGCTGAGCGACGGCAGGCACCCGGCCAAGGCGGCCGCGGACCTGTGGTCCCAGCTGCTCGTGGTCCGGCAGGCCCCCGGCGACGCCGAGCGGGCCCGCACCGTCATCGACCGGGGCGCCGGCACCCCCGAGCCCAGCGAGCTCTCCGCCATCGACCTGCTCAACCCGTGGCGCACCGCCGACGGCAGCGGGGTGGGTGCCCGCCCCGAGCCCGCCGCCCACGAGCGCTGGTGGCAGGAGTTCTCCGGCCGCCTCGGCGCCGGGCTGGGCGCCACGGTGCGCCTGGGCGACGTGGACGACCTGTTCGACCGCGCCTGGCTGGCCGGCCACGGCCTGGACGCCGACAGCCTGCTGCGCACCCCCTTCGACCGCCTCGTCGGCGAGGGCGGCACGCCGGTGGACCACCCCTTCCGCGTCACCGTCATCATGAGCGCGTTCAACCCCGGCCCGGAGGTGCTCCTGGCCGCCCGCTCGATGGTGTCGCAGACCTGGCAGAACTGGGAGCTGCTCGTCGTCGACGACGCCTCCCCGGCCCCCACCCCCGGCGTGCTCGAGGCCATCGAGGACCTGGACCCCCGCATCCACGTGGTGCGCAAGGCCGTCAACGGCGGCACCTACCGCTGCCGCAACACGGCCATCCGCCGCGCCACGGGCGACGCCATCGTGGTGCTCGACAGCGACGACTGGGCCCACCCGGAGCTGCTCGAGGCCGGTGTGCGCCCGCTGCTCACGCCGGACGACCCGTCGCTGGCCCCCGCCATCGCCACCCGGCAGCGCGCCCTGCGCATCGGCGACGACCTGCGCATCACCCGCCCCGGCTACCCGGGCGCCATCTCCTGCGCCCCCTCGCTCATGGTGCCGATGGTGGGCGGCGTCTCCCGCATCGGCTTCTTCGACCCCGTGCGCAAGGCCGCCGACACCGAGTACGCGCGCCGGTTGGAGGCCGCCACCGGCGCCGAGGTGCTGCAGACCGAGCACGTGCTGGTGCTCATGCGCACCGACGCGGGCTCGCTCTCCGCGGCGGACTTCACCCGCGGCTGGCGCCACTCCTCGCGCCACGAGTACAAGAACGCGTACGCCAGCTGGCACGCCGCCATCAAGCAGGGCGACGACCCCTGGCTGGACCCCGATGGCCCGCCACGGATCGCCGGCCCGCACCGCTGGAGCTCGGCGGTGAAGGTCCCCGAGGCCGCCCGCCCCCACGTGGAGGTGGTGGTGGCCGGTGACTGGCGCCGCTACGGCGGTCCGCAGCGCTCGATGATGGAGGAGATCCACAGCCTGCTCGAGGCCGGGCACTCCGTGGGCGTCATGCACCTGGAGGCGCTGCGCTTCATGCGCACCACCGACGACCCGCTGTGCGCGCCGGTGCAGGAGCTCCTCGATGCCGGACGCGTGCGCCTGGTGCACCTGGACGACGCGGTGGACGTGGACCTGCTGTTGCTGCGCTACCCGCCGATCCTGCAGTACCCGCCGCACGCGCCGGTGGACAAGCACGGCCAGCCGTCCGCCGTCCGGCCCCGCCACCTGGTGATCGTGGCCAACCAGGCCCCCGCCGAGCGCGACGGCACGGACCAGCGCTACACCGTGCCGACGGTGGAGGCGCACGCCCGCGAACTCTTCGGCACCGAACCGTTGTGGGCGCCGCAGGGCCCCAGCATCCGCACCATCCTGCGCGAGCACACGACCGCGCTCACCGACTGGGACGACCCGGGCCTGGTGGACACCGCCACCTGGCCCACCCGCGACCCCGACGCGCCGCTGCCGACGGTGCCCGTGGTGGGCCGCTACTCGCGCGACGACCGCATCAAGTTCCCCACCACCTGGGAGACGCTCGCCGCGGCCTATGACCTCGGCCCGGGCGTGCACGTACGGATGATGGGCGCCCCGCGCACGGTCAAGCGCCTGCGCGCCGAGGCCACGGCCGCCGGCCGCCCCGCCCCGCAGCCCGCCTGGGAGCTGCTGCCCCACGGCGCGATGCCGGTGGAGGAGTTCCTGGCCGGCACGGACGTGTTCGTCTACGTGGACAACCCGGACGCCCACGAGGCCTTCGGCCGCACCCTGCTCGAGGCCGCGGCCAGCGGCGTGCCGGTGGTGACCATCCCCAAGCACCGCGAGACCTTCGGCGACCTGCTGCTCTACGCCGAGCCCGACGAGGTGCCGGCGGTGGTGCAGCGCCTGCTGGCCGACCCGGTCGCCTACCGGGAACGGGTGGAGCACCAGCTGCGCGTGGTGGCCGAGCGCTACTCGCGGGCGTCGTTCACCCAGCACGTGGAGGGGCTCGTCGGCCCGCCCACGCCGGAGGGGCCCGATGTCGCCGCCGGTGCCGAGGCCGCCGACCGCCCCGCGCCCGACGCCCCGACCACGGGCGACCCGGCCCCCGACGTCCCCGCGGTGCCGGTCGTGGTCACGGTGGCCCCCACCGGCGACCCGCGCCTGCCCCTGGAGGTGGCCGTGGACGGCCCGGCCCACCCTGACCCCCGCCTCGTGGCCCGCACCATGCCGCTGCGCCGCCCGGCCGACGGCGAACGCGCCGACGCGCTGGCGGCCGTGGGCTCCCCCGAGGCCGTGCAGGCTGCCCTGGGTGCCCACGCGGCGGCCACCGCGTCCGGTGCCGGCGAGCAGGCCGCCCTCGAGGCCGCCCAGCGCGTGCCCGGCACCCGCGCCGTGGTGCTCCTGCGCGACGGCGAGGTGGCCGCCCTGGTGCCCCGCGGCACCACCACCGAGGTGGACGGCCGCACCGTGGCCCTGCAGCTGCCCACCGGGCCGCTCGCCTCGGGCCTGGTCTGGCGCGCCCTGGCCCCCTCGCCCCAGCGCGTCTCCGTGCTGGCCCCGCCCCAGGAGGCCGCGTGAGCCCCGCCAGCCTGCCCGCCGACCGCCCGCGCGTGCTCATGATGAGCAGCAACGGCGCCGGCATGGGCCACCTCACCCGCCTGCTGGCCTACGCCCGGCACCTGCCGGCGGCCCTGCCCGGCGTGGAGGTCTCGTTCCTCTCGTTGTCCACCGCGGCCCCGATGGTGCGCACGCTCGGCTACGACACCGAGTACCTGCCCAGCACCGGCGCCACGGGCATGCGCTCGGTGGAGTGGCGCCGCTTCTTCGCCCAGCGCCTGCACGACGTGATGGAACGCGTCCGCCCGGACGTCGTCGTCTTCGACGGCACCCACCCCTACCGCGGCATCGACGCCGCCGTGGAGGCCTTCGGCGACACCCGGTGGATCTGGTCGCGCCGCGGCATGTGGAAGCCGGGCCGCAACACCGACCAGCTGGAGAAGACCGACTGGTTCGCGCGCGTCATCGAGCCCGGTGACCTCTCCGCCGCCGCCGATGCGGGCGCCACCGCCGGCGTGCAGGACCCCCGCGTGCACCGCGTGGGCCCGGTGACCCTGGTGGACCGCGACGACCTGCTCGACCCCGACGAGGCCCGCCGCCACCTGGGCCTGCCCGTGCAGGGCCGTCTGGCGCTGGTGTCCCTGGGCGCCGGCAACATCAACGACACCTCCGACGCGGTGGGCGCGGTCTCGGCGGCGCTGCGGGAGCGCGGCATCGGCGTGTGCGTCACGCAGCCGGCCATCGCCGAGCGCGCCGTGGACGCCACGGACGTGCACGTGGTGCGCGACTTCCCCATCTCCCGCTGCTTCGGCGCCTTCGACCTGGCCTTCGTGGCCGGCGGGTACAACAGCTTCCACGAGTCGCTGCGCCTGGGCCTGCCGAGCGCCTTCGTGCCCAACACCGACACCAACCTCGACGACCAGGCCGCCCGCACCGGGCACGCCGGCGCGTCCGGTTGGGCGGTGGACCTGCCGGAGGTGACGCCGGCCGCAGCGGCCGTCGCCGTGGACCGCCTGCTCGCCGAGGGCCCCGCGATGGCGCGCACCGCCGCCGCGTCGGACCCGGGCAACGGCGCCGCCGACGCCGCGGCCACCATCGCCGACGTGGTGCAGGAGGTGCGCCGTGGCTGACCGACTCACCGACCTCGCCAAGCAGGGCGCGCGCCTGGTGCGCTCCCAGCCCGTGCTGCAGCGCGGCGTCCACTCGGTCACCGAGGTGGTGCGCTCCCAGCCGGTGCTCGTGGACGCACTGAGCCGGCTGGCCGCCCTGGAGGGGGACGAGCGGATCCTGCCGCTGGCCACGCCGCCGGCCGCCGTGGAGGCGCGCCGGGCGGCCTTCCCCGAGGACCCCGGCCCGGAGCGCTGGCCGGTGGTCGGCGTGGAGACCCACCACCTGGGGGCCGAGGAGGAGCAGGCCCTGGCCGCCGTGGCCCGCCAGCAGCTGGCCGAGCCGTGGTTCCGCCCCGTGTTCCTGGCCAGTGAGGCCGCCGCGGCCGCGGCACGCGCCACCGGCTGCCCGTTCGACCTCGTGCCCGCCCACGCCACCGGCCCCGAGGTCCTGGCGCAGCGGGTGGCCGACCTGCTCACCGGCTTCGGTGCCACCTCCGTGCTGCGCGCCGACGCGGCCGGGCTGGCGCCCGAGCACCTCCTGGCGCTGCGCACGGTGGCCGCCCGCCAGCGGGTCGCCCGGGAGGCGCGCGCCGCGCGTTCCCGCGGCTTCCTGCGCCCGCGCACCCCCGGCCGTTGAGCCCGGCGCGTCGGCATGATCACATGGTCGACACCCCAGAAACCCTTCCTGCGCCACCCGGCGCGGGTAGCATGACCGCGACGAGTGTGGCCTGCCATCTGCGCAGGCAGAACTGAGAAGGAGTTCTCGTGACTGCTGATGTTGTGATCGTCGGGCAGGGCTATGTCGGCCTCCCCCTGGCGCAGGAAGCGACCCGGGCCGGGCTGAAGGTGGTCGGCTACGACATCACCCAGTCGCTGGTGGACGCCCTGAACTCCGGGGTCTCCCACGTCGACGACCTCTCCGACGCCGACATCGCCGAGATGCTCGCCGCCGGCTACGAGGCCAGCACCGACGAGACCCGCATGGCCGGCGCCAAGACCATCGTGATCTGCGTGCCCACCCCCCTGTCCGACGAGGGCGGCCCCGACCTGCGCGCCGTCGAGGGCGCCACCGCCGCCATCGGCCGCAACCTCAAGCCCGGCACCACGGTCATCCTGGAGTCCACCACCTACCCGGGCACCACCGACGAGGTCGTCCGCCCGATCCTCGAGGAGCTCTCCGGCCTGACCGCCGGCAAGGACTTCCACCTGGCCTTCTCCCCCGAGCGCATCGACCCGGGCAACGAGAAGTTCGGCGCCAAGAACACCCCCAAGGTCGTCGGTGGCTTCACCCCCGAGGGCGGCGACGCCGCCGCGGCGTTCTACGAGCAGTTCGTCGACACCGTGGTCCGTGCCAAGGGCACCCGCGAGGCCGAGACCGCCAAGCTGCTGGAGAACACCTACCGGCACATCAACATCGCCCTGGTCAACGAGATGGCCCGCTTCTGCCACGACCTGGGCATCGACCTGTGGGACGTCATCGACGCCGCCAAGTCCAAGCCCTTCGGCTTCCAGGCCTTCTACCCCGGCCCGGGCGTCGGCGGCCACTGCATCCCGATCGACCCGAACTACCTGTCCCACAACGTGCGCTCCCGCCTGGGCTACCCCTTCCGCTTCGTGGAGCTCGCCCAGGAGATCAACTCCCAGATGCCCACCTACGTGGTCTCCCGCGCGCAGGACGCCCTGAACGAGGACGGCAAGGCCCTCAAGGGCGCCACCGTGCTGCTGCTGGGCGTCACCTACAAGCCGAACATCGCCGACCAGCGCGAGTCGCCGGCCGTGCCGCTGGCCAAGGCCCTCGCGGCCAAGGGCGCGAACGTCCAGTTCCACGACCCCAAGGTCGAGCAGTGGCGCGCCCTGGGCGACCAGGCCACCAAGGTCACCGACGCCCTGCAGGGCGTCAAGGACGCCGACCTGACCATCCTGGTGCAGAATCACAAGGAGTACGACGTGCAGGCCCTGGCCGAGGCGGCCACCCGCATGCTCGACACCCGCGGCGTCACCACCGACACCGAGACCAGCCAGCGCCTGTGACCCCCGACCCCGCCGGGGTCCCCACCGCCGGCGGAGGGCCGTCCCCCCAGACCCCCTCCGCCGGCGGTTCGCTGTCCTCGGCCGAGCTCGAGGCCATCGCGCGCGCCAACGGCCTGCGCCGCGTGGGCCACCGTCCCCCGCTGGGCGAGTACCTGCGCGACCTGTGGAGCCGCCGCCAGTTCCTGTGGACCCTCTCCACCGCGCAGGCCTACGCCAAGACGCAGGAGTCCCGCCTGGGCCAGGTGTGGGCGGTGCTCAACCCGGTGATGCTGGCCGGCGCCTACTTCCTGATCTTCGGCCTGCTGCTGGACACCCGCGGTGGCACCCAGAACTTCGTCGGCTTCCTCACCGCGGGCATCTTCACCTTCGTGTTCCTGTCCACGGTGATGAGCCAGGGCGCCCGGGCGGTCACCGGCTCCATGCAGCTGGTGCGCTCGTTGTCCTTCCCGCGCGTGCTGCTGCCCATCTCCAAGGTGACCACGGAGCTCATCGCCGCCGTGCCCACCTTCGCGGTGCTGCTGGTCATCATGCTGGCCACCGGGGAGCGGCCCGATGCCGAGTGGCTCCTCTTCCCCGTGGCCCTGCTGCTCATCGCGAGCATGTCGCTGGGCATCGGCATGGTCTTCGCGCGGCTGGTGCACGACTCGCGCGACGCCGCCAACCTCATCCCGCTGGTCATCCGCCTGCTGCGCTACGTCTCGGGCGTCTTCTACAGCGTGGACCACTACCTGGGCGCCGCCGGTGCCCCGCACTGGCTGGCCGTGGTGATGACCTACCAGCCGGTGGCCGTGATGATGACGCTGGTCCGCGAGAGCCTCCTGGGCGAGACCGCCGTGGACCCCGTCACCTGGCTGGCCGGCCTGTTCTGGGCCGTCGTGCTGCCGCTGGGCGGCCTCATCTGGTTCTGGCGGGGGGAGGGCACCTATGGACGCGGCTGAGCGGGTCCCCACGGTGGTGGTCGACCACGTCGACATCCACTACCGCATCTACGGCACGGGCGAGCACCGCGCCGCCCAGAACACCGGCGAGGGCCGCCGCAGCGCCCTGGCCCGCGCCGGGCACCGCATGGTCGGTGGTGGGCAGGACGAGGTGCACGCCGTGCGCGGCGTGAGCCTGGTGGCCCACCGCGGCGAGTCCATCGGCCTCATCGGCCGCAACGGCTCGGGCAAGTCCACCCTGCTGCGCGCCATCGCGGGCCTGCTGCCGCCCTCCTCGGGCCGCATCTGGGTGCAGGGGCGCAGCACGCTGCTGGGCGTCAACGCGGTGCTCATGCCCACGCTCTCGGGCGTGCGCAACATCCAGATCGGCTGCCAGGCCCTGGGCATGTCACGCCACGAGGTCGACGAGCGGCTGGACGACATCATCGCCTTCTCCGGCCTCGGCGACGCCGTGAACCTGCCGATGAAGGCCTACTCCTCGGGCATGGCCGCCCGCCTGCGCTTCGCCATCTCCACCGCGGTGGTCCCCGACGTGCTGGTCGTGGACGAGGCGCTGGCCACCGGTGACGCGGACTTCCGCGACCGCGCGCAGAAGCGCATCGCGGAGATCCGCGAGCAGGCAGGCACGGTGTTCATGGTGAGCCACTCCAACGCCATGATCCGCAAGCAGTGCGACCGCGCCATCTGGCTGGACTCCGGCGTCATCAAGCAGGACGGCCCGGTGGAGGAGGTCATGAAGGCCTACGAGAAGGCCGGCCCCGGGGCCCGGAAGCCTGCCGCCAAGAAGCCGCAGCAGAAGGCCCCGGCCAAGCCTGCCGCACAGCAGGGCCAGAAGCCCTCGCAGAAGCCCGCCCAGCCGCCCCAGGCCTGATCCCGTGCGCGTCCTCGTCGTCACCACGGTCCACCACCCCGGCGACGCCCGCATCCGGGAGCGCCAGGTGGCCGCTATGCTCGATGCGGGGTGGCGGGTCACGTACGCGGCCTCCTTCACCGCGCACGGCCTCCCGGTGCCCGACGGCAGCGGGGGCCTGGACGGCATCGACCTGCCGCGGGCCCAGGGGCGCCGCCGACTGCGCGCGCTGCTGGCCGCCGCCCACGTGGTGCGCACCGAGGGGTCCCTGCACGACGTGGTGCTCCTCCACGACCCGGAGCTGCTGCTCACCGTGCCCTTCTCCGGGGTGGCCGACCGCGTGGTCTGGGACGTCCACGAGGACCCGGCGGCCGCACTGCCCACGCGCTCCTACCTGCCCGGGCCCACCGGCACCTGGGCCGCGGCGGCCGTCCGCACCGTGGAGCGCCTGGCCGAACGTCGCCTCACCCTGCTGCTCGCCGAGCACGCCTACGCAGGACGTTTCACGGGAAACCACACGGTGGTGCCCAACACCGTCCCCTGCCCGGCCGAGGAGCCCCCCGCCCCGGGCACCGACCGCGTGGTCTACCTGGGCAACGTGACGCGCCTGCGCGGCAGCGACGAGCTCGTGGCCCTGGGCCGTGCCCTCCACGAGGCCACCGGCGGCACCTGCACGCTCCACGTCATCGGGCCCGCCACGGGCGAGTGCGCCGCGGACCTGGCCGCCGCCCACGAGCGTGGCCACCTGGTGCACCACGGCTTCGTGCCCAACGCCGAGGCCGCCCGCCTGCTCGACGGCGCCCTGGCCGGCGTGAGCCTGCTGGGCGACCTGCCCAACTTCCGCCACTCCATGCCCACCAAGGTGCTGGAGTACATGGCCCACGGCCTGCCCGTGGTCACCACGCCGCTGCCGCTGGCCGTGACCGAGGTGGAGGCCGCGGACTGCGGCGTGGTGGTGCCCTTCGGCCCGCAGGGCGTCGAGGAGGCCCTGGCGTCCCTCCTCGCCTGGCGCGAGGACGCCGCTGTCCGCACCGCGATGGGGGCCCGGGGACGCGCGCGGGCCGTCACCCACCACAGCTGGCAGGCGACGGCCCCGGTCTTCCTCGACGCACTGCGCCGCGCCGCCCGCTGAGGGGACGACGCGGCGCAACCGGTCGGTGCTCGGGCCTCAGGGGCGGCCGAGCCCCCGGTAGGTCCAGCCGGCGGCGCGCCAGGCCTCGGCGTCCAGGGCGTTGCGGCCGTCGATGACGGTGGGCCGGCCCACGATCTCCTTGAGCGCCGCGGGGTCCAACTCGCGGAACTCCTTCCACTCCGTCAGGTGCACCACGAGGTCGGCGCCGGTGATGGCGTCCTGCGCGGAGTCCGCGTAGGTGAGGGTCGGGTAGACCTTGGCCGCGTTGGCCATGCCCTTGGGGTCGAAGACGTGCACGTCGGCACCCGCCAGGTGCAGCTGGCCGGCCACGGCCAGCGCCGGGGAGTCGCGCACGTCGTCCGAGTTGGGCTTGAACGCCGCACCGAGCACCGCCACGCGGCGGCCGTGCAGGTCGCCGCCCAGCTCGCGGCGGGCCAGCTCCACCACGTGCTCGCGGCGGCGGGAGTTGATCTTGTCGATCTCGGCGAGGAACTCCAGCGCGTGCCCGGCCCCCAGCTCGCCCGCGCGGGCGGAGAAGGCACGGATGTCCTTGGGCAGGCAGCCACCGCCGAAGCCCACACCGGCGTTGAGGAACTTGCGGCCGATGCGGTCGTCGTGGCCGATGGCGTCGGCCAGCTTGGTGACGTCCGCGCCGGCGAACTCGCAGATCTCGGCCATCGCGTTGATGAACGAGATCTTGGTGGCCAGGAAGGAGTTGGCGGCCACCTTCACCAGCTCGGCGGTGGGCAGGTCGGTCACCACCACGGGCGTGCCGTCCTGCTCGATCGTCTGCGCGTACACCTCGCGCAGGACCTTCTCGGCGCGCTCGGAGGTCACGCCGAAGACCAGCCGGTCGGGGTGCAGCGTGTCCTGGACCGCGAAGCCCTCGCGGAGGAACTCCGGGTTCCACGCCAGCTCGGCGGTCACGCCCTCGGGGGTGTGCTCGGCCACGTACTCGGCCAGGCGCTGCGCGGTGCCCACCGGCACGGTGGACTTGCCGGCCACCAGCGCGCCGTCCTTGAGGTGCGGGGTGATGGAGGCGATCGCGGAGTCGATGTAGGTGAGGTCCGCGGCGTGGGAGTCGGCCTTCTGCGGCGTGCCCACCCCGATGAACACCACGTCGGCGTCGGAGATCTCGGAGAAGTCGGTGCTGAAGCGCAGCCGGCCGCTGGCCACCTGCTCGGCGAGGATGGGGTCGAACCCCGGCTCGTAGAACGGGCTCGTGCCGGACTGCAGCGCAGCGACCTTGGCCTCGTCGACGTCCACCCCGACCGTGTCGAAGCCCAGGTGGGCCATCCCGGCGGCGTGCACGGCCCCCAGGTAGCCGGTACCGATCACTGCAACGCGCATTCGCGTGCCTCCTTCGCCCTCACGGGCCCTCGCGGGTTCCGGCTCACGATATGCGATGCCGGGTGCCGGGCCGACGCGCACGCGGCCCCGCGCCCGGCGGTGGGAGAATCCCCACCATGAGCCAGCAGATCCTCTCCGAACTCGTCGCAGGTGTCGCCGCCGTCCACGTCACGGTCGGCCAGAAGGTGCAGGCCGGCACCGAAGTGGCGCTCCTGGAGTCCATGAAGATGGAGATCCCGGTGCTGGCCGAGGCCGACGGCACCGTCGAGGCCGTGCACGTGGCCCCCGGCGACGTCGTCCAGGAGGGCGACTCGCTCGTCGTCCTCTCGGACTGACCCCTCAGGCCTCGCGGGCCGCCCACCAGCGCCGCAGCTCGGCCTCCGCCGCCTCGGCACCCACCGGCCCGGCGTCGAGCCGGTACTGCAGTAGGTGGTCGTAGGCCTCGCCGAGCACCGGGCCCGGCGGGATGTCCAGCACCTGCATGATCTGGTGCCCGTTGAGCTCCGGGCGCACCGCCGCCAGCTCCTCCTCAGCCTGGATGCGGTCGATCCGCTCCTCCAGCGCGTCGTAGGTCTGCGCCAGGCGCCGCGCCTTGCGCTGGTTGCGCGTGGTGCAGTCGGCGCGGGTCAGCAGGTGCAGGCGGGAGAGCACCGGTCCGGCGTCGGTCACGTAGCGGCGCACCGCGGAGTCGGTCCACTCGCCCTCGCCGTAGCCGTGGAAGCGCAGGTGCAGCTCCACCAGGCGCACCACGTCGCGGATGGTGTCCTTGTCGTAGCGCAGGGCACGCAGCCGCTTGCGGGCCATCTTGGCGCCCACCACCTCGTGGTGGTGGAAGCTCACGCGCCCCCCGGGCAGGAAGCGGCGCGTCGGCGGCTTGCCGATGTCGTGCAGCAACGCGGCCAGGCGCAGCACGAGGTCGCGGTGCGGCACCTCCTCGGCGGCCCCCTCGCGCGGGCCCTCCAGGTCGATCGCCTGCTCCAGCACGATGAGGGAGTGCTCGTAGACGTCCTTGTGGCGGTGGTGCTCGTCGGTCTCCAGCTGCAGCGCGGGCAGCTCCGGCAGCACCTGCTCGGCCAGCCCGGTGTGCACGAACACCTCGAGCCCGGCGCGCGGCCGGTCGGCCAGCAGCAGCTTGGTGAGCTCGTCGCGCACCCGCTCGGCCGAGACGATCTCGATGCTGGCGGCCATCTCCTGCATCGCGCCCATCACCCGGGCCGAGGGCACCAGCCCCAGCTGCGCGGCGAAGCGGCAGGCCCGCATCATGCGCAGCGGGTCGTCGGCGAAGGACTCCTCGGGCACGGTGGGGGTGTCCAGCTCGCCCGCGGCGAGCGCCTCGAGCCCGCTGTGGGGGTCCACGAACTCCAGCTGCGGCAGGCGCAGCGCCATGGCGTTCACGGTGAAGTCCCGGCGCACCAGGTCGTCGGTGAGGCTCTCGCCGAAGCGCACCTCGGGCTTGCGGCTGGCGCGGTCGTACACGTCGGAGCGGTAGGTGGTGATCTCCACCATCTCCTCGCCCTTGCGCGCCCCGATGGTGCCGAAGGCGCGGCCGAGGTCCCAGGTGGCGTCCGCCCACCCCTCCAGCACGGCCTCGATGTCGTCGGGCCGGGCGTCGGTGGTGAGGTCCAGGTCGGGTGAGGTGCGACCGAGGAAGGCGTCGCGCACGGGCCCGCCCACGAGGGCCAGCTCGAAGCCGGCGGCGGCGAAGCGCTCCCCGAGCTCGCTGAGGAGCGGCATCACGGGAGCCAGGTGCTGCAGGGCACGCTGGAACAGCTCGGAGGTGGGGGTGTCGGTCACGGCAGGACAGTGCTCCTGGGTCGGGACGGGCGCGGCGCACGAGTCTACGGGGGGCCGCCCGGCAGGTCGGTCGGCAGACGTCCTCGCAGGTCAGGCCGCTACCATGTCCAGATGACTCTCTCGATGCATCACGCGGTGCAGTCGCCCCGGCGGCTGCCCTCGATGCGCGAGACCTCCGCCGGCGGGGTGGTCGTCACGGTGGAGCCCGGACGGGCCCGGCTGGCCCTCATCGCCCGCTTCAACCGCGCCCACCGCCTCGAGTGGTGCCTCCCCAAGGGCCACGTGGAGGCCGGTGAGACGCTCGTGGAGACGGCGGTCCGCGAGGTGGCCGAGGAGACCGGCATCCGGTCGCGCCCCGTGCTCACGCTGGGCACCATCGACTACTGGTTCTCCACCCCCGAGCGCCGCATCCACAAGCGGGTGCACCACTTCCTCCTCGAGGCGGTGGGCGGTCACCTCACGGTGGAGGAGGACCCGGACCACGAGGCCGTGGACGTGCAGTGGTTCGACCTCGCGCACGCGCACCGCACCCTGACCTTCCCCAACGAGCGACGCATCGCCCAGATGGCGTGGCGCCGGCTGTGCGGCGGCTGACCCGGCGGGGCCTGCGACTGGGGGTGGCCCTCGCGGCCGTGGGGGGTGCGCTCCTGCCCTCGGCCCTGCCCGCACCGGCGGCCACCGCCGCGCACCTCCCCTCCTCCTCGGTCACGGGACGCCACCTGCCCGCCGAGGCCGCGGCCGACCGCCCCCCGGTGGACCTGCGGGTCGACGAGGTGGCCCCGGGGTGGGTGACCGGGGGCCACGACGTGCGGCTCACCGCATCGCTCACCGCCGCCGACACCGAGGTGACAGACCTGCGCGTCACCCTCTCCACGGCCGCCCCGCTGGACAGCCGCAAGGAGGTGACCGCCTGGCTCGACGCCGGGGGCGGCGAGCGTCGGCGCGAGCAGGTGCGCAGCGCGGGACGCCTCAGCATCGGCGCCTCCCGCGAGGTGGCCCTCGACCTCACGAGCCCCACCGTGGACCGCCCCCGCGTGCTGCCGGTCTCCGTGGCCGTCTCCGGGGTGGTGGACGGCGAGCGACGCCTGCTCGACGTGCAGCGCACCGTCGTGCCCGTGCTGCCCGAGGGCGGGGTGGACCGGACCACCGCCCGCGTCGGCTGGGCGGTGGGGGCCACGGCTCCCCTGTCGGCCGCTCTCCTCGACGAGGAGGACGACGAGCGACGCGCGGCCTGGACCCGCGCCCTCGACCTCAGCGGGTCGGTGGCGGCCGCCACGGACCTCGGGGACCGCGTCACGCCCGTCGTGGACCCCGCGGTGGTGCCCCACCTCTCCGGTGACCGTGCCGACGCCCTGGGGACCTCCCGTGACGGTGCGTGGCGCCTGGTCCGGCACGCCGTGGACCCGCTCGACGTGGACCCCGCCCGGGAGGCCCTGTGGCGCCATGCCACCGCTCCGCAGGAGGGCGTGGAGCGTCCCCTGGTGCTGGACCTGAGCTCCAGCTCCGGACGGCAGGGCAGCGACGACCCCCGGCTGCACCGCCTCGTGGACGCCACCGCCGAGGACACCGTGGTGCTGGCCCCCTCCGGCTTCCGCGGCGAGGACACGGCCAGCGGTCGGGACGCCGCCGCGGACCCGGGCAACTGGTGGCGCGGCCACCGGGTGGGGTGGGTCGACCAGGCCTCGAGCCACCACCTCGGCGAGCAGGAGAGCGCACCTCAGGGCGACGCCGGCGGACGGGCGCTGCCCGGACAGGCCCTGCTGGGGCTCACGCTCCTGGCCGACGAGACCCGGGAGGCCCACGGTGCGGACCCGGGGCAGGTCCCCGACCTCGTGCTGGCCCCGGACCCGGCCCGCGTGGACGCCGCCGCCCTGCGGCACGCGGTGGACCTGGCCACTTCGGCCCCCTGGCTGCAGTCCGTGCCCGCCGCCGAGATGCTCGCGTGCACCCGGGACTGCCCCACCGAGGCGCCCGAGGGCACTGCCTCCTGGCCCGCCATCGAGCCGCGCACCCCGCGCCCCTCGCCGCGGGCCGAGCTGCCCTCCGTGACCGGGGACGCCGCGGCCCTCGCGGAGGTGGTCGACCGCGGGCCCACCGACCTGCTGCGCGACGGCCCGCTGGCCCAGCTCTCCACCGTCTGGGAGAACGAGGAGCAGCGCCAGCAGTCGTGGACGGAGCTGCACCGCACCACCGACGACCTCCTCCGCGCCCTCGACGTGGAGGACAGCACCGTGAACCTGCTGGCCGACGACGCCGAGCTGCGCGCCACCGTGGCCAACAGCAGCACCACCTCGTTCCACGACCTCCGCGTGGTGGTGCGGCCCGGCAACGACCGCGTCACCGCCGACCAGCCCGAGGGGTCCCTGGGGCTGGGGGCCCGTGGCCGGGCGAGCACCTCGTTCACCGCCCGCACCCACGCCGCCGGCCAGGTGCCGGTGCGCATCCTGGTCACCACCCCCGACGGCGGGCGCGTGCTGGCCCGCGGCGAGGTCACCGTGAACGCCCGGCCCGCCACCGGCTGGTGGTACACCGGCATCGGTATCGTGACCGCGCTCCTCATCGGGTTCGGCGCCTGGCGCACGGTGCGCCAGGTGCGGGCCGGAGCCACCCCACCGCCCTCCTGACCGTCCCAGACCGGAGACCCCCGTGAGCAACTCCTCCTCCGTGGGCCGCAACGCCGCCCTCATGGCCGCCGGCACGCTCACCTCCCGCGTGCTCGGACTGGTGCGCGTGGCCCTGCTGACCGCGGCGCTCGGTGCCGCCACCGACGTCGGCAACGCCTTCGACACGGCCAACCAGCTGCCCAACGTGCTGTTCATCATCATCGCCGGGGGTGTGCTCAACGCGGTGCTCGTGCCGCAGCTCACCAAGGCGATGCGCCACTCCGACGGCGGTCAGGACTTCACCGACCGGCTGCTCACCCTGGCGCTGGTCATCATGGGCGCACTCACCGTGGTGGCCGTGCTGGCCTCGCCGCTGCTCGTGGCGCTCTACGGGTCGGGCTACTCCCCGGAGACGGCGCGGCTCTCGGTCTTCTTCACGATGCTGTGCCTGCCGCAGATCTTCTTCTACGGCCTGTACACGCTGCTGGGGCAGGTGCTCACCAGCCGTGAGAACTTCGGCCCGTACATGTGGACGCCGGTGCTGGCCAACGTGGTGCAGATCGCCGGCATCGTGGCCTACCTGCTGGTCTTCCCGCGCGAGCCGCGGGTCGCCGACGTCACCTGGCCGATGGTCCTGCTGCTGGGCGGCAGTGCCACGCTCGGCATCGTCATCCAGGCCGTGGCACTGATCCCGCCGCTGCGCAAGGTCGGGTTCCGCTACCGGCCGCGCTGGGGCTTCCGCGGGGTGGGGCTGCGCTCGGCCTCCCAGGTGGCGATGTGGTCGCTGGCCACCATCGTCGTGGCCCAGTTGGGCGTCATGGCCAACAAGTCGGTCCTCTCGCACGCACCCCACGGCGTGGCCGGGCAGGCCGCCTACACCAGCGCCTTCCTCATCTTCATGCTGCCGCACAGCCTGGTGACGGTCAGCCTGCTCACGGCCATGTACCCGGCCATGTCGCGCCGCATCCACGACCGCGACATGGCCGGCGTGGCCGGCGACCTGCGCCGCGGCCTGCGCAGCACCACCGCGGCGGTCATGCCGCTGGCGGCCCTGCTGCTCGTGATGGGCCCGGCCGTGGCGGCGCTGATGTTCCCCTCGCAGACCACCAACACGGTGCGCGCCATCGGCTTCGCGGTCGGCGTCCTGGCCGTCGGACTGGTGCCCTACGCCGCCATCGCGCTCTTCCAGCGGGCGTACTACGCCTTCGAGGAGGGCTACAAGCCCTTCGTCATCCAGATCCTCTCCACCTGCCTCATCGTGGCGATGGCGCTCATCGCCCTGGGGCTGCCGCCGGAGAAGGTGCTGCTCGGCATCGCGCTGGCGCAGACGCTCTCGCAGTTCGGCGGTGCGGCCTTCTCCACCCTGCTCATCCGCCGCCGTGTGCCCGGGCTGGCGCTGGGCTCCCTCGTGGCCTTCTACGCGCGCCTGTCGGTGGCCAGTCTGGCCGCGGCGGCCACCGCCTGGGGTTCGATGCAGTGGGTGGCCCGCCGCACCGGCGCCGACGCCCTGGTCTTCGGCACGGACCTGTCCAACCACTGCGGGGGTCCCGGTGAGATCGCCTGCCGCGAGGTGCCCCGGGTGGCCGACCAGTTGCTGCCGGTGGCCTTCACGGCGCTGCAGGCCGGGCTGGTGTTCGTGGGGGTCTTCGCCCTGCTGGCCGCGCTGCTGCGCATCGACGAGGTCTCCGGCGTGGTGCAGCAGGTGGTGCGCCGCCTGAAGCGCGCCTGAGCCGCCCCTAGGGCCTCCTACACTCGCAGGACGCACCCCTGCGCCATCCCGACCGAAAGGACATCGTGCCCGCACTGCAGCCCGGTGACATCGTGAACGGCCGTTACGAGCTGCTGCACCCGGGGTCCCCGGTGCCGGGCGTGGAGCGCTGGATCGGCCGCGACACCACGCTGCACCGCCACGTGGACCTCTGGATCACCCCGGACGACCACCCGCTGGCCGCCGCCGCCCAGGACGCCGCCCGCCGCGCGGCCCTCGTGGAGGACGGGCGCCTGCCGCGCGTGCTCGACATCGGTGTGGAGGACGGCCTGCAGTGGGTCGTCACGCAGCACGACGCCCGCTCCCGGTCGCTCGTGGAGCTCGTGGAGGAGGGGCCGCTGCCCGCGCACGAGGCACGGCGGCTGGTGGGCGAGGCCGCCCTGGCCCTCGAGTTGGCCCGGCGCCACGGCGTGCACCACCTGGCGCTCACCCCGGAGTCGCTCCGGCGTGACGCCGACGGCGGGGTGGTGGTCACCGGGCTGGGTCTGGCCGCGGCCCTTGCGGGCACCGACTCCCTCGACGCCGACCGGGCCGCGCAGCGCGACACCCGCGGCCTGCTGGCGCTGCTGCACGCGGGGCTCACCGGCACCTGGGGCGGTGACACCGCCTCGGCCCTCCCACGCGCGGAGCGCGACGGCCTCGGTGTCGTGCGCCCCTCCGAGGTGGTGGACCACGTGCCGCACGACCTCGACGAGCTCTGCTCCCACCTGGGCCTCGGGGGGCACCCCGTCCTCAACGGGCAGGAGGTCCGCACCCCCGGCGAGCTCGCGGAGGTCCTGGCCCCGTGGAACAGCAGCACCGTCCCCGGGCGGGGCCGGCGGAGGGACCGCGGTGCGGCCTCGGACACCACCCGTGCCGTGCCGGCGGCCGGCGCCGTGACCACCGCCGTCCCCGCGGCGGGCCCCGAGCAGAGCGGGAGCACCCCCGAGGAGACGACTGCGGACGCGCCGACCACGACCATCCCCGTGGTGGGGGCTGCTGCGGCCTCGGCGGCCGCGTCCGGTCAGGCCTCCTCGGCGTCCGGCCCGGAGGCCACGGGTGCCGCTGCCGGCGAGGCCGTCGACGCCGAGGCGCCGGAGGCAACGCACACCGACAGCACCGAGGAGGGTCCTCAGGACCGTCCCGCCGCCGCAGCCGCGGGTGGAACCGGTGGCCCGGGGCGCACGCAGCTGCTGGTCGCCGGCCTCGGGGCCCTGGGGGCAGCGGCCGCCCTGGCCCTGCTCGCGCTCGGCGCGCCCCACCTCCTGGGCGGCGACGACGCCGAGGACAGCGCGGCCCCCACGAGCACCACCCAGCCGGGTTCTCCCGCGCCGGCGGAGCCCGCCCCGGAGGACACACCGACCCCGACGGCCTCCTCGCCGCAGGACGTCACGCCCTCACCGGACGACACCACCGGTCAGGGTGACGAGCCGTCCCCGGACTCCGGCACGCCCTCGCAGACCGACGGGCCCACCGGCACCGAGCCTGCAGACACGGCCACGGACGGCGACACTCCTACGCCCACCACGCAGGACACGGCATCCGACTCCCCGGAGCCCACCACGGCCCCGGCGCCCACGCCGACGACGCCGTCCCCCGAGGCGCCCGAGAGCCCCACCACCACGCGCGAGACGCGGCCTTCACCGTCCGAATCGCCCTCTGCCAGCGCACCGTCCAGCGAAGGCAGTGCTCCGGGCAAGCCCTACCGGCTCCACGGGATCATCGGCTACGACCCCTTCCACGACGGTGACGAGCACACCGACTGGACCCACCGCATCAACAACCCGGCCACCGACCTCGCGTGGTCCACGCACAAGTACGACCACCCGCCGTTCGGTGGCTACACCGACGCGCTGGGCCTGCGCGTCGACCTCGGTGACCTGCGGACCGTGCACGCCGTCGACATCGGCATGCCGCAGGGCGACTGGACCTACGAGGTCCGCGTCGGCCCCAGCCAGGACGTGGGCCGTGCCGTGACCATCGGCGGACGCCGTGGCGGTGGCGACGTCACGTGGACCGCCGAGAAGCCCGTCCAGGGCCGCTACGTCTTCGTGTGGTTCACCGGCACGGGGCAGGGGCCCGACGGCAAGTGGTCGGCCCAGCTCAAGGACATCACCGTCCGCTGACCCCCTCGCCCGCCACCCCGGGGCCATGAGGTCCCCGCGGAACACCGGGCCCCGCCCGACTGTTGTCACCCCCGGTGCCCAGGCACCGCGCCCCACCCCCGGACCCCCAGGAGCCCTCGTGAGCATCATCGCCCAGACGTCGGCCGTCTCGCTGCCGACGCAGACAGCCGCCCAGCCCGCCACCGAGCCGGTCGAGGGCGAGGTGCGTGAGGTCGTCATCGTCGGCTCGGGCCCGGCGGGGTACACCGCCGCCGTCTACGCCGCACGCGCCAACCTGCGCCCGCTGGTCTTCGAGGGATCGGTCACCATGGGCGGGGCGCTCATGAACACCACCGAGGTGGAGAACTTCCCGGGCTTCACCGACGGTGTCATGGGCCCGGACCTCATGATGCAGATGCGCGCCCAGGCCGAGCGCTTCGGGGCCGAGCTGGTCACCGACGACGTCGTCGAGATGGACCTGGCCGGCGACGTGAAGGTTCTCCGCGACGGGTCGGGCGGCACCTACCGCGCCCGCACCGTCATCCTCGCGATGGGCTCGGCCTATCGCGAGCTCGGTCTTCCTCGCGAGAAGGAGCTCTCCGGCCACGGCATCTCGTGGTGCGCCACGTGCGACGGTGCCTTCTTCCGTCAGCAGCACATCGCGGTCGTCGGTGGCGGTGACTCCGCCGTGGAGGAGGCCACCTTCCTGACGCGCTTCGCCGACAAGGTGACGCTGGTGCACCGCCGTGACGCCCTCCGCGCGTCCAAGGTGATGGCCGACCGTGCCGCGGCCGACCCCAAGATCGAGTTCGCCTGGAACTCCGAGGTCTCCGAGATCCTCGGCGAGGACAAGCTCTCCGGCGTCCGCCTGCGCGACACGCAGACCGGTGAGGAGCGCGAGCTCGACGTCACCGGCCTGTTCATCGCCATCGGCCACGACCCGCGCAATGAGCTCGTGAAGGGTCAGATCGACCTCGACGAGAGCGGCTACGTGCAGGTGCAGGGCCGTTCCACGCTGACCAACCTCGCGGGCGTGTTCGCCTGCGGCGACCTGGTGGACCACACCTACCAGCAGGCCATCACCGCAGCCGGCTCCGGCTGTCAGGCCGCCCTCGACGCCGAGCGCCACCTCGCCACGCTGGACGCGTCCACCGTGGAGACCGCCCAGACCGCGCCCGCTGCGGACGAGACCGTCCCCGGCGACGCGCCCGCCTGACCCGACCAACCCGAACCACCACCACAGGAGGAACCCATGGCTGGAACCAGCACCACCACCGACGCCACCTTCGACCAGGACGTCCTCAAGAGCGACGTCCCCGTCCTCGTCGACTTCTGGGCGGACTGGTGCGGCCCGTGCAAGCGCGTCGCCCCCATCCTCGAGGAGATCGCTGGCGAGACCGAGGGCAAGCTGCGCATCGTCAAGCTGAACACCGACGAGAACCCGCAGACCGCCGCCAAGTACGGCATCACCTCCATTCCCACGATGCACGTCTTCTTCCAGGGCGACATCGCCAAGACGATCATCGGCGCGCAGCCGAAGCCCAAGCTGCTCAAGGAGCTCGAGCCCTTCCTGGGCTGACGTCCTCCCACTGCTCCGAAGGGGCCCGCGAGCCACGTGCTCGCGGGCCCCTTCTGCGTGCCGGCCTTCCTTCGCCTGCGCCTCCACGTCCTGACCCATCCGGCGCATGGGCCGCGACGCGCCCGTTCCACGTGAAACATCCACCCTGCACGACGGGGACGACACGAACGGGGCGGGTGATGTTCCACGTGGAACATCACCCGCCCCGTCTCCGTGGGCGCCGCCTCCGGGTCAGGCGTCGGGCGCCAACAGGGTGAGGATGCGGTCGAGGTCGTCCTGCCCCGCGAACTCCACGGTCAGCGTCCCCTTGTTCCGCCCCATCTTCACCGACACCCGGGTGTCCCACCGGTCGGAGAGCTCCGCAGCCAGGTCCTCGTGCTCAGGGGAGGTGCGGCGGCTGGGCAGACGACGACGGCCTGTCTTCTCCTGCTCCGCCCCAGCACCGAGAGCGATGAGCTCCTCCAGGCCGCGGACCGAGAGACCCTCGGCCACGACGCGCTGGGCCATGCGCTCCATCGCGGCTCCGTCCTCCAGACCCAGCAGGGCGCGGGCGTGCCCCGCGGACAGGACCCCGGCCGCCACCCGACGGGCAACGCTCGGGGGCAGCTTGAGCAGGCGCAGGGAGTTGGTGATCCGCGGCCGGCTGCGCCCGAGGCGCTTCGCCAGCTCCTCGTGGGTGCACCCGAAGTCCTCGAGCAACTGACCGTAGGCCGCCGCCTCCTCGAGGGGATTGAGCTGCACCCGGTGGAGGTTCTCCAGGAGCGCCTCACGGAGCATCTCCTGGTCCTCGGTCTGGCGCAGGATGGCCGGGATCGTCTCCAGTCCGGCAAGACGCGACGCGCGGAGACGGCGCTCACCCATGATGAGCTCGTAGCGGTCACCCGCCGTCCGCACCACGATGGGCTGCATGACCCCCAGCTCGCGGATGCTGTGTGCGAGTTCCTCGAGGTCGTCCTCGTCGAACACCTCGCGCGGCTGCCGCGGGTTGGGCACGACCTCGTCGACCGGCAGCTCCACAAGGCGGGCCGGGGCGTCGACCAGATCCTTGGCGTCCGTCGAGGGTGTCGCGGTCGCCTCGGGGCCCTCCGCACCGGCGGGCGCCGCCTCGCCCCCGGCGGCTGCCGTGGCCGACGGGGACGTCAACCCACGCGATCCACTGTCGGCGCTGGGCGCCGCTGCCTGGTCACGCTGCGCGAAGTAGACGTCGCGGGGCCGCGCCCCGCCGTCCTCCTGGGGAATCAGTGCCCCGAGACCTCGCCCCAGTCCTCGTCGCTGCCCTGCCATGCTGTCTCCTCTCGACGCCTTGCCCTGCCGGACGACCCCCAAGTCTCCCATGCAGCGCGAACGTCGACCTCCACGGTCCACATGGCATGTTTCACGTGAAACGCGACGAGCGCTTCCCATCGGGCCCGTTGACTCACGGCATGTGGAGCCCACAACAGATCAGGCGACCCTCCCGAGGGGAGGGCCGCCTGGTGGGAACGCGAGGCTCCTGATCAGCTGCTGGGGCGCTTGCCGTGGTTGGCCTTGCCCTTGCGCTTCGTCTTGCGCTTGCGCGCACGCTTGCTCGACATGGTGACCTCCTGAGCCTTCTGAGACATCGAAGCGCCCCTGAGGGCGCGTATCGCGCAGTATCTCATACCCGGAACCACCGGATCACGTCCACGAGGTGACGTCAGGCACCACGTCACCCCCGCACCCCTCAGGACCAGCGGGCGACGACCTCCTTGGCCGCCGAACGGTAGGCCCGGGCCCCCGGGCCGTCCGCGTCGTAGGCCAGGACGGTCTGCCCGTAGGAGGGCGCCTCGCTGATGCGCACGGACCGCGGGATGAGCGTCTCCAGCACCACCTCACCGAAGTGGTCACGCACCTCCTGCGCCACCTGCGTCGCCAGTCGCGTGCGCGCGTCGAACATCGTGAGCAGGATGCCCCCGAGGCGGAGCTCCGGGTGCAGGTGCCGCTGGATGAGGGAGATGTTGCGCACGAGCAGGCTCACACCCTCCAGGGCGTAGTACTCGCACTGGATCGGGATGAACACCTCGTCGGCCGCCACGAACCCGTTCACCGTGAGCAGGCCCAGGCTCGGCGGGCAGTCGATGAGGACGACGTCGTACGCCTGCGCCTCGCGGATCTCCTGCAGGGCCCGGCGCAGACGGTTCTCCCGCGCCACGAGCGAGACCAGCTCGATCTCGGCACCCGCCAGGTCGATGGTGGCCGGCACCACGCTGATGCGTTCGCTCTCGGGCGACACCTGGGCCACCTGCTCGAGCGTGGCCTCGTCGATGAGCACGTCGTAGACACCAGCCACCCCCGACTGGTGCTCGATGGACAGGGCGGTGGAGGCGTTCCCCTGCGGGTCCAGGTCGATGACGAGCACCTTCAGCCCACCCTCGGCGAAGGCGGCGGCGAGGTTCACCGTGGTGGTCGTCTTGCCGACGCCACCCTTCTGGTTGGCCACCGTCATGACCACGGTCCTCGAGGGGGCCTTCAGCGGCGTGGGGCGACCACGCTCCTTGCGCTCGGCGGGGGTGAAGGGGGGCACCGGATCGTCGTCCTCGTCGTCGTCCGTGGAGGGCTCACCGGTCGGGGCGGACGACCCCTCGGCAGCGGCCGTGGTCGTGGACCCCGCCGCGGCCCCGTCGGTCCCGCCCTGCGCGGTGTCCACCGGGGACTCCTGCGGGACGGCCCCCACGGCCGGCACGCGCTCCACCGACGAGGGCGCCACCGTCGGCTGCCAGCCCACCGGCGCGGTCCCCGGCGTGGGGGCGGTGGGGGTGGCGGGGTGGCTCCCATTGGGCCAGCCGACGGGGTTGCTCATCGCTTCTCCTTGCTCCGGGACCGACGGCCGCGGGAGCTGCCTCCCGAGCGACCGACGTCCTCCTTGGTGACGATCACCACCGTGGTGGGGACCTCCAGGTACGCCGACCCACAGTCCACCACGTCCACGGCACCGCCGCCCAACCGCCGCAGCACCTTCTGCGCCTGCTCGACCTCCTGCTGGGCGGAGGACCCCTTGAGGGCCACCATGCGACCGCCGGTCTCCACCAGCGGGAGGCACCACGGGGCCAGCACCTCGAGGCGGGCCACGGCCCGTGCGGTCACCACGGGGGCCGTCGTCCCGTCGTCGAGGTTCTCTGCACGAGAACGGATCACGGCCACACGGTCGCCCAGGCCCAACTTGGAGACGACCTCGTCCAGCCACACGGTGCGCCGCAGCATCGGCTCCACCAGGGTCACCCGCGTCTCGGGCGCGGCCAGCGCCAGCGCGATGCCGGGCAGCCCAGCCCCGCTGCCCACGTCGAGCACGTGGTCGGCGCCGTCGAGGACCTCGGCCACCACGGCGCAGTTGAGCACGTGGCGCTCCCACAGCCGGGGCACCTCCCGCGGGCCGATGAGGCCCCGCTCCGTACCGGAGGTCGCCAGCATCTGCGCGAACCGCTCGGCCTGCGGCAGCAGGTCACCGAAGACCCGTGCCGCGGCCTCCGGGCTGGGGGCCAGGCCCTCTCCGCCGGCCTCGGGGGCGTCCACGTCACTCACCGGCCGGCGCCGGGGAGACCACCACGTAGCGGTTGGGCTCCTCGCCCGCCGAGGACGAGTGCAGCCCGCCCGCCAGCACGCGGTCGTGCACCACCTTGCGCTCGAAGGCCGTCATCGGCTCCAGGGAACGCTCGGTGCCGCTCTCGCGCACGGCCTCCACGGTGCGATCGGCCAGCTGCTCCAGCGCCTTGCGGCGGTCGGCGCGGTACCCGGCCACGTCCACCATGAGGCGGCTGCGCTCCCCGGTCTCTGCCTGCACGGCCAGGCGGGAGAGCTCCTGCAGGGCCTCCAGCACCTGGGCGCCGGGGCCGACGAGACGGCGCGGCACCGTGCCCTCCTCGGAGTCCACGATGCTCACCACCGCCCGGTCGGCCTCGTGCTGGACGTCGATGTCGCCGTCCATGTCGGCCAGGTCGAGCAGGGTCTCGAGGTAGTCCGCCGCGATCTCGCCCTCGACCTCGATCTGCGCGGGGGTCCGCTCGGGGTGCGCCGGTGCGTCGGCCATGGGTCAGCCCTTCTTCCGCTGCTTCTTGCTCTTCTTGCTCTTCTTGCGGCGCACCGGCTGGGAGCGCTGCCCGCCGGTGCCGCCCTGGGCCATGCGGGTACCGGCCGAGACCGGGTTCACCTGCGGCCCCGAGGCCCCCTTGCCCGAGGGGGTCGAGCGACCCCCGTCGGTGGCCCCGTCCTTCTCGTCACCGAGCGCGTGCGCCCCGGAGTCCTTGCCGCCCACGGGCGCCAGCGTCATGCGCGTGGGCTCCTGGCCCTTGGCGATCTGGCGCGCGTGCATGCGGCGCTCGGCCTCGGTGTTGGGCGTCGGCATGTGGCGGATGATGTACAGCTGCTGGAAGTAGGACCACAGGTTGCTCAGGGTCCAGTACACGAGCAGGGCGATCGCGAAGTTCACACCGGTGAAGGCCAGCACCAGCGGCATGACGTAGAGCATGATCGTCTGCGACTGCCCCATCGGCCCTTCCTTGGCCGTCTCGGGCATGTTGATGTCCATCGACATCTTCATGCTGAAGAAGGTGAACGCGGTCATGAGCACCACGAGCACCAGCGCCACGACCTTGGGGGTCACGCCGGGGTCGTGCAGGAAGGTGTCGGAGAGCTCGGCCCCGAAGATCGAGGCGGAGTCGAAGGAGCGCGCCAGGTCCTGGGTCATGAACCCGATGGGGGCGTGCGCGCCGTCCGCGACGCCCGGGACGGCACGGAGCACCCGGAACAGTCCGTACATGATGGGGATCTGCAGCAGCAGCGGCAGGCAGGAGGCCATCGGGTTGGTGCCGTTGGCCCGGTAGAGCTCCATGGTCTCGGCCTGCTGGCGCTGCATGGAGGCCTGGTCGCGCTTGCCCTTGTACTTCTGCTGGATCTTCTTGATCTCGGGCGCCAGCAGCTGCATCTTGCGGCTGCTGTGGATCTGCTTGATCACCAACGGGATCATGGCCAGGCGGGCCAGGACCACCAGGGCGAGAATCGACAGGACCCAGGTCCAGCCCGACTCGGAGGGCATCCCCAGGGCGGTGAGGCCCCGGTGGGCGCCGGCGAGGATGGCTGCCACGGCCCATTCGATGGGGTAGAGCAGATTCGGCACGGAGAATCCTTCGTCTGTGGACTGCTGAGGTTCAGGGGGTGGGGACCGCAGGGCCCGTCAGGCCGCGTCCCACTCGGGGCCATTGTCCCCCGGGTCGGGCCGGGTGTGCAGGCCGCCCGGGTCGGTGCCGGGCACGGGGTCGTAGCCGCCGTGCGACCACGGGTTGCATCGTGCCACGCGCCAGACCGCCAGGGCAGTGCCACGGAGGGCGCCGTGCTCGGTGAGGGCGGTGACGGCGTAGGCCGAGCAGCTCGGGTAGTAGCGGCACGTGGGCGGCAGGAGGGGGGAGACCAGCCGCTGGTAGCCCCACACGAGCACGAGCAGGGGCCAGGCCAGGAGGGGACGCCCGCCGACGCGCCACATCAGGCGCCCCGGGGGACCGCGCGGGCCAGGCAGCGGTCGAGATCGCGCACGAGGGCGCTCCACTCGGCGGTGGCGCTGGCGGGATGGGCCCGCACCACGAGATCGTGCCCGGCGGGCAGGTCGGCCAGCCGATCGGCCACGAGGTGGCGCAGGCGACGCTGCACGCGGGAGCGCACCACCGAGTTGCCCACCTGCTTGGACACGACGAAACCGACCCGCACGGGGTGCGGGTCGGTCTGGTCGGGCGTCGAGGGCCGGGGGGTCAGCACCACGGACATCGTGGTGGACGAGCCCTTGCGGCGGCCGGTACCGCGGAGCACGGCCGTGAAGTCACGGCTGCGTCGCAGTCGGTGGCGGGCCGCCAGCACCGCGGGTCCGCTCAGGCGGAGATCTTGGCGCGGCCCTTGCCGCGGCGGGCGGCGAGGATGGCACGGCCGGCGCGGGTGGACATGCGGGCGCGGAAGCCGTGCTTGCGGGCGCGACGACGGTTGTTGGGCTGGAAGGTGCGCTTGCTCATGGTGTCTCCTGGTCGTTCGGGCAGGCCCTGGTTCCCCGGGCTTGCGGCCCCGCTCCACGCATGCCGGTCGGCACGACGGCGGGGGATGGCGAGTGCCCGAGCTCCGTGGGCACCTCATGGGCCGTGCGCCGACGCCCCCGGAGGGGTCACCACGGCGCAGACCGGACCCCTCACCCTACGTTTTGCCCCGCTCCCGGGTCAATTCAGCGCGGAGTCGGGTGTGGAGAGCCTGTGGACAACGGCTATCGTTGGGTCTCACCCACCACGCACGTTGGATGTGTCCACAGGGTGTGGACGATGGTGTTGACAACGCCCCAGGGCGGGCGATCCGCACCTCGTGACCCTGGGGACGGACGTGTGCACGACGCCCCGGAACGCTGTGAGGACCCCCTGTGAGCCAGACCCCCGACGACCACGCCGCCGCCATCTGGCACGAGGCCATGGTCCGCCTGCAGGGAGCAGGCCTCGCCCCGCGCGACGTCGGCGTGCTCCGTCTGGCCACGCTGGTGGGCCTGCTCGACGCGACGGCCCTCATCGCCGTGAAGTACGACCACGTCAAGGACGCGGTGGAGGGCCACCTGCGGGACGACGTCGCCACCGCGCTGTCCGAGGTCCTCGACCGCGACGTGCGCCTGGCGGTCTCCGTGGACCCCGACGCGGTGGCCGCCGTCCAGGAGCCCGCCCAGGCCCCGCCCGCGTCCCCGGCGCGAGCGTCCACCACGGGTTCGTCCACAGCTGTGGACGAACCCGTGGAAAACTCCCGCGAGGTCCCCGCGCAGCCCGCGGCGCAGAGCGCCCCCGCCCCTGTGGAGGGCACCGGAGCCCCGGCGTCCCAGGGTGTGGAGCGGGACTACTCCGCACTGAACCACAAGTACACCTTCGACACCTTCGTGCTGGGTTCCTCCAACCGGTTCGCGCACGCCGCGGCCACCGCCGTGGCCGAGGCCCCCGCCCGCGCCTACAACCCGCTGTTCATCTACGGCGGGTCGGGGCTCGGCAAGACCCACCTGCTGCACGCCATCGGGCACTACGCGCGCACCCTCGACTCCTCGGTGCGGGTCAAGTACGTGAACTCCGAGGAGTTCACCAACCAGTTCATCAACGCGGTCTCGGCGGGCCAGGCGAACGCCTTCCAGCGCCAGTACCGCGACGTGGACGTGCTCCTCATCGACGACATCCAGTTCCTGCAGGGCAAGGAGCAGACGATGGAGGAGTTCTTCCACACCTTCAACACGCTCCACAACAGCGAGAAGCAGATCGTCATCACCTCCGACCAGCCGCCCAAGAAGCTCAGCGGCTTCGCCGAGCGGATGCGGTCGCGCTTCGAGTGGGGGCTGCTCACAGACGTGCAGCCGCCGGACCTGGAGACCCGCATCGCGATCCTGCGGCGCAAGGCGGCGGCCGACAAGCTCGACATCCCCGACGACGTGCTGCACCTCATCGCGTCGAAGATCTCGTCCAACATCCGCGAGCTCGAGGGCGCCCTGACCCGCGTGACGGCCTTCGCGAGCCTGTCGGGCTCCCCCCTGGACGAGTACCTGGCGCGCACCGTGCTCAAGGACGTGATGCCCGGGGGCGACTCCGGCCAGATCACGCCGGGGACGATCCTCGAGGAGACCGCGGCCTACTTCACCATCTCGGTGGAGGAGATCCAGGGCGCCTCCCGCTCGCGCAACCTCACGCGCGCCCGGCAGATCGCCATGTACCTGTGCCGTGAGCTGACCGACCTCTCGCTGCCCAAGATCGGCAAGGAGTTCGGCGGGCGCGACCACACGACCGTCATGCACGCAGAGCGCAAGATCAAGCAGCTGCTCAGCGAGGACCGTCGCGTCTACGACGAGGTCAGCGAGCTCACGAGCATCATCCGCAAGAAGGTGGCGCGCGGCCGCTGAGCCAGCGCGTCCCCTCCCCTCCTCCCGCGTCGTCCCCATCCTGTGGGGCCTCGGTCCACACCGCCGTCCGCAGGGTGGTGCACAGGTGTGCTCCGCGGCAGCGGGCCCCGTTTGACAGCGATTCACCGGATCTCCACAGCGTGTGGACAACCTTGTGGATGTGGACGAGGTCACGTCAGGTCCCCACCGGGCCGGGCCGCCACGACCCCCTGTGCACGTTCCTGTGGGCACCTGTGGGAATCCCCCTCCGGGGCGTGGACGGGACGGGCCGGTTCTGTGGGAGCAGGTGTGGACGCCGATCCGTCGTCCCCATCCCCCGCGGTCCGCCCACAGCTCGTCCGCAGGCCTCGTCAACAGGAGGATTCCGCTCCACGCCGCGCAGGACGGCCGTCGTCCCCAGTTCCCACAGCACCGATGACGACGACTACCCGGTTTCTCGAGGAGGGGTTGCGCACCGCGTACGTGGGGGGGTCGTGCTGAGCCCGGTGCGGTGAGGGATCGGGGCTCGGAGGGTGGCGGTGGCTCGCGCTAGGCTTCGCCGGACGTCGCAGGCGCCGTGGACGGGACAGTGGTCCGCATGGCCGAGCAGTGAGGAAGCCATGGAGTTCCAGGTTCAGCGTGAGGTGTTGTCCGAGGCCGTCGCGTGGGTGGTGCGCGGTCTGACCAACCGTCCGCCGGTGCCGGTGCTCGCCGGTGTGCGCCTGGTGGCCGACCCCGCCGGCACGCTGACCCTCTCGGCCTTCGACTACGAGGTCTCCGCCGAGGTCACCGTGGAGGCCGACGTGGTGGAGGGCGGCGAGGCCCTGGTGCTGGGTCGCCTCCTCTCGGAGATCTCCCGCTCCCTGCCGGACAAGCCGGTGCGCATCCAGCAGGAGTCCGGCAAGCTCCAGGTCACCTGTGGCTCCAGTCGCTTCGCGCTGCTCGAGATGCCGCTGGGCGACTACCCCTCGCTGCCCACCTCCCCCGAGGCCAGCGGCACCGTGGACGGCTCGCTGTTCACCAAGGCCGTGGCCCAGGTGTCCGTCGCCGCCGACCGCAGCGACGCCCTGCCGATCCTCACCGGTGTGCACGTGGAGTTCGACCGCGACCGCATCACCATGCTGGCCACCGACCGCTACCGCATGGCCCGCCGCGAGCTCACCTGGACGCCGCGCGACCCCTCGGCCCACCACGTGGCGCTGGTGCCCTCGCGCACGCTGTCGGACACCGCCAAGAGCCTGGGGGCCGTGGGCCCGGTGGACATCGCGCTGGGCGACGAGGCCGGCGGCAAGGGCCTCATCGGCTTCTCCGCGGGACAGCGCCACAGCACCACCCGTCTGCTCGACGGCGAGTACCCCAAGCTCTCCAGCATCTTCCCCACCAGCAGCGAGGTGGACGCCGTGGTGGAGACCGGCGCCCTCATCGAGGCCATCAAGCGCGTCTCGCTCGTGGCCGAGCGCACCACGCCGGTCCGCCTGCGCTTCACGCCCGGCTCGGTGGCCATCGAGGCCGGCACCGGCGACGACGCGCAGGCGTCCGAGGCGGTGGAGTGCACGCTGGACGGCGACGACATCGACGTGGCGTTCAACCCGGGCTTCCTGCTCGACGGCCTGGGGGCCCTGGGCACGGCGTTCGCGCGCATGTCCTTCACCCAGCCGGGCAAGCCGGTGCTGCTCACCGGCCAGGCCGAGGTCGACGGCGAGTCCGACGACTCGTTCAGCTACGTGATCATGCCGGTGCGCTTCCCGGGGGCCTGAGTCCCGCGGGATACGGTGGAGGCCGCAGCAGCCTCCCCCAGCCTCGACTCACCAGGAGTGGTCATGCAGATCGGACTCGTCGGCCTCGGCAAGATGGGCGGCAACATGAAGACCCGCCTGGAGCGGGCCGGCCACGAGGTCATCGGCTTCGACCTCGATCCCCAGCTGCGTGACGTCGACAGCCTGCAGGCCCTGGCGGAGACCCTCACCGGTCCGCGCGTGGTGTGGGTGATGGTCCCGCACGGCAAGCCGACCCGGAACACCATCACCGAGCTGGCCAGGCACCTGCAGCCCGGCGACCTCGTCATCGAGGGGGGCAACTCCCCCTACCAGGACGACGTCGAGCACGACCGGATGCTGGCCGCGCAGGGGGTCGGCTACGTGGACTGCGGCGTCTCCGGCGGCATCTGGGGCCTGGAGAACGGCTACGGCCTGATGTGCGGTGGCCGGGCCGAGCACGTGGAGATGGCGATGCCGATCTTCGACGCGCTGCGCCCCGAGGGCCCCCGCGACGAGGGCTTCGTGCACGCCGGCGAGGTGGGTGCCGGTCACTACGCCAAGATGGTGCACAACGGCATCGAGTACGGGCTCATGGCGGCCTACGCCGAGGGCTACGAGCTGCTCATGGCCAAGGACATCGTCAAGGACGTCCCCGGCGCCTTCAAGGCGTGGAGCCGCGGCACCGTGGTGCGTTCCTGGCTGCTGGACCTGCTCGTGGACGCGCTGGAGGAGAAGCCGGACCTGGAGGGCGTGTCGGGCTACACCACCGACTCCGGCGAGGGCCGCTGGACCGTCATCGAGGCCGTGGAGAACGCCGTGCCGATGCCGGTGATCTCCGCCGCGCTGTTCTCGCGCTTCGCCTCGCGCCAGGAGAACTCCCCCGCCATGCAGGCGGTGGCCGCGCTGCGTGGTGGCTTCGGTGGCCACGAGGTGATGCAGTTCGGCAGCGAGCCGTGGGACCGCGACCGTCCCCAGCAGGTGCACCGTGCCGCCGAGCCCGCCGACACCCGGGGCCAGGCGACGCCCGGGGCCACCGACGACGAGGCGTGAGGCTCCGCCACCTGGCGGTGCGCGACTTCCGGTCCTACGAGGAGGCCGCGCTCGACCTGCCGGCCGGGGTGACCGTGCTGGTGGGCCGCAACGGCCAGGGAAAGACCAACCTCGTGGAGGCCGCCGGCTACCTCGCCACGCTCGGCTCGCACCGGGTGAGCAGTGACGCCCCGCTGGTGCGCTTCGGGGCCGAGCACGCGATCATCCGGGGCGCCGTGGAGCGCGACGGCCGGGAGACGGTGCTCGAGCTGCAGCTCAACCCGGGGCGGGCCAACCGCGCGCAGCTGGGGCGTTCCCCCGTGCCCCGGCCGCGTGACCTGCTGGGCACCCTGCGCACGGTGCTCTTCGCCCCGGAGGACCTGGCCCTGGTGAAGGGCGACCCGGCCACCCGGCGGGCCTACCTGGACGCACTGCTCGTGGCGCGCCAGCCGCGCTGGGCGGGGGTGCAGGGGGACTACGCGCAGGCGCTCAAGCAGCGCAACGCCCTGCTGCGCGACGCCCGTTCCTCCCGCAGCACGCCGTCGGCCTCCACCCTGGCGATGCTGGACGCGTGGGACGAGCACCTGGCGATGGGGGCCGCTTCCCTCCTCTACGCTCGTCTACGCCTGGTGCAAGATCTACGGAGATTCGTGGAGAACGCCTATCGAGAGGTGAGCGACGCCCAGTCCGAGGCCGGCATCGCCTACCGCTGGTCACTGGTGGGCGAGGAGGCCGACGCCGCGGCGCAGGCTCTGGTCGACGGGGGCGAGGTGCCCGAGCGCGAGGAGCTGGCGCGCCTCGTGGTGGCCTCCCTGGCGCAGCTCCGGCAGCGCGAGCTGGAGCGCGGCATCACACTGGTGGGGCCGCACCGTGAGGAGCTCGAGCTGACCCTCGGTCCGGTGCCGGCCAAGGGCTACGCGAGCCACGGGGAGTCGTGGTCGTTCGCGCTGGCCCTGCGGTTGGCGGCCTTTCACCTGCTGCGCACCGACCTGGGCACCGACCCGGTGCTGGTGCTCGACGACGTGTTCGCCGAGCTGGACGCCGGGCGGCGCGAGCGGTTGGCGCAGATGGTGGCCGACGCCGAGCAGGTGCTGGTGACCGCGGCGGTGGAATCCGACATCCCGCCGAGCCTGCGGGAGAGCGCCCACCACGTGGACGTGACCATGGGCCACGCCGAGGCGCGCACGTGAGCACCCCGGGACCGCTCGGCGGGCCGGTTGACCGGAGCGGCAACGGACCCGCGAGCGGGGACCCGGCGGGCGGCGAGGCCGAGCTGGACGCCGCGGACCTGACCCTGGCCCGGATGCGGGACATGGCCCGGGCGCGTGGTCTGCGCCCCGGAGCACCCGGGCGGCGCCGCCGGAAGGACTCCCCCGGCCGGGCCGGCACCTCCGGCAAGGGCCGCCGTGACCCGCAGACCCTGGGTGCGGAGTTCACGCGGATGATCGAGGACCGCGGCTGGGGCGACGAGCTCAAGGTGGGCCGCGTGATGGGCGACTGGGTCGGCATCGTGGGTGCCGACGTGGCCGGCCACAGCCTGCCGGAGAGCTTCGAGGACGGGTGCCTGGTGGTGCGGGCGGAGTCCTCCACCTGGGCCACGCAGCTGACCATGCTGACCAGCACGCTGCAGCGCCGGCTGGACGAGGAGCTGGGCTTCGGGGTGGTCACGAGCGTGCGCGTCATCGGCCCGGCGGCGCCGTCCTGGCGCCACGGCCCGCGGCGCATCTCCGGCCCGGGCCCGCGCGACACCTACGGGTGAGGTGGCCCCGGGTCCGATGCGGGCCCCTGTGGCCGTTCGTGGGGGTGGTGGCCGTACCCGCCCACGGGTGGGGACCCGCTCGTCGCTCGTGAGGTGCCTCCCGGCCCGATTTCGGGGCCGTGAACCGGTGGACGGCCATGGGGAATCGGCGTCCTCTTGCTAAGATGGGGCGTTGCATGTGTCCTCGCGCGCCCGCGCGCGTGAGAGAGGTGCGGGTACGCCAGTGCCCGCCGCACGGCATCGAGCAGCACCCCGCACCACCGACAACGACCAGCCGTCCCAGGGAGTCCCGTGGCCGACCAGCCCCAGCAGCCCACCGCGTCGTCCTCCAGCTACGACGCCAGCTCGCTCCAGGTGCTGGAGGGCCTCGAGGCCGTCCGCAAGCGCCCCGGCATGTACATCGGCTCCACGGGCGAGCGCGGCCTGCACCACCTGGTGTGGGAGATCGTCGACAACGCGGTGGACGAGCACCTGGCCGGGTACGCCGACCGGGTGGAGGTGACGGTCCTGCCGGACAACGCCGTGCGCGTGGTGGACAACGGCCGCGGAATCCCCACCGACGTGCACGCCAAGGAGGGCATCTCCGGTGTGGAGCTCGTGCTCACCCAGCTGCACGCCGGTGGAAAGTTCGGCGGCGACTCCTACGCGGTCTCCGGTGGTCTGCACGGCGTGGGCTCCTCGGTGGTGAACGCCCTGTCCACCCGCATGGAGGTGGAGGTGCGCCAGAAGGGCCGCGTGCACCGCATCGAGTTCGACAACGGCGTGCCCACTGCCCCGCTGCAGGCGATGGAGGAGGTGCCCGAGGACGAGACCGGCACCACCATCACCTTCTGGCCGGACGGCGACATCTTCGAGACCACCCTCATCGACTTCGAGACCCTGCGGGCGCGCTTCCAGCAGACCTGCTTCCTCAACAAGGGCCTGACCATCCAGCTCACCGACGAGCGCCCGCGCGCCACCGACGCGGACGACGAGGGCCTGGACGACGCTGATGCGGACGTTGCCGACGGCCTGACCAAGGGTGCCGACGGCGAGCAGGTCAACGACGCCCCGCAGGAGGGTGACCAGGGCGCCGAGGGCGAGGCCGCCGAGAAGCCCCACCGCTTCCGCACCGTCACCTACCGCTACGACGACGGCCTGCTGGACTACGTGCGCCACCTCAACAGGTCCAAGAAGTCCGAGCCGGTGAACGAGGAGGTCATCGCGTTCGAGACGGAGGACACCGAGCGCATGCTGCAGTGCGAGATCGCGATGCAGTGGACCACCTCGTACTCCGAGTCCGTGCACACCTACGCCAACTCGGTGAACACCCACGAGGGCGGCACGCACGAGGAGGGCTTCCGCGCCGCGCTGACCCGTCTGGTCAACGAGTTCGCCCGGGCCCACAAGCTGCTCAAGGAGAAGGACGCCGCCCTCACCGGTGACGACGTCCGCGAGGGCCTGACCGCCGTCATCTCCGTGAAGCTCGGCGAGCCGCAGTTCGAGGGCCAGACCAAGACCAAGCTGGGCAACTCCGAGGTCAAGGGCTTCGTGCAGCGCGCGATGGCCGACCAGCTGGGCCACTGGCTGGAGGCCCATCCGTCGGAGGGCAAGGCCATCGTGGGCAAGGCCGTGCAGGCCGCCCAGGCGCGCATGGCCGCCCGCAAGGCCCGCGAGGCCACCCGCCGCAAGGGCCTGCTCGAGTCCGGCGGTCTGGCCGCCAAGCTCAAGGACTGCCAGAGCAACGACCCCACGGTCTCCGAGGTCTTCATCGTCGAGGGTGACTCCGCCGGCGGTTCGGCCATCGCCGGGCGCAACCCCTTCAACCAGGCCATCCTGCCCATCCGCGGCAAGATCCTGAACGTCGAGAAGGCCCGCCTGGACAAGATCCTCGCCAACACCGAGGTGCAGGCGCTCATCTCGAGCTTCGGCACCGGCATCGGTGAGGAGTTCGACATCGAGAAGGCGCGGTACCACAAGATCGTGCTCATGGCCGATGCCGACGTGGACGGCATGCACATCCGCACCCTGCTGCTCACGCTGCTCTTCCGCTTCATGAAGCCGCTGGTGGAGCACGGGTACGTCTATTTGGCGCAGCCGCCGCTGTACCGCCTCAAGTGGACCAACGCCGAGCACGACTTCGCGTTCACCGACCGGGAGCGTGACGCCCTCATCGAGGCCGGCCAGGCCAAGGGGCGCCGCCTGCCCAAGGAGAACGGCATCCAGCGCTACAAGGGTCTGGGTGAGATGAACTACTCCGAGCTGTGGGAGACCACCATGGACCCGGACAACCGCGTGCTGCGCCAGGTGACCATGGACGACGCCGCCGCGGCCGACCAGGTGTTCTCGGTGCTCATGGGCGAGGACGTGGAGTCCCGCCGCTCGTTCATCCAGCGCAACGCGCACGACGTGCGCTTCCTGGACATCTGACGCTCGATCAGAGCTTCTACGACTTTCTAGCGACTACGAGATACTGAGGTAGGCACTGTGAGCGAGCAGCCCCCGCAGGACCCGAACGAGCCGATCGAGCCCACCGACGAGACCCCGGTGGAGGGGACCGGGGCCGGCGATGCCGAGCAGCCCACCGAGGGCGCCCAGGTGGCCGCCGGCACCGACCCGGTGGACGACCTGCCCGCCCCCGTGGCCCCGGCGTGGGACGCCATCCCCGAGCACGGCCGCATCGAGCCGGTGGACCTCTCCAGCGAGATGCAGCGCAGCTACATCGAGTACGCCATGAGCGTCATCGTGTCTCGCGCGCTGCCGGACGTCCGTGACGGCCTCAAGCCGGTGCACCGCCGCATCGTGTACGCCATGTACGACGGCGGCTACCGCCCCGACCGCTCGTACAACAAGTGCGCCCGCGTGGTGGGCGACGTCATGGCCAACTACCACCCGCACGGCGACTCGGCCATCTACGACGCGATGGTGCGCCTCTCGCAGCCGTGGGCCATGCGCTACCCGCTCATCGACGGCCAGGGCAACTTCGGCTCCGCCGGTGACGACGGTGCCGCCGCCCCGCGTTACACCGAGTGCCGCATGCAGCCGCTGGCCATGGAGCTGGTGCGCGACATCACCGAGGACACGGTCGACTTCGAGCCCAACTACGACGGCCGCACCCTGCAGCCGACCGTGCTGCCGGCCCGCTTCCCCAACCTGCTGGTCAACGGCTCGGCCGGCATCGCGGTGGGCATGGCCACGCAGATCCCGCCGCACAACCTGCGGGAGGTGGCCGAGGGCTGCCAGTGGCTGCTGGAGCACCCCGAGGCCTCCAAGGAGGAGCTGCAGGAGAAGCTGCTCCAGGTCATCAAGGGTCCGGACTTCCCCACCGGGGCCAAGATCATGGGCCGCTCCGGCATCGAGGACGCCTACCGCACCGGCCGCGGCTCCATCACCATGCGCGCCGTGGTGGAGGTGGAGGAGATCCAGGGCCGCACCTGCCTGGTGGTCACCGAGCTGCCCTACCAGGTGAACCCCGACGCCCTGGCCCGCAAGATCGCCGAGCTGGTGAAGACCGGCAAGCTGCAGGGCATCGCGGACCTGCGCGACGAGACCTCCGGTCGCACCGGCCAGCGCCTGGTCATCGTGCTCAAGCGAGACGCCGTGGCCAAGGTGGTGCTCAACAACCTCTACAAGCACACCCAGCTGCAGCAGAACTTCGGCGCCAACATGCTGGCCCTGGTGGACGGCGTGCCCCGCACGCTGCCGCTCAACGCCTTCGTGCGCCACTGGGTGGACCACCAGGTCGAGGTCATCGTCCGCCGCACCACCTACCGCCTGAAGCGCGCCGAGGAGCAGATCCACATCCTGCGCGGCCTGCTCAAGGCGCTGGACATGCTCGACGAGGTGATCGCCCTCATCCGCCGCTCGCCCACCGTGGAGGAGGCGCGCGACGGCCTGATGGAGCTGCTCGACATCGACGAGGTCCAGGCGCGCGCCATCCTCGACATGCAGCTGCGCCGCCTGGCCGCGCTGGAGCGCCAGAAGATCATCGACGAGCACGACCGCCTGCAGGCCCTCATCGAGGACCTCCAGGACATCCTGGCCACGCCCGCCCGCCAGCGCACGATCATCAGTGAGGAGCTCGCCGAGATCGTGGACAAGTACGGCGACGAGCGCCGCACGGAGATCGTGCCCAACGACGCCGAGGTCAACATGGAGGACCTCATCCCGGACGAGAACGTGGTGGTGACCATCACCCGGGGTGGGTACGCCAAGCGCATCCGCGTGGACGCCTACCGCTCGCAGCGCCGCGGCGGCAAGGGCGTGCGCGGCACCACGCTGCGCGCCGACGACGTGGTGGACCACTTCTTCACCACCCAGACCCACTCGTGGCTGCTCTTCTTCACCGATGCCGGGCGCGTCTACCGCGCGCGGGCGTGGGAGCTGCCCGAGGGGTCGCGCGACTCCAAGGGCCAGCACGTGGCCAACATCATGGCCTTCGGTCCGGACGAGAAGATCGCCCAGGTGCTGGCCATCAAGGACTACGAGGCCGCGCCCTACCTGGTGCTCGCCACCAAGAACGGCCTGGTCAAGAAGACCCGCCTCACCGAGTACGACTCCCCGCGCTCCGGTGGCCTCATCGCCGTCAACCTGCGCGAGGGCGACGAGCTCGTGGGCGCGCGCCTGGTGGACGGTGAGGACGACATCCTGCTCGTGAGCCGTCAGGGCCAGAGCCTGCGTTTCCGGGCCTCGGACGACCAGCTGCGCCCGATGGGCCGCGCCACCTCGGGTGTGACCGGCATGCGCTTCCGCGGCGACGACGAGCTGCTGGTCATGCGCACCGTGCCGCACGAGCAGGCCGACGGGGCCCAGGTGTTCGTGGTGTTCGAGAACGGCATGGCCAAGCGCACCAGCGTGGACCAGTACCGTGTGCAGGGCCGTGGCGGCCTGGGCATCAAGGTGGCCAAGGCCACCGAGAAGGCTGGCGACCTCGTGGGCGCCCTCGTGGTGGGCGACCACCACGAGGTGATGGTGGTCATGAGCTCGGGCAAGGTGGTGCGCAGCCGCGCCGACGAGGTGCGCCTCACTGGGCGTGACACCTCCGGGGTGCGCTTCGCCGACCCGGGCAAGAAGGAGCACATCGTGGCCGTGGCCCGCGCCCACGCCGAGGAGCAGGCCGATGCCGAGGCGGAGGCCGACGAGAACGCCGACACCACCCAGGAGGCCACCGTGGTGGCCGACGGCACCACCGGTGCCACCGGAGAGGACGAGTCGTGAGCAGGACGCAGAAGACCCCGCCCACCCGTCGCAGCCGCTCCTCCCGCCGATCGGCGGGGGGCGACGGTGGCCGCCGACTCGACCTGCGCACCCTCTACGGTGGCGGCGATGGCGGCAGCCGGGCCCTGCGCCGCTCGACGGTGCACTCGGTGAGCCTCGGCTCGGCGCTCAAGCTGAGCTTCCTCACCGGCGTGGGGTTGGGGCTGGCCATCGTGGCCGGCACCACCCTGCTGTGGCTGGCGCTCTCGCTGCTGGGCGTCTTCGACGACGTCAACAAGCTCGTGGGCGAGCTGGTGGGCACCAAGGCCGACCAGGGGAAGGCCACCGAACTCACCGACCTGCTCGGCCTGGGGACGGTGCTCACGTTCACCACCGTGTTCGCCGTGGTGAACACGGTGGTGGTGACCGTCCTGGGCACTCTCCTGGCGTTCATCTACAACCTGATGTCGGCCCTCGTGGGCGGGCTGCAGGTGGACCTCGTGGAGGACTGAGGCGCCGATTGGCGCAATCCGCACGAGGTGCTGTACCGTATCCCCTCGCATCACGGTAAGCCGTGACAGCACGGGCCTATAGCTCAGTCGGTTAGAGCGCTGTCCTGATAAGACAGAGGTCACTGGTTCAAGTCCAGTTAGGCCCACCCATCCACCCCCTGGGGGCCTTGGCGCAATTGGTAGCGCATCTGCTTTGCAAGCAGAGGGTTAGGGGTTCGAGTCCCCTAGGCTCCACGGTTCCAGAAGGCCGTCCGGCACCCGCCGGGCGGCCTTTTGGCGTCCTGTGGGCGTGAGCGAGGCAGCGCAGGCTAGTCTCCGGACCATGCCCCCCGTCGCCCGTGCCGAGAACGTCGCCTTCGTGGACCGCGAGCAGGAGGTGGTGGTGGCCCTGCTCCCCTCCGGCCCGCTGCGCGTCCTCCAGGGGCCCGCGGTGCTGCTGTGGGACCTCACCGCCGAGGGCCCGGTGGAGCGCCCGGCCCTGGTCGAGCAGGTGCTGGACGCCTACGGCGAGTACCCGCCCGAGGCGCCGGCCCAACTGGAGGAGGCCCTGGACCTCATGCTCTCCGACGGGTTCCTGACGGCGTAGGCTTGCGGGTATGAAGAACACCCTCCTGGCCCTCGGTATCGCCGGCGTCGCCGCCCTCCTCGTGACCCGCACCCTGGACAAGAACGCCAAGACCTCCGAGCTCTGGGCCGCTGCCACCGACGAGCTGCCCGCGCAGGTCTGATCCCCCGCGGCCACGCAGAGCACGATGAAGGGCCGACCCCCGAGGGGGTCGGCCCTTCATCGTGCTCCGGGACGGTCAGCGCGTCAGTTGCGCAGCCACTTCTCGTCGGTGCCCTTGCGGGTGGGGGCGTCGCCCTCGCCGTAGGGGTCCACGTTGTTGTCCGACGGGCGGGCGTCCACCGGGTTGAGGCGCTCACCCACGGTCGGGATGGACTGGGTGGGGGCGTTGTCGCCGGCGATGTCGTCCGCCTTCTGGGCGTAGCCGGTGGCGATGGGGCCGGTCGTCGCCGGGTCCTCGAAGCGGCGCTGCGAGCCGGTGGTCGGCTCGGTGGCGGGCTTGTCCGAGGTGGCAGGCGTGGTGGTGCCGGTGCCGGCGGGGGCCACGGACTGGGCCGGGCGACCGGTGGCCAGGGCGGACACCGGGCCGGTGCCCTGCGCCTCACGAGCGGCCTCGGAGGGGCTCAGGTGCACCTTCTCGCCCACGGCCGGGGTGGTGTGGGCGGTGGCGCTGGGACGCATGCCGGCGCCGGGGTTGGCGGCGGCCGAGACGCTGCGGCGCTCGGTGCCGGCCCACGGGTCCTCGGTGGTGGCCACGCGCTGCCACGGGTCACCCTGACGACGCTTCTGGTCGGTGTACCAGAAGTAGGCGGCACCACCCAGGAGGGCAAGACCCAGCACCATGAGCACGCCGCCCTTGCGCTGACGCTTCTGCACGGTCTCCCCGGCGAAGGTGGAGAGCGCACCGCCGGAGTCGGCGGCCTCGTCCTTGGCCTCCACGGTGCCGTCCACCATGCCCTGCAGCTTGGGCAGCAGCTCGTCGACGATCCAGTCGCGGGCGTGGTCGACCTTCTCCGGGGCGGCGTCCAGGCCGTCGGAGAGGGTGCTGGCCGACGCGTCCACGCCGTCGCTGATGCCGTGGGCGGTCTTGGAGCGGGCCGCGGCGAAGGCGGCGGCCACGGTGGGCACGAGCCCGGCGAGGGCGGACCCGGCGCTCTTCGCCGAGGCGGTCGCACCCTCCGCGGTGCGGGCGCCGATCTCGCGGGCGCGCTCACCGGCGTCCTGCGATGCGTCGGCGGCGGCGCTGAAGCGCTGGCGCGCGTTCTCGGCCAGCCGCTCGCTGGCGGTCTTCTTGCGGAACGGGTTGTCGATCACGAATCCTCCTCGGTCGTGGGCTCTGCCCCCATCCTGCACCGAAGGGCGCAGTGACCACCACCTCGGGGGCCGTCGGAGGAGCTCGGGGTGACGCGCCCACCGCCCCGCACCACGGTCCGAGGCCGTTCTGTGACAATGGCGCCATGAACATCACGCTGCACACCACGCTCGGCGACATCCCGGTCGAGCTGTTCGAGAACCAGGCGCCCAAGACGGTCGAGAACTTCGTCGGCCTCGCCAAGGGCACCAAGGAGTACAAGGACGACGCGGGCCGCTCCAACCCGACGCCCTTCTACGACGGCCTCGGCTTCCACCGCATCATCGACGGCTTCATGATCCAGGGCGGCTGCCCGCTGGGCACCGGCACCGGCGGCCCGGGCTACATGTTCGACGACGAGATCTCCCCGGACCTGGCCTACGACCGCCCCTACCTGCTGGCCATGGCCAACGCCGGCATCCGCATGGGCAAGGGCACCAACGGCTCCCAGTTCTTCATCACCGTGACCCCCACCCCGCACCTGCAGGGCAAGCACACGATCTTCGGCGAGGTGAAGGACCCCGAGGGCCAGAAGGTCGTCGACGCCATCGCCAAGGTGCCCACCGGTCGCATGGACGCGCCGCTGGAGAAGGTCGAGATCACCAGCGTCACCGTCAACGACTGACGCACCACCGCACGTGAGCACCCCCCTGCCGGGTGACCCGGAGCACCGCCCCTCCACGCCGGGGGGCGGTGCTCCCGTCTGTCCGCGGCACCCCGACCGGCCCAGCTACATCCGCTGCCAGCGGTGCGAGCGGCCCGCGTGCCCCGCCTGCCAGCAGCCGGCGGCCGTGGGGGTGCAGTGCGTGGACTGCGTGCGCGCGGCACGCCGGGCGATGCCGGCGCGGCGCACCAGCCTGGGCGGCCGGGAGCTCGGGTGGGGCGACATGCCCGTGACGTACGGCCTCATCGGGCTGTGCGTGGCCCTGTGGCTGGTGCAGCTGGCGCTGCCCCAGCTCACCCAGTGGGGTGCCTTCGTGCCCGGTCTGGCCGACGCCGAGCCGTGGCGCTTCGTCAGCTCGGCCTTCCTGCACGACCCGTCCGGTCCCACCCACCTGCTGTTCAACATGGTGGCGCTGTGGTCGGTGGGGGGCTACCTGGAGCGGCTGCTCGGGCCGGCGCGCTACCTGGCGCTGTACCTGGTGAGCGGTCTCGGGGGCTCGGTGGGCTCGCTGCTGCTGGCCACGCCCCCGGACGTCGCCGCGCGCTCCTGGGGGGACTGGTACTCCGGCAGCGTGGGGGCCTCCGGCGCGGTGTTCGGGCTCTTCCTGGCGCTGTTGGTCGTGGACCACGCGCGGGGCCGGTCCACCACCCCGATGCTCGTGCTCATCGCCATCAACGCGGTGATCGGCTTCGTCTACCCCAACATCGAGTGGGAGGCGCACCTGGGTGGTGCGCTCACCGGCGCCGTCCTCGCGTGGGGCATGGCGCGGGCGGCCCGCACCCGCACGCCCGCCCTCGCGTGGTGGGTGGTGGCCGGGACCGTGGTGGTGCTGGTGGCCCTGGCGCTGGCCCGGTACGCGATGGTGGGCGACCCGCTGGCGGGTCTGGTCCCCTGAGCCGCGTGGGGAGGTGCCGTGGCTCCCTCCCCACCCTGTGGATCACAACGGTGTGGTTTTCCCCAGCCTGTGGACGGCCTGTGGGAAATCACATCGGTGTGATTCCCGTCGTCCACAGGCTGTGGACGGTCACTGCCAGCGTGTGGCGAGCAGGAAACCGCCCATGAGCAGCGCCATGCCGGCGGCCACGTTGTAGTAGCCCCAGGCCTCCACCGGGTAACGGCCCTGGGTCACGTAGTAGACGACCACCCACAGCACGCCCAGCACCATCAGGCCCACCATGGTGGGCACCAGCCAGCCGGGGTTGACGCCCGGGGCGGAGCTCGCGATCTCCTCTCGGTGTGGGTCCTGGGTGTCGTCGGCGTCTCGCAGTTCGGGGGGAAGCTCGGTCATGGGCCGCTCCTGTCGACGGGTCTCGGTGGGCGCCATCCTGTCCTACTGCCCGTGGGAGACTGCCACGGACTCGCCCACAGGCCACAGGGAGGACGCATGCGCAGGCTGTGGGGGACGGCCGTCCCCGTGGTCACCCTGGCTGCCGGACTGCTCTTCGGGATCTCCGCCTCGGTGGCCGACGGCGACGACATCCGCCCCGAGAACCGCGATCGGGCCGAGGCCCTGCGGGCCCTGACGGCCAACGTCCGGGACAAGGAGCAGGAGGTGGCCGGGCTGCGCACCCAGGTGGACGCCGCCGTGGCCGACCGTGCCGGCACGGACGACCAGGACGACCCGGTGGCGAGGGCCGCCGGCCTCACCCCGGTCTCGGGGCCCGGCGTGGAGGTGGTGCTCGACGACTCCCCCCTGCGTGGCGACGCGGTGCCCGACGGCTACGGACCCAACGACCTGGTCATCCACCAGCAGCAGATCCAGGCCGTGGTGAACGCGATGTGGGCCGGTGGCGCGGAGGCCGTGGTGCTCATGGACCAGCGCCTGGTGTCCACCTCGGCGGTGCGGTGCGTGGGCAACACGCTCATCCTGCAGGGACGCGTGTACTCGCCGCCGTTCGTGGTGCGCGCCGTGGGGCCGGCCGACGCCATCCAGGCCGAGCTCGACGCCGCGTGGGAGGTGCAGCTCATGCGCGAGTACACCTCGGCGGTCGACCTCGGCTACCGCGAGAGCCGGGTGGACCGGGTGGACGCCCCCGCCTTCACCGGCGAGCTGCAGGTCTCCGCCCGCCCGCTGGCCCCGAAGGGCTAGACGCCGGGGCGGGATCCCGTTCAGGGGGTGGTGCTGGACACCGTGGCGCTGGACGTCGGGGAGCTCTCGGTGGAGGACTCCGTCGGCTCCGTGGCGCTGGTCTCGCTCGCACTCGACTCCGAGGGAACGGGGTCGGTGGCCGAGGAGTCCGTCGGGCTGGGCTCGGTCGGGCTGGGCTCGGTGGGGGACGGGTCCGGGGACCGGCTCTCGTCCGAGGTGGTGGCGGTGGGGTCGGTCGGCGAGGGCTCCGTCGCGCTGGTCTCGCTGGGGCTCGGCTCCGTGGGGTCGCTCTCCGTGGGCGTGGGGTCGCTCTCGGACGGGGACGGCTCGGTCTCCGTGGGCGAGGGGTCGCTCTCGGACGGGGACGGCTCGGTCTCCGTGGGCGAGGGGTCCGTCGTCGGCGAGGGGTCGGTCTCGGTGGGCGACGGCTCGTCGGTCGTGGTGGGGTCCGGGTCGTCCGTGGTCGTGGGGTCCGGCTCGTCGGTCGTGGTGGGGTCCGGGTCGTCCGTGGTCGTGGGGTCCGGCTCGTCGGTCGTGGTGGGGTCCGGGTCGTCCGTGGTCGTGGGGTCCGGCTCGTCGGTCGTGGTGGGGTCGGGGTCCTGCGTCGTGGTGGGGTCCGGGTCGTCCGTGGTCGTGGTGGGCTCCTCGGTGGTGGGCACCGGACCGCCCGGCACCCCGGGGTCGCTCGTGACGGGCTCGTCCTGCGTGGTGGTCCCCGGGTCCTGCGGCGTGGTCTCCTCGTCCGTGGGGCCCTCGGACGTCTGGCCGTCGGTCGTGGTCGGGTCGGTGGCGGAGGGCTCGGTGGTGGAGGGCTCCGTGCCCTCGTCGCCGGCGGTGGAGGACGACTCCCGGTCGTCGCCCGAGCCCCCGTCGGTCTCGGTGGGCGAACCCTCCTGCCCGTCGGAGGACGACGGGTCCACGCCCGGGCCGGTGGGCGCCGGGCTGTTCTCCGTGGAGGCCACCACCAGGGTGACCATGGAGCCGCGGGCCACGGACGTCTGGGGGTCCGGGGTCTGCTCGAGGACGGTCCCCAGCGGGGCCGCGTCGATGCGCCCCTCGATGCGGGCCTCGAGGCCGGCGTCGTCGAGGATCTCCTCGGCCTCCTGCTGGGACTTGCCGCGCACGTCCGGCACGGCGACCGCGCCCCGTTCGTTCGACCAGTGGTTCACGCCGGCGGCCACGCCGACGCCCACGCCCAGCAGGGCCAGGCCCGCCAGCGGCCAGGCCCACCACGGGGTGCCGGTGCGTCGCGCGCGGCGGCTGAACCGTCCCATCATCGGCCCGCCGTCCTCGTCCTCGTCGTCGAGGACCGGGGCGTCGGAGCCCTCCCCCAGGCGGGTGGTGCCGGACACGGTGGTGCCGGTGTCCGTCGTCAGCGGCGCGCCGGCCTCCAGCGAGCGGCCCCCGTCGTCCGTGGCGGCGTGGTCGGTGGCGTCCAGCGCGGTGGCCGCGCTGGCCCCCGCCCCGGCCGCCCCGGCGGCGACGGCGGGCACGCGGGTGGTCTCGTCGGTGTCACGCGCGGCCGTGGAGTCCACCCGGGAGGTGTCGGCCAGGCGGATGACGTCGCTGTCCGCCGGGAGGGAGCCCGTGGTGGAGCCGGAGACGTCCGTGGTGCTCCCCACCGGCGGGGCCGGGGTCGGCTCGGGGGCGGAGACGCGGGTGGTGGCGGCCTCGTCGGTGCCGATGACGGGCACCGCGAAGGTGGGCACGTCGTCACCCGGCTGCCAGGGGGCGTGGTCGTCGCTCGACTCCGCGGTCCCCTCCTCCTCGACGGTCACGTCCGGAGCCGGGGCGTCCTGCGAGGCGTCGTCCACGGGCCCGGCCGGGGCGTCGTCAGCGGCCCCGTCCTCCCGGGGCGCACCGGTGTCCAGCGGCGTGAAGGGTGCGGGCTCGGAGGCCGTGGTCTCCTGCGACCGGTCCACCTCCAGCGGGCGAAACGCGGGGGACTCGCTGGCGACGGCGCCGACGGCGGCCCCGCCCCAGGCGGACGAGGCCCCGTGGCCCACGGCGGTCCCGGTGACCGCGGTGGCCGAGCGCGGCGTGTCCAGGTCGCCGGCCACCGCGCGCAGGAGGCGCTCGGCCTCGCTGGCGGGGTGGGGGCGCTCGGCGGGGTCCTTGGCCAGCATCGCGGCCACCAGGTCGTCCAGGTCCGGCGAGACCGAGGGCAGCTCGGTGGACACGCGGGGGGCCGCCACGTGGAGGTGCTGGTTCACCAAGGTGGTGGGGTCACCGGTGAACGGCGTGCGGCCGGTGAGCATCTCGAAGAGCATGCAGCCCACCGCGTAGACGTCGGAGGCCGGCTCGGCCGGGGAACCGTCGGCCAGCTCCGGTGCCATGTACTTGGCCGTGCCGAGCACGTGGTCCGGCTGCGTCAGGGTGACCGTCACGTCGGCCAGGGCCCGGGCGATGCCGAAGTCCATGATCTTCACCGTGCCGTCGTCGGTGACCATGACGTTGCCCGGCTTGATGTCGTTGTGCACCACGCCCTGCTCGTGGCTGTAGGCCAGCGCGGCCATCACGTCGGCGGCCACGTCCACGGCCCGCCGCGGGGCGAGCACGCCCTCGGTGTCCAGCACGGTGCGCAGGGTGGAGCCGGAGACCTTCTCCATGACGATGAAGGGCAGCGGCAGGCCGCCGCGGGTGTCCGGCTGGTGCTCACCCACGTCGAAGACGGACACGATGCCCGGGTGGTTCAGCCGGGCGGCCGCCAGGGCCTCGGCCTCGAAGCGCCGCACGAAGGCGGGGTCGCGCGCGAGGTCCTCACGCAGGATCTTCACGGCCACGCGACGGCCGAGGCGGGAGTCCCGGGCGGCGACGACGTCCGCCATGCCACCCCGGCCGAGGGTCTCTCCGACCTCGTAGCGGTCGGACAGCAGTGGGGTCTCCATGTGGGTTGTCTCCTAGGCGAGGTCGGACAGGTCGAGGGACTCGGTGAGGGTGATGTCCGGCGAGGACGGGTTGATCGGGCCGATGGTGACCGACGCGGTAGGGTCAAGGGGGCTGTCCGTCGGCGACGGGCTGTCCGAGGGGCTGGGGCTGTCGGTGGGGCTCGGCTCCGGGCTGTCCGTGGGCGACGGCTCCGTGGTGGGCGTCGGGTCAGGCCCGGGTTCCGTGGTGGGGCTGTCCGTGCCGGTGGGGTGCCCCGGACCCGTGGTGGTGGGCTCCGACGTGGGACTGGGCTCGTCCGTGGGGCTCGGCTCCGGGCTCTGCGTCGGCGAGGGCGCCGTCGGGGTCGGGGTCGGGTCGGTGGTGGGTGCGGTCGTCGGGTCGGTGGTCGTCGGCTCGGTGGTGGGTGCGGTCGTCGGGTCGGTGGTCGTCGGCTCGGTGGTGGGTGCGGTCGTCGGGTCCGTGGTCGTCGGCTCGGTGGTGGGTGCGGTCGTCGGGTCGGTGGTCGTCGGGTCCGGCGTGGGGTTCACCGGGTCCTGCGTCGTGGTCGGGATGGTGGTGGTCGGGTCAGCCGGCGTGTCGGGCTCGGTGGTCGGGTCCTCGGTGGGGTCCGGGCTGTTGGTGTGGGTGGTCGTGCGGGTCACCGTGCTGGGCCCGTCGCTCACCGGCGGTGGCTCGTCCCCGCCGCCGAGCACCATGGCCAGCAGCGCCGCCGCCAGGCCCACGAGGAGCACCGCGGCGAGGAACCACGCCCACGGGAAGCCGCGCCGGCGCTGGGGGGCCCGCCGCGACCCGCCGGCCGCCGGACGGTCCAGGTTGGCCATGACCGGGTGTCCCTGCGTGGTGGCGATGCTGCGTCGCCGCACCGGGGGCGCGGCCACCGGGCGGGTCGCCTCGTCGGCCGGGTCGGGACCGACCACGCGCGGGGGCGCGGCGGCCACCGCATCGGGGTTGGTGAGCATGGCCACCAGCTCCCGGGCACCCTGCGGGCGGTCGGCCGGGTCCTTGGCCATGAGGCGGGTGACCACGGCCGCCAGCGGACCGGGGGTGGAGGCCGGCAGCGGCGGGATGGGCTCGTTGACGTGCGCCATCGCGGTGGCCACCACGGACTCCCGCTCGTACGGGCGCTCGCCGGTGAGCATCTCGTGGGCCACCACGCCCAGGCTGTACAGGTCCGAGGCCGGGGAGGCGCCCCGGCCCATGAGCTGCTCCGGTGCCAGGTACTGGGCGGTGCCCATCACCTCGCCGGTGCGGGTGAGGCCGGCGGAGTCCACGGCGCGGGAGATGCCGAAGTCGGTCAGCTTGGCCACGCCCGAGGGGGTCACGATGACGTTGGCCGGCTTGACGTCGCGGTGCACCACCCCGGCGGAGTGGGCGGCCCCCAGGGCGCGGGCCGCCTGGGTCATGAGGTCGGCCACCTCCTCGGGGGGCAGCGCGCCGCGGTCACGGATCATCTGCGCCACGGTGAGGCCGGGGACGTACTCCATGACCAGCCAGGCGCCGTCGTCGTCCTCGCCGAAGTCGTGCACGGCCGCGATGTTGTGGTGGTGCAGCTGGGCGCTGTGTCGCGCCTCGGAGCGGAAGCGCTCGTCGAAGCCCTCGGTGTCCTTGAGGCCCTTGGTCAGCTGCTTCACGGCCACGGGGCGCTGCAGCACCTCGTCGTCGGCCTGCCAGACCTCGCCCATGCCACCGGTGGCGATGTGCTCGGTGAGGCGGTAGCGGCCTGCCACGAGGTCGCCGGAACCGTGCCTGCTCATCGGGCGAGCACCTCCTCCATGATCGAACGGGCGATGGGCGCGGCCACGGACCCACCGGTACCAGTCTCCCCCGAGGCCGAACGGCCCACGTCCTCGACCACCACGGCGACGGCCACCTGCGGGTCGTCGGCGGGGGCGAACCCGGTGAACCACGCGTGGACGTGGCCCTCGGGGTCGTCGAACTCGGCGGTGCCGGTCTTGCCCGCCACCTGCACGCCGGGGATGGCGGCGGCCCGGCCGGTGCCGGACTCCACCACCTGCACCATCATCTCGCGCAGGCGGTCCGCGGTCTCGGGGGAGACCGCACGGTCCAGGTCACCGTGCCCCGGCTCGTCGATGACGTCGAGGTCGTCGTCCAGGATCTGCTGCACGAGGTGGGGCTCCTTGGCCTGTCCGCCGTTGGCGATGGCGGCGCTGATGAGGGCGACCTGCAGCGGCGTGGTGCGCACGTCCTGCTGGCCGAGCGCGGAGAGGGCCGTGCCGGCCTCGTTGGGGTCGGCGGGGAACGAGCTGGGCACCGCGCGCATGGGCACGCGCAGCTCCCGGCCCACACCGAAGGCCTCGGCCTGCTCCCGCAGGGCGTCGTCGCCCACCTGCACGCCGAGGGCGGCGAAGGCGGTGTTGCACGAGACGCGCAGGGCGTCGGCGAGCGTCTGCCGGCCCGAGGGGTCCTGCGTGCACTCCTTGCCACCGAAGTTGCGCAGGCTGGTGCTGGTGCCCGGCAGGGTGTAACGGGCGGGGGCGTCGAGCTGTGTGTCCGGCTGGGCCACGCCCTTCTCCAGGGCGGCCGCGGCGGTGACGAGCTTGAAGACCGACCCGGGCGGGTAGGTGGAGCGCAGCACCCGGTTGGACAGGGGGCGGCCGGGGTCGGCGTTGAGCTCGACCCAGGCCTTCTCCACCGCACCGAGGTCCGTCTGCGAGAGGCGGGTCGGGTCGTAGGAGGGGGAGCTCACCATCGCCAGGATGTCGCCGGTGCGCGGGTCGATCGCGACGGCGGCGCCGCGGCGGTCCCCGAGGGCCTGGGCCGCGGCGTGCTGGGCGCGCGCGTCCAGCGTGGTCTCGATGCTGGCGCCGGCCGGCTCACGGCCCGCCAGCAGGTCGGGCAGGCGCCGGTAGAACAGGGAGTCGTCACGGCCGGACAGCAGGGAGGACTCGGTCCCCTCGAGGCCGCCGCCGCTGCCGTACACCAGCGAGAACCAGCCGGTGGTGTGGGCGTACTCCTCGGCCCGGGGGTAGGTGCGCACCCACGGCACCTGCCCCTGCGCGGGAACGCTGGTGGCCACGGGCTCGCCGTCCACGAGGATCTTGCCCCGCTCCCGGCCGAAGTCGTTGAGCATGGTGCGCCGGTTGCCGGGCAGCTCGCGCAGGTGGTTGGCGTCCACGACCTGGATCCAGCTGCCCGCCACGAGGAGGGCGCCGAAGAGCAGGGCGACGAGCCACGCGAGGTGTCGGATGGGCTGGTTCACGCGGCCACCTCCCGGGTGCTGCGGGCCAGGGCCGAGGCACGCGCGGCCGGGCTGTCGTCGTCGGGTGCCTCGTCCTCGCCCAGCGGGATGGGGGAACGGGCGTCGTGGGAGAGGCGCAGCAGCAGGGCCACGATGGTCCAGTTGGCCAGCAGGGAGGACCCGCCGGCCGAGAGGAAGGGCGTGGTGAGGCCGGTGAGCGGGATGACGCGGGTGACGCCGCCGACCACCACGAAGACCTGCAGGGCCACGGCGAAGGCCAGCCCTGCCGCCAGCAGGGTGCCGAAGCCGTCCCGGGAGCCCAGGGCGATGCGCAGCCCCCGCTGCACGAGGACGGCGTACAGCACCATCATCGCCATGAAGCCGACCAGGCCGAGCTCCTCGGCGAAGGACGGCACGATGAAGTCGCTCTCGGCGAAATAGGTGAGGTCCGGCCGGCCTCGGCCCAGGCCGGTGCCGAGGAGCCCGCCGTTGGCCATCCCCATGAGGCCCAGCGGCACCTGGTCGCTGATGGCCAGCGCCTCCGGGCTGAAGGGGTCGAGCCACATGGTGACGCGCTGCTGCACGTGCCCGAAGAGCCGCCAGGCGGTGAATGCGCCGGCGGCGAACATGCCCAGGCCCAGCAGGATCCACGAGAGGCGCTGGGTGGCCGCGTAGAGCATGGCCACGAAGAGGCCGAAGAAGAGCAGCGAGGACCCGAGGTCCTTCTCGAAGACGAGAATGAGGATGCTCAGGCCCCACACCATGAGGATGGGACCGAGGTCGCGCACGCGGGGGAAGCGCAGGCCCAGCACCTTGGGGCTGGCCTGCGAGAGGGCGTCGCGGGCGCTCACCAGGTACCCGGCGAAGAAGATGGTCAGCAGGATCTTGGCGATCTCTCCCGGCTGGAAGCTGAAGGGGCCCAAGCTGATCCAGATGCGCGAGCCGTAGTTGGACATGCCCAGGCCGGGCACCAGGGGGCTCAGCAGCATCATGAAGCCCAGGGCTGCGCAGGTCCACGTGACCCGGCGCAGCCGCCGGTGGTCGCGCAGCACCACGAGCACCACCATCGCCACGGCCACCGCCAGGGCCGTCCACATGAGCTGGCGCCCGGCCACGCCGCTGGCCAGCCCGCGGTCCTTGGCGATGTCCAGCCGGTGGAGCATCACCAGGCCCAGGCCGTTGAGCAGGGTGACCACGGGCAGGATCACCGGGTCGGCGTAGCGGGCACGCCACCAGAGCACCACGTGGAAGAGCAGGGCGATGCCGGCCATGCCGCCGGCCAGCGTGAGGATGTTGGTGGGCACCGCGCGGGCGGTGCCCAGGCCCACCTGCACGTAGGCCAGGGCGGTGATGCCGATGGCCAGGGCGAGCAGCAGGAGCTCCATCCACCGGCCGTTGCGGGGAGCCAGCCAGCTCTCCTGCACCGGAGCGGTGGCCTCCTGCCCGCGGTGACGCAGAGGGGTCACGAGGCGGACCCCGAGGAGCCGGTGGGGGCGGGCGAGGACGGCGCGGCCGAGGACCGGGAGGGACGGGGCGAGGAGCCCGACCCGCTGGAGCCGTGCGGGCTCGGGGACGCCGAACCCTTCGAGGTCGGCGAGCCGCTCGGGTTGCTGGACCCGCTGGACCCGCTGGAGCTGCCCGAGCCGTTGGAACTCCCGGACCCGCTGGAGCCCGACTTGGTCCCGCTCGGCTCCTGACGGTTCTTCCCGGCCCGCTCCGCGCGCTCGCGGAGGTCGGCCAGGGTGCGCTGGGCGTCCGGCAGGTCGTCGGCCGGGATGGCGTCGCGCACGCTGTCGGCGTAGAAGCCGGGCAGGGCGTCCACGCGCAGGTCGCTGCCCTCCTCGAGGGTGGAGAGCTCCTGGCCGGCCAGCACCACGTCGAACCCGCGGCGGATCTGCACCTGCCCGTCGCGCTCCCCGACGAAGTAGTTCTGCGTGCCCCACCACCACAGGCCCCCGACGGCCAGGGCCAGCAGGGCCAGCGCCCCCACCACCCACGCCACGGCGCGGGCCACGGGATGGCGACGTGGCTCGGTGGCCACGGGGCGCCCGTCGCCGGTGGGGCCGCTGTCGCGGATCTCGATGACCTCACCGGTCGGCTCGGCGGCGCGCTGCCCGAAGTCCGCCTTGGTGCTGCCGGTCACCCCGTCGCGGCTGATGGTGCGCGGAGTGAAGGCCCGCTGCCCGATCACCAGGTGACGCCCGTTGAGAGTCACCGACCCGTCATCGGCCACGGGGACGGTCTGGGTGGGGGCGTCGGCGGACTGCGGCTCGCGGAAGGCGTGCTGGTCCGGCTCCTCGGTGGCGCCCTCGTACTCGTGGCCGGAACGCAGCCGGGCGGCGGCACCCACCATCTGCGGCTGGTTGCGCGGCGCCGAGCCGGGGCGCACCACGTCGGCCACCACCACGGTCACGTTGTCGCGGGTGCCCGCGCGGCGGGCCACGTCCACCAGGGCCTGCGCGGCGTCGTGCGGGTCGGGCGACTCCCGGAGCACCTGGGCGATCGTCTCGTCGCGCACGTAGTCGCTCAGGCCGTCGGAGCACAGCAGGAAGCGGTCGCCCAGCACCAGTGGCATGACGCCGTGGTCGGGCTCGTCGTCCGGCCGGCCGGAGAGCACACGGGTGATGAGGGAGCGCTGGGGATGGCCCCACGCCTCCTCCTCGGTGAGGTGCCCCTCGTCGATGAGCAGCTGCAGGAAGGAGTGGTCGTGGGTGATCTGCGAGAGCACGCCGTCCTGCACGCGGTAGGCCCGCGAGTCGCCGATGTGGGCGATGGCCAGCGAGTGGGAGCTGCGCACCATCGCGATGCAGGTGGTGCCCATGCCCTCGGTCTCGGGGTGCTCCTCCTCGAAGGTGTGGAGCTTGGCGTTGGCCGCGGCCACCTCGCGCAGCAGGATGTCGCCGGCGTCCGAGGCGCGGTAGACGTCGTTGTCCAGCTCGGCCAGGTGGTGCACCACGATGGCCGAGGCCGTGTCGCCGCCGGCGTGCCCACCCATGCCGTCGCACAGCAGCAGCAGGTTGGGGCCCGCGTAGCCCGAGTCCTCGTTGCGGATCTTGGAGCCCAGGCCCAGGTCGGAGCGCGCGGCGAAGTGGAGGTCGAACATGCTCAGGCCTTCGCTTCCAGGACGGTGCGGCCCAGCCGGATGGTGCTGCCCACCACGAGCGGGGCTGCCTCGAGCAGGCGCTGGTCGTCCAGCCAGGTGCCGTTGGTGGAGCCCAGGTCCTCGATGATCCAGCCGTGCGGGTCGGGGCTGATGCGGGCGTGGGAGCCGGAGATGCTGTCGTCGTCGACCGACAGGCTGGACTCCGGGTTGCGGCCGATGACGACGGGGGACGACGTCAGCGCCAGGCTGGCACCCCGCATCGGGCCGGCCACCACCACGAGGCGGCGCGGCTCGCGGGGGGCGTTGCGGCGACCGGGGCGGTCCGGGGAGGCCTCATCCGGCATCGGCGTGCGACGGGTCTGGCGGCGGCGGTCACGGGTGACCACGCGGGCGCCGTAGAGGTCGCTGCGCAGCACCCGCGCGACGGCCAGCACGAAGAGCCAGAGCGCTGCGAGCAGGGCGAGCCGCAGCACCGAGACCGTGAGCTCGCTCACTGCGCCCGTCCGAGCCGCACCGTGACCGTGGTGCGACCCATGACGAAGGAGTCCCCGTCGGCCAGGCGGGTGTTGCGGACGCGCTCCCCGCCCACGAAGGTGCCATTCGTCGACCCGAGGTCACGCAGCGTCAGCCGGGCGGTGTCCGTCGCGTCCACCGTCAGCTCCACGTGGCGGCGGGAGATACCCGGGTCCGGGACGGTGATGTCGCACACCGTGTCGCGGCCCAGCAGGGTGGTCGGCTTCTCGAGCACGTGGCGCACACCATCCACCTCGACCCACGGGCGGGCCACGGAACGAGTGGAGCGGGCGGGCACCTGGGTGGTCGCGGCGGTGTCCCGGGTCTCCTGCTCGGTCTCCTCCTGACCCCCTCGCTCGCGCTGGGCCTGCTCCCGCTCGGCGGCGCGGCGGATCTCGGCACGGTGCTGCTCGGCGGCCGCCTCGCGCTCGCGGTCGCGCCGGGCCTCGGCAGCGCGGTCGGCCTCCTTCCGGGCGCGGCGCGCGTCCTCGGCCCCTCGGGCGGCGGAGTCGTCGGCGGTCGGCTGCTCCGAGGAGGCCTTCGCCGCGGCGATGGCCTCCTCGTCCACCTCGCCCAGGTACTTGGCGTCGGCGGGGATGCGGTGGCCCTGGGTGTGGCGGTCGATGGCGTCGTCGAAGCGCTCGTGCGCGGCGCCCCAGGAGTCGATGTCGCCCCGCTCGTCCAGGGTGGCGGGGTTGCGCACGGTGGCGTGGTGGAGCTTGTAGATGCCCGGCTGCAGGTCCGGGTCGGCCACGAGCTCGATCTGCAGCGGGCCGCCGGGGGTGTAGCGCTGCTCGGTGACGTACTCCTGGGCGTCGGCGATGAGCTCGTCGGTGATCGCCTCGTCGAACGCGATGAGGCGGTCGAAGTCGTCGTCCGACAGCTCGATGGTGAAGACGTTGGGAACGATGGTGCGGTGGCGGTTCACCACGGCCGCGCGCGAGTCCATGGCCTTGCGGATGGCGGCACCGATCTCGACGGGCTGCAGCTCCTCGCGCTTGAACAGCCGGGCGAAGGGCGCCGTGAAGACGCGCTCCGTCCCGGACTCGAAGCGATCCAGCAAGCCCATGAGTGCCTCCCTGCGGCGGTTCTGCAGCGTCGGTCGCGCCACGGGGCGGGTCCACGGGGGTCCGGTGGGCGCGTCGATCCTGCGGCGATCGTACTTGCCGGGGCCCTGCCGCGCGGGAGGACCGGAGGTGGATGCCACGCGTCCGCGGGGTGGACCAAGGCCGTGGGTCGGCGCCCCGTCGGGCCGATTGGCGTGCCCGTGGATGTGCTGTTAACGTATGCCGTCGTTCGATCGATGGGTCGACACCATCTCCGGGTGGTGAGATCAGGTGGTCGGGCACTGCGCGCGAGTGGCGGAATAGGCAGACGCGCACGGTTCAGGTCCGTGTGCCCGAAAGGGCGTGGGGGTTCAACTCCCCCCTCGCGCACGCAAGGGAAAGGCCCCGGGATTCGTCCCGGGGCCTTTCGCGTACCCGGGTCCCGGTCGGTGGTGGCCGACCGGCACCGTCGGGGCGGTGCTCAGAGCACCTGGTGGCCGGGGCGGGCCTCCCCGGAGTCCAGCGCGTCGCGCACCACCTGCGAGGCCGCCTTCACGCGCGGGCTGTTGGGGATGGTCCCCAGACGCCCGGCCTGGAAGTCCTCGAACGCGGTGACCAACTCGGCGCGGGTGTTCATGACGAACGGGCCGTAGGCCATCACCGGCTCGCGGATCGGCTGCCCGCCGAGGACGTACAGGTCGAGCCCCTCGGCGTGGCGGGCGTCCTGCTGCTCGTCGGCACGCACCTCGATGTGGTCGCCCTCGCCCAGCAGGGCCAGCTGGCCGGTGCGCAGCGGGCGGCGCTCGGAGCCCACCGTGCCGTCGCCGGAGAGCGCGTAGACCAGGGCGTTGAACCCGGGGTTCCACGGCAGGCGCAGCTGGGCGCCGGGGGCCACGGTGGCGTGGACGATGCTGATGGGGGTGTGGGTGATGCCCGGCCCCTCGTGGCCGTCCACCTCGCCGGCGATGACGCGCAGCAGGCTGCCGCCGTCCTCGCTGGAGAGCAGGCGCACCTCGCCGCCGCGGATGTCCTGGTAGCGCGGGTCGGACATCTTCTGGTGGCTCGGCAGGTTGACCCACAGCTGCAAGCCGTGGAACAGGCCGCCGGACATGACGAGCTGCTCCGGCGGGGCCTCGATGTGCAGCAGGCCGGACCCGGCGGTCATCCACTGGGTGTCGCCGTCGGTGATGGCCCCGCCACCGCCGTGGGTGTCCTCGTGGAGGAACGACCCGTCGATGATGTAGGTCACGGTCTCGAAGCCGCGGTGCGGGTGCCAGTCGGTGCCGCGCGGCTCGAGCGGGGCGTACTCCACCTCGCCCATCTGGTCCATGTGGATGAAGGGGTCCAGGTCGCGCAGGTCGATGCCCGCGAAGGCGCGGCGGACGGGGAAGCCCTCGCCCTCGTGGCCCTGGGGTGCGGTGGTGACGGAGCGGACGGCGCGGGCTCGGCTGCCGGGGGCCGGCACGACGCGGTCCAGCTCGAGGACGTTCTGGGTGGTCACGGCAGGCATGGCGCCTCCTCCTGATGGTGATGTGTCACCAAGTATAGCGCGCGGGGTGGCCGGTGCATTCCCGCGCACACGGGTCGTGGGCGGAGCAGGTGGGGGTGGTGGGCCACGGCGTCGGGCGTGGACCGCGGCCGGACACGGAACGGTCGGTGCCGTCGCGGGATCCCCCTCCAAGACCCCGGGGCGGCACCGACCCGTCCGGTGTGGGCCAGTGGCCCGATGACGCAGCGGCGCCATCGGTTCCGAGTATCGACGCGCCCGGATCAGGGGTGCGTCATCCCCCGGGCCGATCTGTGGACGGTGTGGTGCCACCTCGTGGGGGTGCCGGTCCGCCTGTGGGCAACCCCGGCGACACACCCCGGGTCCACGGGCGGAGACCCGCGGGCCCACCGGGGCCTCATGCTGGCCCACATGCCTGCACGACGTCTCGACCCCCCGCACCACGACCGCCCCCGGGCCGAGGTGGAGGACCTGGCCGAGCCGCAGGTGGGCTGGCGGGTCCAGGTGCCGCGGGCCATGGCCGCCCTGCTGGTGGCCAACGGCCTGCTGGTGCTGGTCCTCTCCCTCGTGCCGAACCTCTACACCGCGGGCATCCGCACCGTGGACTCGTACTACCTGGTGGCCTACCCCAGCTTCACCGTGGCCACGGTGATGTTCGTGGTGGCCGCCGCGCTCACCGCCCGCAAGCGGGTCGGGTGGGCCATGCTGCTGGTGTACCTGGTGATTCTGCTCGAGGGTGACGTGTTCAGCCTGCTGGAGGGCCAGTCCTGGCACGCCGTGGCCGCCAGCCTTCTGCACCTCACGTGGCTGGGGGTGGCTGTGGCCTCCTACCGCCAGTTCTGCGCGCGGGTCCGGAGCGACGCCTGGCCCTCCGCGGCGGCGTTCATGGTGCTGGGCACCCTGTCGGCCATCCTGCTGGGGTGGCTGCTGGTGCGGCTGCAGCCCGGTGACCTGCCCCACCACCGCCGGCTCGCGTGGGCGGTCGACCACGTCACCGGCCTGGACGGCGGTCTTGCGGCGGACGCGTCCCACGCGCCCCCGGTCTGGGTGACCGGCATCCTGTCGCTCATGGGGTCGGCGGTGCTGGTGGGCACGCTGCTGGTGCTGCTGCGCAGCGCCACCTCCCACAACACCCAGGACGCCCAGGAGCAGGCGGCGGTGCGGGCGCTCCTGGAGCGCTACGGGGCGCAGGACTCGTTGGGCTACTTCGCCACGCGCGACGACAAGGCCGTGATCTTCTCCAGCGACGGACGGGCCGCCGTGGCCTACCGGGTGGAGCAGGGCGTGAGCCTGGCCTCGGGCGACCCGCTGGGCGACCCGCAGTCGTGGGGCAGCGCCGTGCACAACTGGCTGGCCGTCTCGCGGCGCTTCGGGTGGGCGCCGGCGGCGGTGGGCGTCTCCGACGCGGGGGCGCGGGCCTTCGCCGACTGGGGCATGGGTGTCATCTCGCTGGGCGACGAGGCGGTGCTGGACGCCGACGCCTTCTCCCTCAACGGCCCGGAGATGGCCCCGGTGCGCCAGGCGGTACGCCGCGTGCGGCGGGCCGGCGTGGAGGTGCGCGTGCGCCGCCACGAGCAGGTGGACCCCTCCGAGTGGCCGGGCCTGGTGCGTGCCGCCGAGGCCTGGCGCGGGGACGCCCCAGAGCGTGGCTTCTCGATGGCGCTCGGGCGCCTGGGCGACCCGGCCGACGGACGGTGCGTGCTGGTGGAGGCCGTGGACGCCGAGGGCGACCTCGTGGGACTGCTGTCCTTCGTGCCGTGGGGCCCCACCGGGGCGTCGCTGGACCTCATGCGCCGCTCCCCGGACGCGCCCAACGGCGTCACCGAGACGATGGTGGCCGAGCTGTGCCGCCAGCGCGAGAGCGTGGGCGTGCGCCGCCTCAGCCTGAACTTCGCCGTCTTCCGCTCGGTCTTCGCCGAGGGCGAGACCCTGGGGGCCGGCCCGGTGACGCGCATGCAACGCTGGCTGCTGCGCCGGGCCTCCCGGTTCTGGCAGATCGAGTCGCTCTACACCGCCAACCAGCGGTACCGGCCGGAGTGGAACCGCCGGTACGTCTGCTACGCCGAGGCCGAGCAGCTGGCCCGCATCGGGCTGGCGACGGCGCGCGCCGAGGGCTTCCTGCCCGCCTGGGGCCGTCGGCACGCCACCGGTGGCCGGCGTGCGGCCGCCTACGCGGTGGTGCCGGTGACCGCCCCCACCCCCGAGCAGCTGCAGGAGTGGGCCGGGGACACCGACCTGGTGTCCGCGCGCCGGGCCCGCCTGCCGGAGCAGACCCGTGTGCGCATCGCCGCCGCGGAGGCCGCCCGCGAGGCCGGGCGCGAGCCGTGGCCGGTGGCCGAGCGTCCGACGCACACCACCGCGCAGGCCCTGGCCGCCGGGGAGGGCGAGCGCGTGTCCGTGGCCGGGCGCGTGCTGGCGGTCCGCGACCTGGGCGGCGTGCGCTTCGTGCGCCTGCGTGACGGGCAGGGCGACCTGCAGGTGGTGCTGGAGCGCCAGCACCTCAGCGCACAGGACCACCGCGACTTCATGGTGCTGGTGGACGTGGGCGACCTCGTGGCCTTCGAGGGCGTGCGCGGCGCCTCCCGCAGCGGCGAGCCGAGCCTGCTGGCCCACAGCTGGCGGATGGAGGCCAAGTGCCTGCACCCGCTGCCGCCGGTGCGCACCGGCCTGGTGGACCCCGAGGCGAAGGTGCGCCAGCGCCACGTGGACCTGGCCGTCTCGCAGGAGGCCCGCGACACCCTGCGGGCACGGTCGGCCGTGGTGCGCGCCCTGCGCGAGGGTCTGCAGGACCGCGGCTACCTGGAGGTGGAGACGCCGGTGCTGCAGACCGTGCACGGCGGGGCCAACGCGCGGCCCTTCGCCACCCGCATCAACGCCTACTCCATGGACCTCTTCCTGCGGATCGCGCCCGAGCTGTACCTCAAGCGGCTCTGCGTGGGTGGCGTGGACCGGGTGTTCGAGATGGGCCGGGCGTTCCGCAACGAGGGCGTGGACGCCACCCACAACCCGGAGTTCACGCTGCTGGAGGCCTACGCCGCGCACGAGGACTACCGCTCGATGATGGACACCACCCGCGAGCTGGTGCAGGCCGCCGCGGTGGCCGTGCACGGGCGGTGCGAGGTGCCCGGCCCCGACGGCACGATGGTGGACCTCTCCGGCGAGTGGCCGGTGGTGACCCTGCACGACGCGGTCTCCGAGAAACTGGTGGCCCTGGGTGGGCAGCCGGTGGGGCCGCAGAGCACCGCCGCCGAGATGCACCAGGCCGCCCGACGGGCCGGGGTGGAGGTGCGCCCCGACCTGGATGCCGGCGAGGTGGCCCTGGAGCTCTACGAGGAGCTGGTGGAGGGGTCCACCGTGCGGCCCACCTTCTACTGCGACTTCCCGAACTCGGTCTCGCCGCTGTCCCGCGGGCACCGGTCCACCCCGGGTGTGGCCGAGCGGTGGGACCTCGTGGCCTTCGGCATGGAGCTGGGCACCGCCTACTCCGAGCTGACCGACCCGCTGGAGCAGCGGGCCCGTCTGACAGCCCAGTCGGTGGCCGCGGCCGCCGGCGACCCGGAGGCCATGAGCCTGGACGAGGACTTCCTGCAGGCCCTGGAGTACGGCATGCCGCCCACCGGCGGCCTGGGGCTGGGCGTGGACCGCGTGGTGATGCTGGTGACCGGCCGCACCGTGCGCGAGACGTTGGCCTTCCCCCTGGTGCGACCCGCGGGCCGCGAGTGAGCGGCGCGCGCCGGGTGCCCGCATCGGGTGGGGGGCACCGCGCCGTGCCGTGGTGGGCGGCCGGGCTGCCCCTGCTGGCGATGGCGGCCTGGTCGTCCTGGCTGGTGGCCGGGCCGTTCTCGGACCTGTCGCCGTGGCACAGCTGGACCAGCGAGCTGGGGGCGCAGGACCAGCCCCACGCCTGGTTCGTCCGGGCCGGCGACGTGCTGGCGGGGGCGCTGATGGTGCTCTGGGTCGGGCTGGTGGCTCGCCGGGGCGGACTGCGACGTGACCTGCGTGGTCTGGGTGTGGTGGCCGCCGGGGTGTTCGGGGCGGCCACAGTGGCCGATGCGCTGCTGCCCATGGCCTGTGCCAGCACGGTGGACGCCGCCTGCCTGGCCGCCGAGCAGGCGGGGACGCTGCCGTGGACGCACACCGCGCACTCGGTGAGCTCGTCGGTGGCCGGGACGGCGCTGGGAGTGGCCGCGGCCGCGCTGTCCCTGGCGGCGCTGCGCCGGGGCCGTCCCGGGGCACGGGTGCTGCTGGTGCTGGTGGGCGTGATGCTGGCGACCCTGGGCTGGCAGCTCGCCTGCCTGGCACCGGGGGCCGCGCGCGTGGGCGAGGTGCTCACGGTGCCCGGGCTGGCGCAGCGGGTGCAGCTGCTGGGGACCGTGGCGTGGTGGGTGGTGTTCGCCGTCGGGACGGGCTGGGGGGCCGGCCGGTGGTGGGTCGAGGACGATCGGGCGGGCGGGGGTCCCGGGCAGGGGTGACACTGGTGCCATGGAGAGGTGGCGCGCCGCACGGCGTCAGGAACGGGCTGGCCGCGTGAGGGGAGCCCGCGACACCGGACCCCGTGCCACGGACCTGGCCGCGGAGGTGCAGGGGGAGCACGGGCCGTGGGTGGTGCTGATGCCGGGCCTCGGCATGGGCGCTGAGGCGTGGGACGAGGTGGCGGCCGACCTGGCCCGCGACCACCGTGTGGTGCGCTACGACCGGCCGGGGCTGGGGCGGGCCCGTGCCGAGCGGGTGGCCGAGCCGCACCTCCACGACGAGGTGGCCCACCTGCGCCGGGTGGTGCACGAGGTGGTGCCCGACCCCGCGCGGGTGTGGCTCGTGGCGCACTCGATGGCGCGCTTCATGGCCGAGGCGTACCTGCGCAGCGACCCGCACCGGGTGGCCGGGCTCGTGGCCGTGGACGGCTCCGTGGAGGAGGACCCACGCCTCCGGTGGCCCGTGGAGGACGACCTGCGCCACGCCCTGGCGGCCGGGCTGGGCTGGCTGCCCCTGGTGGGGCGCCGGGTGCGGTCCGCCTTGCTGGAGGACGCCGGGTACACCCGCATGGCCGCCGAGCTGCTGCGGCTGCGCCGGGCGCTTCCCCTGCCTGCGGTGCCGATGGTGCTGGTGGTGGCCGCCCGCCCGTGGGAGCCCGGTTCGCGGCGGTGGGTGCGGCGGCAGCGCCACCTCGCCCAGCGGCACCGGGTGGAGCTGCGGCGGACCCGCCCCGGGGAGCCGCTGCCCCGCATCCGCACCGTGGTGGTGCCCGACAGCGGCCACCTGGTGATGCGCGACCAGCCCACCCGGTTGGCCGCGATGGTGCGCGCCGCGGTGGCCGCTGGCCCGGTGCCTGGGGAGACCGGCTGGGGCTGAGGTGCCCGTCAGCCGGCGTGGGCGGCGGCGGCCGCCAGCTCCTCCATCTGTGCGCGCACGCGGGTGAAGGCCTCCCGGGTGATGGCCTGCCAGAGCCGCAGGGCCAGGCCGGAGTCCTCCACCTCCAGCTGGCGCAGGACCTCCGGGGAGAGCAGCCAGGTCTGCAGCTCCTCGCGGGCGGTCACCGTGGCCGCGTGCCGGCCGTCGCCCACCAGGCCGAACTCGCCGAAGCTGTGGCCCGGGCCCAGCACCGCCAGCCGCCGCAGCTCCGGGCCGCGCGTGGTGGGGTCGGCCACGTCCTGCTCGTCGCCGGCCGCCCCGGCCGCCCCGGAGGTGGTCTCCACGGTGCCGCTGGTGATGAGGTGGATGCCCACGAAGGGGTCGCCCTCGCGGATCACCACCTCCCCGGCGGCGTAGTGGCGCGACTCCATGCGGGCGTGCAGGGCCTTGGCGTCGGCGGCGTCGAGGGTGGAGACGACGCCCACGTCGCCCACCTCCACCTCCTCGAGGTCCAGGCCGGGTCCACCGTGCCGCTCCAGCAGCAGGTTCTCCACCGCCTCGACGCCGACGCGGCGCCGCGCCACCACCCGCACCGCGTCGCCCGCCAGGCCGCGGTCCGGGTCGTCCACGAGCACCAGCACGCGCCCGGCATCGGCCATGCCACGCGCCACGGCGGCCAGCCCCTCCCGGGCGAACTGCGGCACCACGGTGACGCGCCGGACGTCCAGCAGCACCGCATCGACCTCCTGCAGCGAGCAGAGCTCCCGCATCACCGACTCCGCGGCCCCGAAGGTGAGCGCCCCCTGCACCTCGATGACGCGCCCCCGGTGGCCCACGCGCTCGAGCACGGTGGCGGCCGCCGGCGGGCGGCGCACCCCGCTGGGCACCGCCGTCACCGGGTAGGTCACGCGCACCGCCGAGTGGGGCTCGCGCACGCCGTGCATGAGGTGCAGGTCCAGCTGGGCCGAGAGTGCCTCGCAGGCCAGCACGCCCCGCTCGGAGTTGCCGTGGCGGTCCAGCCGCGGGGAGTACACCGCGAACCCGGCCTGCCCGGGCACCACCACGAGGATGCCGCCGCCCACCCCGGACTTGGCCGGCAGACCCACGCGCACCATCCACTCGCCGGCGTCGTCGTACATGCCGCAGGTGCTCATGACGCCCAGCACGCGCTCCACCACGGCCTCGTCGAGCACGCGCTCGCCGGTCTGCGGGTGCACGCCGCCGGTGGCCAACAACGCCGCCATCATCGAGAGGTCGCGGACGGTCACGAGGATGGAGCAGGCAGCGAAGTAGTCGTCGGCCACGGCCTCGGGGGCCTCGGTGACCAGGTCGAAGCTGCGCATGAGGTGGGCCAGGGCCAGGTTGCGGTCGCCGTCCTCCCGCTCGAAGGCCAGCACCTCCTCGTCCACCTCCAGCGCGCGTCCGGCCATGCGGGAGTAGCCGCGCACCAGGCGGTCGCGGCGCGTGTCGCCCCGGGCCACCGAGCCCTCGTCGTGCGGGTTGGAGGACGAGCCGGCCACCAGCGAGGTGGCGGCGATGGCGCCGGCGTTGATGAGGGCGTTGGACGGCCGCCCGGTGCCCTCCTGCAGGGAGATCTCGTTGAACGCCTCGCCGGAGGGCTCCACGTCGATGACGGCGTCCACCGCCTCGAACCCGGAGTCGGTGAGCGCGATGGCGTAGGTGAACGCCTTGGAGATGGACTGGATGGCGAAGGACCGCTCGTCCTGGCCCACCGAGTAGGTGTGGCCGTCCACGGTGGTCAGGGCCAGGCCGAAGTCGTCGGCGTCCACCCCGCCGACCGCCTGCGCGAACGCAGCCACCTCCCCCTCGGTATGGGGCAGGAAGTGGTCGTGCACGCGGACCAGCAGGTCGGTCAGGGGCGTGTGCGGGGTCGGCTCGGCCATGCCGCGAGTCTCGCAGGTCCACGGTCCCGGACCGCGCCCCACAACACGACTTGGCACGGCACGATCTGGCCACGACCGGCATCGCAGGGGGTTCGCCACCGCCATGACGTCCACCCCCGTGACGTCCACCGGCGGCAGGGCACTCACCGCGTCCCCCGGGTCAGGTGCACGGTCGCCCGACCGGACGCGTCGCGCGTCACGGTGTGCTGCACCCCGGGGTGCTCCACCATGCGGTTGTGCCGGCCGCACAGGGGGATGGCATTGGCCAGGTCCGTCGACCCCCGCGGCGACCTGCCGGTCGGTGGCCCACCCCGCGGCGACCTGTCGCCACCCCGGTCGCCGGGTGACCCGCGTCGGGCTGCCCACGGCTGGTCGTGATGCACCTGACACCAGGCGAACGGGCGATCACACCCCTCGGCGGCGCACTCGTCGTACACCCGGGAGAGCGCCACTCGTTGCGCATCGGAGAAGAAGCGCCGTTGCCGCCCCAGGTCCAGCGGCATGCTCTCGCCACCCAGCACGCTGGGGACGATGCCGGCCTGTGCCGCGATCCGCCGGACCTCCCCTGCCGAGAGGCGGTGGGCGCTGTCGGTCACCCCGGCCCGTTCGGCCTCTCCCCGCAGGGTCTCCAGGTCGGTGTGGACCACGACGGTGGCGGCGACCTTCTGGTGCAGGTGCTCGGTCGGCAGCCGCTCGACGAGCTCGGCCAGGGCCAGGCCCCGCTCGTGCCACAGGTCCAGCTGCTGGTCGCGGGACTCCTCGTCGGTCCGCGACCGCCCCAGCACCGCGGCGGGACGGGTGCGACGAGCCGGCGACGCCATCGCCTGCAGCACCCGTTCCAGGGCCATGGCCTGGAGGGTCGGCAGGACGGCGTGCAGCACGGAGGTGCCGTCGGCGCGGTGCGTGATCGTGGCCCGGGTGGCCTGCCATGCGGCTTCCTCCTGACGGTGCAGCAGGTCGTTCTCGTGCTCGTCCACCTGTCGCCGGGTGCGGCCCACGGCCGCCAGCACCCGCCGCCCCGCTGCCCGGAGCGAGGCCGGGGAGAGGCGATGGGCCGATCGGGTCAGGTCGCGCTCGATCTCCTCGCGTTCCGCTGCCGTGACGTCCTCGGGGAGCTCGCGCAGCGTCGCCAGGATGACGTCCACGTGCTGCCGGCTGATGAGTCCTTCGTCGAACGCCCGCCCCGCAGGCGTTCGCCTCCGTGCGGCCATCCTCTCCGCATCGTCCGGCACCTCCGGGTCACCCGCCGTCCTGCCCGTCGTGGCCAGGCTCTCTCGCCCCACGGGCGCCACGGGGCCGTTGCCCAGCTCGCGGGCCAGGTGGGCGTCCTTGCGGGCAGCCGCCGGGTCCCGCTGCCCGTCCCGGGCGAAGAACTGCCCCTCGTCCAGCAGCGTCGAACCACCGCGCTCGCGACATCCCGCCATGAGGTGCCCCACCCGCAGACGGGCGGACTCCAACCGGTTGACGGCTCGGTTCACCTCCGCCGAGAGGGAGCCCAGCGCTGCGGCGTCCACGCCCGGCGCGGTGGGAGCGAGCGACGACAGGGTCTGCAGCAACTGGTCGGTGGCTCGGTGGGCCTCCGCGAGGGCGGCACGTGCATCGTCCACCGACGGTCGCGCCCGGTCCGCCGCCTGCCGCGCGGCATCCACCCCCGGCCCTGCCGTGGTGTGCGAGATCCCCATGATCACCCCCCGTGACCCTCGTGCGCCCGGCGCGGTAAGCCCGTGCCCTTGACCCAAGGATAGTACAGATGAACGAGCACATGCAACACGTGTACCCATGTCCACCCGGTGCGACCATGTCCGCCATGGATGCCGTGCAGCACGTGGACGCCGTGACCCGTCGGGTGGAGCCCCTGGGCGAGGGCTGGGTGCTCTCCCTCTCTCGCGTGGTGCCCGGGGTGCCGCGCACGGTGTGGCCCCACTGGCAGCAGGCCGTGGCCAGTACCGGTGCGCGTGCCGACGAGCTGCTGGACCCCGAGGGCTGGCGCGGCAGCCTGGAGGTGGACGGGGTGACCTCCTGGGTGGCCGCGGACCTGACCCGTGACGGCGGGCAGACGGTGCTCACCGTGCAGCACGCCCTGCCCGCCGGGGTGGTGGACGGGCCGCAGCAGGACGTGGCCGCGGCGCTCGTGGCCCGGGGACTGGTGTGGGACCGGCTGCTCTGGGGGCTCGGCCGCGCCGTGGAGGCCGAGCGGGGCGAGCTGGAGGACGTGCCCGCCCGCGAGGACGAGGCGGCCGACGCAGCATCGGAGCTGTGGCGGGTGGCTGCGCGACAGGCGGGCATCCACCCGCGCTGAGGGGCGCGCCCCCATCGGGCCCGGGGAGCCGGTGCTCAGGCCAGGCCCATGTGGCGGGCCTCCTCCCACAGCTCCTCGCGCACGCTGGGGTGCGCCGCGTTCTCGATGATGCCGGCCGCCTGCTCCCGCTCCGAGAGACCCCACAGCCGCGCCACGCCCTGCTCGGTGACGACGGCCGTCTGCTGGAAGCTGGTCACCGGCTCGTCGAGCAGCGGCACCACCGTGGACACGTCTGCCCGCGGGTGCCATGAGCGCAGCCCGATGAAGCTCTGCCCGCCCGCCGAGTGCAGCGCGCCCACGATGAAGTCGGTCTGCCCGCCGAAGCCCGAGTGGATGTGCGCGTCGATGCGCGAGGCGTTGGCCTGGCCGAAGAGGTCCACCTCCAGGGCGGCGTTGATGGAGGTCATGGCCCGCTGCTGCGCGATGCGCCCCGGGTCGTTGGTCTTCTCCGTGCGGAGCATGCGCACCTGCGGGTTGCCGTCCACCCAGTCGTAGAGCTCGGTGGACCCGAAGCAGAAGGACGACGTGATGGGCGCCTCCGGGTCCAGGGCGTCCTGTCGGTGCAGCTCGAGCACGCCGTCGCTGAACATCTCGGTCCAGATGCGCAGGTCGCGGCGGCCGGTGAGATTGGCCAGCACGGAGTCAGGCACCGCACCGATGCCCATCTGCAGCGTGGCGCCGTCGCCGATGAGGGCCGCCACGCGCTCGCCGATGACGCGCCCCGCCTCGTCCGTGGCCGGTGCGCCGTCGTGGGCGGCCAGCGGGGCGTCCACCTCCAGGGCCAGGTCCACGTGCTCCACCGGCACCTGCGCGTCGCCGTAGGTGTACGGCATCCGCGGGTTGACCACGGCCACCACCAGCCCGCCGCGGGCCCGGCACGCCTCGATGGCCGCGGGCATGATGTTGGTCTCCAGCCCCAGGCTCAGCTGGCCGTCGCGGGGCGGGGCGCAGTGGGCCAGCACCACGTCCGGCGGCAGGGTGCTGCTGAACAGCAGGGGCACCATCGAGAGGCGGCTGGGCACGTAGCGCAGGCGGGGGTGGCGGCGCTGACCGGGGCCCACGAAGGAGGTCTCGACGGTGACGCCCTCACGGTCCGGCAGGCCGGGCGGGCCGTTGAGCACGTTGAGCACGTACTGCGCGCAGGACCGGTCGGCCACGGCCACGGCCTCCCACGGCACGCACATGTTGCCGCTGGCCACGATGCGGGGGGTGCCCGGCAGGGCGGACAGTCGGGACTCCAGGGCCTCGGCGCTCACGGTCTGCATGGGGAGATGGTGCCCGATGGGGCGGTGTCCGGCCACGGGCGGTCGCGGCCGGGGGGGTACCACGGCCTCCGCAGGCCAGTCCGGCGACACCGCCGCCACCACCTGCGTGAGCCGCCCGTGGGGATCCGGTGCCACGCAGCGCGACTGGCCCGGCATCGACTCCGGCTCCTAACTCGACGGCGCCCGCGCCACCCGGCACACCTGCACCGACCGCGTCGTGTTCGACCTGGGTCGAGTGAAGCGCGAGGACGTCTCCTACGACGTGCGCTATGTGGGCGCCGTGCACAACGACTTCAGCGGCAAGAAGGTGCCGTTGGACGGCGGCGCCTTCCTCGAGCTGCACCTCGGCTCGCCGGCCCACGTGTGGAAGGACGGCCGGGTCGTGCCCACCTGGGCACCGGCCAACCCGATGCGCGCCGTGAACGTCTCCGGATTCCGCACGCTGCGCCAGGTGGCCCTGGTGTCGTCGTGGGAGGGCCCCTCGTCGCGTCACCGCGCGGTGCGCTCGTTGGTGGACTCCCCGGCCCGGTCGCCGAGGGTGGTCAGGGCGTCGACCACTCGTCGGGCCCGGCCGCGCAGTCCCTGGCGGGCCACCCGTCCCTCGACGGTGGTGCCGGGGCCCAGCGGGTCGACCGCCTCGGCGCCGGGCAGCACCCGGTTGACCAACCCCATGAGGCGGGTGGTGAAGGAGGGGGCCAGCCCGTGCACGCGCGAGCCCACCTGGGTCACCGGGGTGAGCATGACGTGCGTGTGACCCTCCAGCACGCCGTGCACCATCCTCTCGGCGGCGCGCTCGGCGTCCATGGACAGCAGGGGCAGCGAGGCCGAGGGGCCGAACCAGGTGAACTCCCGGGCCGCGTCACCGGTGAACAGGGCGGCGTCGTGCGAGCCGGTGCGCATGAGGCCCGGCACGATGGTGGTGGCCGTGACGCCGGTGCCGGCCAGCTCGGCCGTGAGGCCTTCGCTGAAGCCGACGGCGCCGAACTTGGCCGTGGAGTAGGGCAGCAGGTGCGGGGGCGCCACCTTGCCGCCGACGCTGGTGACGGTGCCGATGCGGCCGCGTCCCCGCTGCCGCATGTGCGGGAGCACCTGCATCGTCACGTTCACCGGACCCATGAGCATGGTGCCGACGGCCTGGTCGAAGTGCTCCAGGGTCATCGCCTGCGCGGGCCCCACCTGGATGATGCCGGCCACCGTGAGCAGCACCTCGATGGGGCCGAGGTCACGCTCCACACCCTCGACGAGCGCGGTCACGGCATGGCGGTCGGAGACGTCGCAGGGGGCGATGTCGACGGTGGCCTCGGGGTGCTCGGCGAGCAGCTGGGCGCGGGCGGCCTCCAAGGACTCCTGGCTGCGCGAGGAGAGCACCACGCGGTGGCCGTGCTGGATGAGCTGCTCGGCACAGAGCAGGCCCAGCCCGCGCGATGCCCCCACCACCAGGGCCAGTGGTTCGCCGCCACGGGGTGCCGGGCGGGCGGTGCCTGCGGACGGGGACGTGGCCGGGCGGGCGGACGGGGAGGGGAGGGTGGACGGTGTGCTCGACACGGTGGAGTCCATGCCTCCACGGTAGGGGCGCGGCGCTCACCGCGCGCGCTGGACGGATCACGTCTAGCGTGGAGCCGACCGAGCAGGACCCCCATCCGGCCCCGGCCGGGCAAGGAGCAGGACCATGCGCGCACTGACCTGGCAGGGCCCCCAGGACGTCCGGGTGGAGACCGTCCCGGACCCCGTCATCCAGCAGCCCACCGACGCGATCGTCCGTGTCACCTCGACCGCCATCTGCGGCTCCGACCTGCACCTGTACTCGGTGCTCGGGGCGTTCCTGCACCCCGGGGACGTGCTGGGCCACGAGTTCATGGGCGTCGTGGAGGAGGTCGGGCCCGAGGCCGCGGCGTCCGGGCTGTCCGTCGGCGACCGCGTGGTGGTGCCGTTCAACATCTCGTGCGGCCACTGCTGGATGTGCTCCCGTGGGCTGTTCGCCCAGTGCGAGACCACGCAGAACCGCGACCAGGGCAAGGGGGCCTCGCTGTTCGGGTACACCGATCTCTACGGCGCGGTGCCCGGCGGCCAGGCCGAGTACGTGCGCGTGCCGCAGGCCCAGTTCGGACCGGTGACGCTGCCCGAGCACGGCGCCGACGAGCGCTACCTGTACCTCTCGGACATCCTGCCCACCGCGTGGCAGGGCGTGCAGTGGGCCCAGGTCCCCGAGGGCGGCACGCTGGCCGTCTTCGGACTGGGTCCGGTGGGGCAGTTGGCCGTCCGGACCGCGCTGCGGCTGGGGAGGGTCGGCCGCGTCATCGGGGTGGACCTGGTGCCCGAGCGCCTGGCAGCCGCCCGCGCCTGGGGCGCTGAGGTGGTGGACCTGAACCAGGTGGACGGGAAGGGCCGCAAACCGGAGGAGGTCGGCCGCGCCATCGCGGAGCTCACCGACGGGCGGGGTGCCGACGGCGCCCTGGACGCGGTGGGCATGGAGGCCCACGGCAACCCGGTGGCCGAGCGCGTCATCACCGCCGCCGGCCGGCTGCCCGGGGTCATCGGCAAGCCGGCCATCGAGAACGCGGGCATCGACCGCCTCGCGGCGCTGCACGGCTGCATCGAGTCGGTGCGGCGCGGTGGCACGGTCTCGATCTCGGGCGTCTACGGGGGCATGGTGGACCCGATGCCGATGATGACCATGTTCGACAAGGGCATCGCGATGCGGATGGGCCAGTGCCACGTCAAGCAGTGGACCCCCGAGCTGTTCGACGTCGTGACGCAGGACGAGGACGTGCTGGGCCTGGAGGACCTTGCCACCCACCGGGTGGGCCTGGAGGACGCCCCGCGCATGTACGAGGTCTTCCAGAAGAAGCAGGACAACTGCCTCAAGGTGGTCATGACCCCCTGACGCGCGTCCCGTGGGCCGAGTGCCCCACCCCTGCAGGGCACTCGCCGGCAATCACCGCCAGCGGGTGCCCTGCAGCAGTCCGATGAGGTGGTCCAACACGTCCTCGCCGGCGCCCAGCCCGTTGTGCTCGTGCGCGCTGGTCTCGTACACCCGGGCGTCCTGGAGCAGCGCGGCCGTCTCCAGCGAGAAGTCGCGCGGCACGTAGGCGTCGTTGCTGTAGACCGCCGCGGCCACGGGCACGTCAGCCCGGCGCAGCGCCTCGGCCGGGTAGAGCTCCGCCCACTCGACCTCGGCCAGCAGGTCGGTCGCCTCCGCGAACGGTGCCAGCAGGCTGTCCTCGGTGAACAGCGACCGGTGCAGGTGCTCCCCGCCCAGCAGCGTCGGGTCCGCCGCCACCGCACCGGGGATCGTGCGGTCGGCCGCCCAGCGGGTGGCGACGCCGTCCGCCATCGAGGACTCGTGCAGGACCGAGTAGAAGGGGTTGCGACCGCCGAACGGCAGCATCCCCTCGAGGTCGGCCGCGAAGGCCGATGACGTGTGGTCGCGCTCCAGCAGGTGGTGCAGCCGCTCGGAGCCCCAGGACATGCCCAGCCCGTGGCCGACGGTTCGGAAGCGCTCGGGGGAGACGACGTCGCCGTTCGGCAGGACGATCTCGCCGTCGGCCGCGCGCTCGGTGAGCTCGGCGATGCGGGCGCGGTCGCCGGGGAAGCGGCGGTGGTGCTCCTCGGACTTCCCGATCATCAGCTCCCAAGTGGCGCCGTAGACCTCCTCGATGGTGTGGTCCACCGGCGGCAGACCGCCGGTGATGAGCGCACCGGCCAGGGACTCGGGGTGGGTGGCGAGGTAGTGCAGGGAGGTGAAGCCGCCGAAGGACTGCCCGAGGACGGTCCACTGCTCGGCCCCCAGGGCTTCGCGCACCAGCTCGCAGTCCGCGACGATCGAGTCCGCCCGGAAGTGCTGCAGGTAGGCGGCCTGCTGGGCGGGCGTGGTACCGGCCAGGACGCCGGTCAGCCCGGGCGCGGTGCGGCGCGGCCCCAGGGTGCTCCCCACGGGGGTGGACAGGCCCGTTCCCCGCTGGTCCAGCATCACCACCTGGTAGTCCTGCAGGGCACGCCGCAGCCACGACGGGCTCGAGAGGGTGAGGGAGGGACGTGGGGCCTCGCCGCCCGGGCCGCCCTGCAGGAAGACCAGATACGGCTTGTCCGCCCCGTCGGTGCCGGTGACCACGCGGGCGAAGAGCTCGAGCGTGTCTGCGGGCAGGGCCACGTCCGCCGGGGCGTCCGGGCCGGTCGCCGGAGGCCGGGACAGGCCGTGGTCGACGGGCGCCTCGAGGCGCAGGGTGCGGATGGTCAGGCCGGGCTGGTACTCGGTGGTCTGCTGCATGCGCCGAGCCTAGGGCCCGTGACACCATCACCCGATGCGTCTGTGGAGTGTGCACCCCGCCCAGCTGGACCGTGCCGCCCTGGTGGCCGGCTGGCGGGAGGGTCTGCTGGCGCAGAAGGTGCTGCGGGGGCTGACGAAGGGCTACACGCAGCATCCCCAGCTGGAGCGCTTCCGGGCGCTGGACGACCCGGTGCTCGGCATCGCGACCTGGCTGCACGGCCTCGCCGATGCCGCCGACGCCCGCGGCTACCGGTTCGACCGCACCCGGGTGGTCTGCGATGCCGACCCGCACCTGCGCCTGCCGCTCACCGACGGGCAGCTCGCCTTCGAGTGGGAGCACCTGGGGGCCAAGTGCCGCCAGCGCTCACCCGAGTGGTGGGCGCAGGTGGGGAGCGACGAGCCCCGACCCCACCGCCTGTTCGTGGTGGAGCCGGGGCCCGTGGCGGCGTGGGAGCGCCCCTGAGGGACGCCCCGGCGCGTCACTCGGTCTCGCTGGCCTGCAGGCTCTTGGTGGGCGCGTCACCGGCGCGGTCGCTGGCCTGCGCGTCGGTGTCGTCGTGGTCGTCGATCCACTCCTGCGGGTCCTTGTCCTGCGGGGTGATGCCCTTCGCGGCCTTGAGCGCCTCGTAGCGCAGGAACTCCACGGCGATGTCGTGGCGCAGCTGCAGCGATGCCTGCTGGCGGAAGTCCAGCAGGTCCTGGCGCTCCTCCTCGCCCATGTGGGTGGAGTTGGCCACGTTGGCGTCCACCACGGCCTTCCACCACGCCTCGGAGCCCACCTCCTCGGCGTCCGCCCGGCGCACCGCCTCGCGGATGGAGTTGTGGTCCTCCAGCGCGTCCTCGATCTCGTGCTCGGCGTTCGGGGCGTCCGCGCCGCCGGTGCCCAGGGTGAGCAGGTGGGGGTAGAAGTACTTCTCCTCGGCCTCGGCGTGGGTCTCCAGCAGGATCGCCAGCCGCTTCCACACGGCACCCAGGCCCTCGGTGTCGGTGCGGTCCCACTCCTCGAGGTAGGAGAACAGGGTGCGCTGCTCGTCGTGCTGGCGCTGGATGATCTGGCAGATGTCCATGGGGCCTCCCGGGTGGTGGTGGGTTCCCAGGCAGCCTAGAGGCGACCGCGCCCCGCCGCCTGTGGGAGGCGGACGGGGCGCGGGGGCGCGGGACGGGTCAGGCGCGCTGGCCCGCGCGCTCCTGGTGGCGCACCGTGAGCACGCCCAGCCCGGAGAGCACCGCCAGTGCGACGGCGCCGGCCACCAGCGTGGGGCGGGTGTCGGGCGAGAGAGCCATGGCCACCAGCACGACGGCGAAGAAGGCCAGGGCCAGCAGGGAGGGCAAGGGCCACCCGGGCATCGCGAACTCGCCGCGCTCGAGCCGGCCGCGGGCCACCTGGCGGCGCATCACGAAGTGCGCCACGAGGATCGTCCCCCACACGAAGATGGTGGTGAAGCTGGCCAGCGACGCCAGCAGCATGAAGATCACGCCGGGCCAGATGACGTTGGCCACCAGCCCCAGCACCAGGCCCGCACCCACCACGGTGATGGCACCGGTGGGCACGCCCTGGGCGCCCACGTGGCGCAGCGCGGCCGGGGCGCGACCGTGGTCGGCCAGGCCGTAGAGGGTGCGGGCGGTGGCGAAGACGATGGCGTTGAGCGCGGAGAACGCCGCGATGATGACCACGGCGTTGAGCACGTGGCCGGCGGCGGGCAGGCCCACGGCATCGAGCACCTGGACGAAGGGGGACTGCTCCCCGTCGATGCTGTTCCACGGGGCCAGCGCCAGCATGATGCCCACGGACCCCACGTAGAAGATGAGGATGCGCCAGGGCACCGTGTTGATGGCCTTGGGGATGGCCGTACGGGGGTCCCGCGCCTCGGCCGCGGTGAGGCCCACGGTCTCCACGCCGCCGAAGGCGAACACCACGATGGTCAGGGACATGACGATGCCGCTGATGCCGTGGGGGGCGAAGCCGCCGTGCTGCCACAGGTGGGAGATGCTCGGCTGGCTGCCGGGCAGGCCGGACCCGGAGGCGAGCAGGCCCAGGCCGAGCAGGATCATGGCCACGATGGCGCCCACCTTGAGCAGGGTGAGCCAGAACTCGGCCTCGCCGAAGTACCGCACGGCGGCGACGTTGAGCAGCAGCACCAGGGCGATGACGCCGGCGATCCACACCCAGCCGGGCACCTCGGGCCACCAGCGGCCCAGGTAGATGCGCAGGGCGGTGGCGTCGGCGATGCCCACCAGGAGCATCTCCAGGGCGAAGATCCAGCCGAGCACGAAGCCCGGGACACGGCCCAGGTAGCGCTCGGTGAAGTCCACGAAGCTCGTGGCGTCCGGCTGGCGCACGACCATCTCGCCCAGGGCGCGCATGACGACGTAGATCGCCGCGCCGGCCAGGGCGTAGGCCACCAGGACGGCGGGCCCGGCCACCTGGATGGCGCCGGCGGAGCCGAGGAAGAGCCCGGTGCCGATGGCGGTGCCGAGCGCGATGAACATGACGTGCCGCGTGCTGAGGCCACGGTCGAGGGCGCGGGGCGCTGCGGCGTCCTCCGTGGGGGCGGGGGGCAGGGGGGTGGCCACGGGGGGGTCCTCTCGGGGATGGGTGAGTGCGCAGAACCGTAGGGCATGTGGGGGCGGTCCGTGGGGTCGGGTGCGGGCCGGTGCGCTGGTCGGAGGGGCTCGCCCCGCGCAAGAAGTAACACAGGGTTTGGAGAAAAAACACGCTGCGTGACCCCATGGTGGGGCGCTCGTGCGGCCGCACCGTCCCGACCCCTCATCGACCCCTTGGGAGTTCTCCGTGGTCCTCGTCGGCGCCCTGCTCGGTCTCGTCATGCAACGCGGCCGCTTCTGCGTCACCGGCGCTTTCCGCGACGTGTGGCTCAGCGGCTCCACGCGCTGGCTCACCGCCTTCGGCCTGGTCGTCGCCCTGCACGCCGTGGGCTACCTCGCGCTCACCGCCACCGGCGTGGTCTCGCCCGAGGTGGACCCGCTGCCGCTGGGTGCCGCCGTGGTGGGTGGCCTGGTGTTCGGCGCCGGCATCATCGCCGCCGGAGGGTGTGCCACGGGCACCTACTACCGGGCCGACGAGGGCCTGGTGGGCAGCTGGTTCGCGCTCACCTTCTTCGCCCTCTCGGCCGCGGTCATGAAGTACGGCCCGCTGGCCGGCGGCTGCACCGTGGGCCACGGCATGGTGGCCACCGCCCAGCTCAGCTGGGAGGGGTGGGGCGCCACCGGCTCGATGCTGCTGGGCGCCACGACGTGGGCACGCGCCTGTTCGTGACCGCCCGTCAGGGCCGTACCGCCAGGGCCGACGCGGCGGACCAGCCCGCCACCGAGCGCCCCGCTCCGGCCCTCACCCCGGTGGACGAGCGCCCCGCTCCGGTGCTCACCCCCGTCGGCTGAGACGTCCCGCTGGGGCGGGTGCGGTGACGCGCTCGCCCCAGCACTCCCCTCGACACCGACACCGACCCCCGACTCCCCCAGGAGGACCCCGTGACCACCTACGCCCTCGACACCGCCGGGGACGTCTGCCCCTTCCCGCTCGTGGACGCACGCCGCGCCATGGAGCAGCTGCAGGTGGGCGACCAGCTGCGCATCGACTTCGACTGCACGCAGGCCACCGAGAGCCTGCCCCAGTGGGCCGCCGAGGACGGCCACGAGGTGACGGCCTTCGACCGCACGGGTGACGCCGCGTGGACGATCACCGTCCGCAAGGGGAGGTGAGCCGCCGCTGGGGCCTACGCTCGGGGACATGACTCCCAGCAGCCCAAGCGGTCCCCCTGCCGGCGAGCAGTCCCGCCCGCAGCTCAACCCGTCCTCCCAGCCGGCCGTCGTTCCGGGTGCGTACGGCCCGTACCCGGGCGGTCCCGGCCAGGAGGAGCACCCCGACGGCGTGCCCGTGTTCGTGACGGGCCTGCTGAGCCTCATCGCGTTCCCGCCCATCGGGTTCCTGGCCTGGGTGATGGGCAACCGGGCCCGCCGTGACATCCGCTCGCAGCCGGGGCGCTATCGCAACGAGGGCCTCGTGACAGCCGGCTGGGTGATGGGCATCATCGGCGGACTCATCACCCTGTTCCTCGGTGCGCTGTTCGTGCTGATGTTCGGCCTGGGCATCGGCGTCCCGATCCTGATCGGCCTCAGCGAGGCCTGAGCCCCGCCCCCACGGCGCGGAGGGGCGCCCACCACCACGGTGGGCGCCCCTCGCGCGTGTTCCGGGGACGACGGGACGCGGCTCAGCCGACCAGCCCCACCTCGGTGGCGAGGAAGAACACGGTGAAGCCGGCGAGGAAGACCAGGCCCACCCACGAGAGGGCGCGCAGCCACGCGGGCAGGTGCTCCTCGCGGCGCACCAGGCTGAAGTTGAGCCACGCGAACACCGGCGCGGTGACGAAGGCCACCATCATCGAGAAGCGCAGCAGCTCGCCCATCTGGGCGCTGAACCACAGGATGACGGCCAGCGACGCCACCGCGATGAGGGTGCTCCACAGGATGACCGCGGTGCGCCCGGCGTTGCCCCCGCCGCGGCGCAGGTGGTGCAGGGACTCGGCGCACGCGCGGCCGTACCCGTCCACCACGGTGATGGTGGTGCCGTACATGACCACGAACGCGAGCAGCGCCATGAGCGGGCGGCTCCACTCGCCCATGGTGGCGGTGTACATGCTGATGAGTTGCGGGATGTACGCGCCGCCGGCCATCTTGATCTCCACCCCGGTGCCGAACTGCACCAGGGCGCCCATGGCCAGGAAGAAGACCGCCAGCACGGTGGTGACCACGTAGCCCACGTTGAAGTCCCACAGCACGTCGCGCGCCGTGGACGGGGTGCGACGCTGCTTCTCGGCCACCCACAGCGACTGCAGGGCCGAGATCTCGATGGGGGCCGGCATCCAGCCCACGAGCGCCACGAGGAAGGGCACCGAGGCCAGCGTCCACGGGCTCGCGGCCACCGCGTCGGCGGCGCCCTGCGGGCCCTTGGCGGCGGCCACCACCACGGTGAGCACCGTGACCGTGGTGAGGATGACGACGATCACCTTGGTGAGGCCGTCCAGGGCGGGGAAGCGGCCGGCCAGCAGGATCACCCAGACCGACAGCATCATGAGACCGGCCACCCACGGCACGCTCAGTGACCACGAGGCGGGCAGGGCGAACTTCAGGATGACCGCGCACAGGATGCCCACGCCGGCGGCGGCGATGACGGCCGAGACCACGCAGAGCAGGAAGAACACCCAAAGGTAGCCGCGGCCCTTGCGGGCGTAGCCCTCCACGAGGTTGTGGCCGGTCTCCACCGTGTACTGGGCGCCGAAGCGGAAGAAGGGGTACTTGAGCACGTTGGCGGCCACGACCAGGCCCACCAGCTGCCACTGGAACAGGGCGCCGGCCTGGGTGGAGCTCACCAGGTGGGAACCGCCGATGGCGGCCGAGGCCATGAGCAGGCCGGGGCCCAGGGCGGCGACGCGAGAGCGCCAGGTGCTGGGGGCGCCGGGTGGCGCGGACGTGCGGGAGTCGGGCAGTGCGGTCGACATGGCAGCACCCTGCCGCCGGACGCCGACGGGGCCCCACCGCGACGTCGCGGTGGGGCCCCATCGTTGCCAATCCGTGACCTGGCCACGGGGCGTGCGTGTCAGGCGTGGGCGGGCACGGCGTCGATGGCCTCCTCGCCCATGTCCTCCAGCTCCTTGCCGTTGGTCTCCTGCACGTAGCGCCACACGAACAGCAGCGAGAGCAGGGCGAACGCGGCGTACAGGCCGTAGGCCAGGGTGAGCGACACCTCGGCCAGGCGCGGGAAGCTCATGGTGATGGTGAAGTTGGCCAGCCACTGCGCGGCGGCGGCCACGCCGAGGGCCAGGGAGCGGATCTTGTTGGGGAACATCTCGCCCAGCAGCACCCACACCACCGGGCCCCAGGTGATGCCGAAGGCCACGATGAACAGGTTGGCCGCCACCAGGGCGATGACGCCCCACGGCTCGGGCAGGGAGACGGTGTGCGTCTCACCCGAGCCGCTCACCACGGCCTGGGAGAACGCCACCGCCATCGTGGCCAGGGAGAGGAACATGCCCGCCGAACCGGCCAGCAGCAGCGGGCGGCGGCCCACCCGGTCCACCAGCAGGATGGCCACGATGGTCACCACGATGTTGGTGACCGAGGTGCCCACGTTGATGAGCAGGGCCTGCGACTCCTCGAAGCCGACGGCCTGCCACAGGGTGGAACCGAAGTAGAAGATGACGTTGATGCCGACGAACTGCTGGAAGACGCTCAGCAGGATGCCCACCCAGACGATGGGCTTGAGGCCGGCCGCGGCGCCCTTGAGGTCGGACAGCGACTGGCGCTCCTCGAGGTTGAGGGTGCGCTGGATGTCGGCCACCTTCTCCTCCACCTCGGCCTCGGGGGTGCCGATGACGTCGATGAGCAGGCGGCGGGCCTTCTCCACCTGGCCCTTGCCCACCATGTAGCGGGGGGACTCGGGGATGCTCAGGGCGAGCACGCCGTAGACCACGGCCGGCACCACGCCGGAGAGGAACATCCAGCGCCAGGCCTCGAGGCCGAACCACAGGTCCTGCGCGGCGCCGCCGGCCAGCTCGGCCAGCCAGGCGTCCACCAGCAGGGCGGCGAACAGGCCGATGACGATGGCCAGCTGCTGCAGCGAGCCGAGCTTGCCGCGGATGCGGGCCGGGGAGATCTCGGCGATGTACGCCGGGGCCAGCACGGAGGCCATGCCGATGCCGGCACCGCCGACGAAGCGCCAGGCCATGAGGTCCCACTCCGAGACGGTGAGGAAGCAGCCCAGCGAGGAGGCGGTGAACAGCACGGCGGCCACGACCATGGCGCGGGTGCGGCCGATGCGGTCGGAGACGGTGCCGGCGAACCAGGCACCCACCATCGCGCCGAGGAGGGCGATGGCCACGGTGAAGCCGATGAGGGAGGACGACAGGCCGAAGCGGTGCTGGATGGCGTTGACGCCACCGTTGATGACGGCGGAGTCGAAGCCGAACAGGAAGCCACCGAGCGCGGCGACGAGGGCGAGCATGACCACCTGCGAGCCGGACTCGGCGGCGGTGCCGGGCAGGCGGCTGGCCGGCGAGGCGCCGGAGGTGGAGGGGTGGAGCGGTTCAGTGGGCATCGGAGAAGTGTGCGGCCCCCGGGGGTCTGCGCGCCAATCCCGCTCGACCGCGCGGGGGCTCAACGGCCTCCCTCAGCCGGTGGATTCGGCGGTGAGCTCCAGGAAGGCGCCCAGGGTGAGCAGGTCGTGCGGCGAGGCCGGCGCGATGTCGGTGAGCGCCGCCGAGCGCACCACGTACGCGGCCACCTGTCCGCGGGAGACGGCCACGTTGAGGCGGTGCACGTCGAACAGGAAGGCCATGCCGCGCGAGACCCGGTCGCGGGCCGATGCGGTCATGGAGAGCACCACCACCGGGGCCTCCTGGCCCTGGAAGGCGTCCACGGTGCCCACGGCCACCTCGCCCAGACCGGCCCGCTCCAGGGTGGTGCGCAGCAGGGCGACCTGCGCGTTGTACGGCGCCACCACCAGCACGTCGGCCTCGGTGAGGGGGCGCTGCTGCTCGCCGGCCGGCAGGTTCTCGTCGGTGAGCGTGCGGCCCAGCAGGTCCTGCACGACCCGCAGCACCTCGTCGGCCTCCTCGGGGCTGGCCACGGCGTTGTCCTGGTGGTCCACCACGCGCACGTGCAGGCCGGGGGTCACCCCCTCGATGCGGCGGCCGGCGGTCACCTGCTCGTGGGAGCGCAGCCGGCCGTCGTAGGCCAGGGCGGAGACGCGGCGGGTGAGCTCGGGGTGCATGCGCCAGGTGGTGTCCAGGAAGTAGCCGAACCGCTCGGGCAGCACGTGCTCGGAGCCGATGAGCCAGCCGAGCGCGGAGTCGTCGAGCGGCTCGGGGTGGATGCCCTGGGAGACCTGCGGCAGCTGCTGCGGGTCGCCGAGCAGCAGGAGGTTGCGGGCGGCCCGGCTGGCGGCCAGCAGCGGCGCCAGGGAGAACTGGCCGGCCTCGTCCACCACCAGCAGGTCCAGTCCCTCGGCATCCAGGGCGGGGTTGGCGAAGGTCCACGCCGTGCCGCCCACCACGAACCCGTGGCCGGCGGCGGTCTGCTCCTCCACCCACGCCGCGGGCTGCCCGGAGCCCTTGATACGGGTGAACGCGGCCTGCGCGTTCTCCGGCCGGGCCTGCTTGCCCACGCGCACGTCGGGCACCCCGGCGCGCACGCAGGCGGCCAGGAAGTTCTCCACCGCGGCGTGCGACTGCGCCACCACGCCCACGCGCCACCCGCGGGCCACCAGGGCGGCCACCACGCGGGAGCCCAGGTAGGTCTTGCCGGTGCCGGGCGGGCCCTGCACGGCCAGGTAGCTGTTCTGCAGCATCTGCACCGCGGCGGTCACGGCGTCGACGGGCGTCTCGATGCCGGGGTCGCCCACCTGCGGCAGCAGGGTGCGCCGGGCATCGGGCCCGGGGGTCGTGTCGCTGCCGGTGTCGCCACCGGGGCCGTCCTCGCCGGTCGGGGCCTCCCCGTCGATCCGCGGTGCGCGGCGGGCCAGCACGTCGAGCCCGGCGGTGGCCGGCAGCGGCTCGGTGCTGCTGGCGTCGCGGTGGGCCAGCACGCCGGCGGCCAGCTCCAGCAGGGCGGCGTCCAGGTGGGTGGTGCTCGGCGGGGCGGTGGGGCCGAAGCCCACGGGCACTGCATCGGTGGGCGGCACCTCGGGGCGGTCCGCCCTGGGGCGCGGACAGGGCACGGTCACGGTGCACACCTGCAGGCCGGTGGCGGCGTCGGTGCGGGAGTCGGTCACCTCGGCCGAGGAGGGCCACGCCACGTGGGGGTACCCGCCCTCGGGCACCAGGCCCTGCGGGTGCGGGGCGCCGAACACGGCCACGAGTCCCGTGCCGGGCGGCACCGGTCGGCCGCCGGTGTCCACGCGCACCTCCAGGGTGCGCCGCGGGTTGCTGCGCGGGGTGGGGCGCTCCCACTCGTCGGTCCAGGTGGCGCGGTCCACGGTGGCCACGCCGGAGGTCAACGGCCACTCGGCCACGGGCAGGGCCAGGCGCTCGAAGTGCCCCCACCAGTGCGGTTTGTGCTCGCGGCGGTAGTACTGCGGGGCGGCGCCCACCATGGCCAGCGCCTGCTCGGCACCGGTGCGCTCGCCGGCCGGCGGCAGGCCCAGGGCGCGGAAGCGCTCCTCGGCCTCCTGCGCGGCCGCCCACCGGTCCGATGCGGTGGCCTCCGGCGTCTCGGGCAGCGCCGGTTCGGGCACTGTGGGCCCGGGTTCCTCGGCGTCGCCGTCCGGACCGCCACCGTCCCCCTGGGCGTGAACTCCGCACCGGTGCTGAACTCGACTGTCGAGTTCAGCACCGGTGCGGTTCTCGGTGCCGGTGCACTCCGGGCAGGCGCCCTCCGCCCCACTCGCGTCCGCCACGGCATCGCGCTGGGCGAGCAGCCAGTCACGCAGCCGCCAGGTGGACTCGCAGTCCAGCTCGTTGTACGCCCGGATGCGCTCCAGCATCCCGGCCGCGCGCTCGGCCTCCCCGGCGTCGCGGGCGGTGCAGTACCGCTGGTACTCCACGATCGAGTCGGCCCCACCGGTCACGCCGTCGGCCCCGCGGGCGGGCATGTACAGCGGCTCCAGCTTCTTGATGGAGTAGCTCGCCTGGCTCACCCGCACACCTGCGCGCACGGTGGCGTAGAGGTCCACGAACACGTGCTGGCGCAGCAGGTCGTCCAGCTGCTCGGCCCCGATGCCGTGCACCGCCGTGAGCCGCTTGAGGGCGGTCACCTCGTAGGCGGCGTAGTGGTAGACGTGCAGGTCCGGGTAACGGCGGCGCCGAGCGGCCAGCCAGTCCAGGAAGTCCGCCAGCGCCCGGCCCTCCTCGGCGCGGTCGTGCGCCCACCACGCGCGGTACCGGGCGCCGTGCTCGTCGGGCGGCCCGTAGGCGGCGGGGTCGTCACCACCGACGACGTCAGCCCCCTCGGGCACGTCCAGCACCTCCACGCCGAAGAGGTACTCCAGCCCGCTCGGCGCCCCCGGCGCGGGCCGCCACAGCGGGTCGCCCTCGAAGTCGAAGAACACGTCCCCCGGGCTCGGCGCGGGCAGGGCGGCCAACGCCTCGGCCGAGATCACCTCGCTGAGCACCACCTCCGGTGCCGCGGGGTCGGCCTCCCGTGCGGCGGCGGTGGCCTCGCGGGCCCGTACCTGCAGGGCGGCCTGGTCGCGCAGCGCCTCGAAGTCGGCCTGCCGGATGCCGCGCGGGCCCCGCTCGGCGGTGGCCAGCTGCGCCATCGTGGTGATGCCGTGGGCGTGCAGGGCCTTGCGTCGCGGCATCGACATGCGGGCCACGCCGAGCAGGTCGTCGCCCGCCGCGGCGCGGGGCGCGCACACGTCGCAGCGCCCGCAGGCGGCCACCCCCTCGGCGCCCCAGACCACCGACGCGCCACCCTCCCGGTGCGCGGTCACCAACCGGGAGAGCCGCGCCCACCGGTCACGCACCACCGCGGCGGTGGGGCCCAGCGGGTGGGCGTCCACGGCGCCGGTGCCCAGCACCAGCTCCACCTCGGGCGCCACGGGCACTCCCTGCCGCGTGAGGGCCTCGGCGTAGGCGGCCACCTGCAGCATCGAGGCCACGGTGGAGTGCGCGGCCAGCTTGGTGTCGCCCACGCGCCAGCCCTCGGGGGTGCGCACCACGAAGTCGGCCATGCCGCTCAGGGGCAGCAGGGGTGTGCCGTCGGCGGTGGTGCCCTCCAGCAGCACGGGGGCCTGGTGCACCACCTGCACGTCGGGGCGGCGGCACTGCTGCACCGTCCAGGCCATGCCGTCGGCCAGCGCGTTCCACGTGAAACCGCGCGGGCGCTCGCCGGTCACCACACCGGCACCGAACCGCTCGCGCAACCGCTCCAGCTCGCGCGTCTCGTGGGCCGTGCCCAGCTCCGCCAGGCGGTCGGCCATCGGGTCGTCGGCCACCTCGCGCGGGGCGCGGCCCAGCGTGACGTCCACGCGGTGCAGTAGCGCGAACTCGCACTCGCTGGCCAGGCGGAGGTCCTGGGCGCTGGTGGCCAGCGTCCCGTCATCGAGGAGGAACATGGCGCCACCCTAGGGGTGGGCACCGACACCCACGAGGGGTCGATGCGGTGGGCGCAGGTCTCCGCCGAGGGTCGCAGAGGGACGGGTCCGGTTGCCCCTATGGTGAAGACGTGCCCGCGGGAGCGGGCACCGTGCCGGGGAGGCACGTCTTCCCCGGGGCGTCCACACATCACGTACGTGCGTGCGTGACAACGAAAGGGATCCCATGACCATCACCAAGATCGCCGGTGGCTCCCTGGCCGCCGCCGTGGCCGTGGCCGGCCTGACCTTCGCCGGTGGCACCGCCGCCCAGGCCGCTCCGGGTGCTCAGGACAACCTGCCGACCTGCACCAAGTTCACGGGGAGCGGCTCGCACAAGATCACCGACGTCGACGGCAACGGCAAGGCCAGCGCCGGTGACAAGATCACCCTGACCGTCGTGCTGAAGAACGGCACCAAGTCGAACGTCCCCTTCCACGCCTTCAGCGCCCCGTACACGGACGCCAACGGCGGTGCCGCCTACTACTCCCTCACCACCAAGCAGGACACCCTCAAGGCCGGCGGCACCGTCACCCTGACCGGCACCCACACCATCAAGGAGGGTGACTTCGGCAAGACCAACCCGGTGACCCTGGTCGGCCCGGAGTTCGTCTACCACGAGAACAACGTGCCGTCCTGCAACGTGAAGCTGGCGAACGTGACCTTCCAGGGCGACGACCTGGGTGGCGACAAGCCGGCCCCCAAGCCGGAGCCGAAGCCCGAGCCCAAGCCGAAGCCGGAGCCCAAGCCCGAGCCGAAGCCGGAGCCCGGCCCCCCGGTGGACACCGGCTACATGGGTGAGGACAACACCGCCACCGCCGGCCTGGCCGGTGCGGGTCTGCTGCTGGCCGGTGCCGCCACCGTCGGCGCCACCCGCCTGCGTCGCAACAACTGACGCACGCACCCACGGCCGAGGGCCGGCTCCCCACCCGGGGAGCCGGCCCTCTCGCCGTACCTGTGGCCTGCCTCAGCCCTTCAGGCGCGGCAGGCGCGGGCGCCAGCGGCTCAGCGGCGAGTCGTCACCGGTGTGCCGCACGCCCTGGGCGCCCGGGTCGGTGGGACGGGCGCTCGGCGTCTCGATGGAGTCCACCACCTCCACCTCCGGGTACTCCGGGGTCCACATGAGGTTGGCGATGGTCTCGCGCGGGTTGTCCAGCTCCAGGGTGGCCACCCCCTCCTCGACGGCGGCGGCGGCCACGCGCTCGGCCACGGCCGCGGACACCGAGCGCAGCTCCCGCATCGAGGGCAGCACGGCCGCGCCCTGCGTGCCCACGGTGGTCATGTCGGCCACGGCCTGGGCGGCGGCGGTGATCATGCCGTCGGTCAGGCGGGTGGCGCGCACGGCCACGGTGCCCAGCCCCATGCCGGGGAACACCAGCGCGTTGTTGGCCTGGGCGATGGTGTAGGTCACCCCGTCGCGGACCACGGGCTTGAACGGCGACCCGGTGGCGATGAGCGCGCCGCCGTCGGTCCACTCCAGCAGGTCCTCCGGCACGGCCTCGGCCTTGGCGGTGGGGTTGCTCAGCGGCAGGATGATGGGCCGCTCGGTGACCGAGGTCATCTCGCGGACGATCTCCTCGGTGAACGCCCCGGCCTGCGCGGAGGTGCCGATGAGCAGGGTCGGCTTGGCCTGTCGCACGGTCTCGGCCAGCGAGTAGTTGCCGTCCTCGTCGGCCTGCCAGTCGGCCAGCTCGTCGGTGGGGCGGGCGTAGCGCTCCTGGAAGGGGCGCATCCTGCCGCCGGTGTGGATGAGGCCGCGGCTGCCCAGGCCCCAGAAGCGGCGGGTGGCCTCGTCGGCGTCCAGACCCTCGCTGATCATGATGTCGCGCATCAGGTCGGCGATGCCGATGCCGGCGGTGCCTGCGCCGTGGATGACCACGCGCTGGTCGGAGAGCTGCTCGCCCTTGGCCTTGCACGCCGCCAGGGCGGAGGCCACCACGACGGCAGCGGTGCCCTGGATGTCGTCGTTGAACGAGCACACCTGGTCGCGGTAGGTCTCCAGGATGCTGTGGGCGTTGGAGGCGCCGAAGTCCTCCCAGTGCAGCAGGGCCTTGGGGAAGCGCTCCTGCACGGCCTCCACGAAGTCGCCGATGAAGGCCTCGTACTCCTCGCCGCGCACGCGGTCACGGCGCAGGCCCAGGTAGTTGGGGTCGTGCAGCAGGGCCGGGTTGTCGGTGCCCACGTCGAGCACCACCGGGAGCACCCGCATCGGGTGGATGCCGGCCGCAGTGGTGTACACGGCGGACTTGCCGATGGCGATGCGGATGCCGCCCACGCCCTGGTCGCCGATGCCGAGGATGCCCTCGGAGTCGGTGACCACCACGATGTCCACGTCGTCCGGGCCGTTGCCGTAGGCGGCCAGCGCGGAGGCGATGCCCTCGGCGCCGCCGTGGTCTTCGATGGACAGGTAGATGCCGCGCTGACGGTCGAAGGTGGAGGAGAACTGCTGGATGGCCTCACCCACGGTGGGGGTGTAGATGATCGGCATCATCTCGTCGAGGTGCTCGGCCACCAGGCGGTGGAAGAGGATCTCGTTGAGGTCCTGCAGCGAGTTCAGGTACACGTACTTGGCCAGGTTGGTGGGCTGCATCTGGAACTGGCCGTAGCAGCGGCGCACCTGGTCGTCGATGGTGTTGACCGCCGGCGGGATGAGGCCGCGCAGACCCAGCGCGTCGCGGTCCTCCGGGCTGAAGGCGGACCCGCGGTTGAGCATGGGGCGCGCCAGGACCTGGCGGCCGCGGACGGCGATCTGGACGGTCTCGTGGCCGTCTTCGTTGCGGAACTGGTACTGGCGAGGCATGGAGCCAACGTAGTGCCCTGCGCGCCGCGCGTCGCGGGCGGTGCGCGGTGTACCGGGTGAGGGGGGTGGGATTGTCCTCGAGAGGCCGCGAGCCCTGCGGGATGGGGTGACGCGCACCCGGCGTGGTGTCGGCGTGATGCGTCACCCCACCTCATCCCGGACGGATCCGGGAACACGGGTAGCCCGCAGGTTGAGAGGGGCTCATCACTGAATCCTCAGTGCAGGGGAACTGTAGTCACCGAACCAGGGATCTGGAGTGTTTGAATCTCTCAACCTGGGGGTCTGGGGTTGACCAGACGGCGTCGGCCCTCTATCTTCGAGACACTGTTAGGTGTGGCGGATCACACAACGGTTGGCTGGCTCGCTCTGGGTACGAGGTCGAATCGGATGTCGGAGGAGGTTTCAGTGCAGTACGAGTGGAGCAGCGCTGCACGGAGCCTGTGGGCAAAGACCGGGGAGGAGCCTGGGGACTGGCTCAGCCTTCCCCGCCACCTCGAGGACGCGGCGGCGGTTGCGCGACTGCTGTGGGAGCGGTGGCTGGCGCCCGGGGTCCGCGACCGGCTCGATGCGGAGCTCGATCTGCGTGGTGAGGGCGCGAACCTGCTGGCGTGGCTGGCCGGCGTCCACGATGTGGGCAAGGCCGCCCCGTCGTTCCAGTCGCAGCTCATGGTACGAGGGGACCGGACCTCGTTCGCGGACCGGGTGATCGATGCCGGACTGCCACTGCGGGGCCCCGCGCTGGCCGGCGACCGCTACCCCCACTCGGCGGGGAGTGCCTGCGCTGTCAAGAGGTGGCTCCCCTCGGCCGTCCCGGGAGCCTCGAAGAAGGTCGCCGAGCGACTCGCGTCGGTGGTGGGAGCCCATCACGGCCTGCCGTCCCGGATCGGTATGGAAAAACGAGCTGCCCTGGACTCCGGGGGCCCGTGGCGGGCCGTGCAGGATGAGCTGCTCGTCGGGATCACTTACCTCACCGGCGCCGAGGGAGTCATCCGGCGCCTTCCCGTGGAGACGGAGCTTCGGCACCACCTGATGCTGTTGTCCGGACTGGTCGTGATGGGCGACTGGATCGCCTCCAACCAGGACCTCTTCCCCCTCAACGTGCCCCACGACGCATCCTCGGAGAGGCGCGCGGGCAGGGCGTGGATGGACCTTGATCTCGGTGAGCCGTGGGCCACGCAGCCGCTGCCGGAGGACGCGGGGTCTGCCTATGCGGTCCGCTTCGCCTGGCCCGGAGGTCGTACTCCCTGGCCCGTCCAGGCGGATGCGCTCCGCGTGGCCAGGGGGTTCACAGGGCCGGGGCTGCTGTGCATCGAGGCGCCCATGGGTGTTGGCAAGACCGAGGCTGCCCTCGCGGCTGCGGAGGAGCTCGCCCGCACCACCGGCCGCACCGGGGTGTTCGTGGCGGCGCCGACCATGGCCACCTCGGATGCGCTCTACACCCGCGTCGCGGCATGGGCCGAGCGGGCGGGGGTGCCGGGGCGCCCGGCATCGCTCTTCCTCGCTCACTCGAAAGCCACGCTGAACGAGGACGCCCGGTCACTTCCCCGCCGTGGGCTCGGCGTGCGGAGCGTGGCCGTTGATGCACCGGGAGACCACGAGTCGGTGGTGGCGCACCAGTGGCTAACGGGCCGCAAGAAGGGTTTGTTGTCTAGCATCGCTGTGGGCACCGTGGACCAGGTCCTGCTGATGGCGTTGCAGGCCAAGCACTCGATGCTCCGGCACCTGGCCCTGGCGTCGAAGGTCGTGGTGATCGACGAATGCCACGCCTATGACACATACATGGGGCATTATCTGCAACGTGCGTTGCACTGGTTGGGGGCCTACGGGGTGCCGGTCGTGCTGCTCTCCGCGACCCTGCCGCCCGGCATCAGGGGTGAGCTCGTGAGGGCCTACCGGGCTGGCCTCACGGCCACACCGGCACAGTCCACGGAGGTGCCGGACACCGCTGATGCCTACCCCGTCCTGACGGCCGCAACAGCCGAGGGGGTCACGGCCACTACGTCAGAACGCTCCGGGCGTGAGCTCCGCCTGGATGTGCGGCCGATGTCCGATGAGGATGATGACCTGGCTGCGGCGATGTCCCGTGTGCAGCACGAGGGTGGCTGTCTCCTCGTGGTCTGCAACACCGTCGCCCGCGCCCAGCACGCCTACCGGCTGGCTCGGGTGCTCGTCGGCAGCGATGCTCGGCTGGTGCACGCCCGGTTCATCGCCTCGGACCGCGTGACGAAGGAACGGGAGCTGCTCCATGACCTCGGCCCTGGGGCCGCGCGCGGAGCAGGGCGCCCCCCACGGCGGATCGTCGTGGCGACCCAGGTGGTGGAACAGTCCCTGGACCTGGACTTCGACGCCATGGTCACGGATGTGGCCCCCGTCGATCTCGTGCTGCAGCGGGCGGGCCGCGTCCACCGTCACACGCGCCCGGTGGGCGATCGGCCTGTGTGGGCCCGGGTGCCACGCGTCCACGTAAGGGGGGCTCAGTCGTGGGGCAGCGACGACGGGGCTCCTGAGTTCGAGCCGAGTCAGGTGCTCGTCTACGACCGCGCGACGCTCCTCGCATCCACCGCAGCTCTCGGCCTCCACACGGGAGGCGCGAGCGTGTCCATTCCTAGCGACATTCCGCGCCTCGTGCGCGAGGTGTACTCCGCAGCCCCGCAGATCCCGGCTCCGTGGGCAGATGCGTGGGAGCGGGCCGCCGCCGAGCTCGACGCGCGCACGGCGGATCAGCGATCCCGCGCCGCCACCTTCCTCCTGGACACCCCCCGTTCCGCCGAGCGGTTCGGCGCCCTCTGGGCGATCGACTCCCGCGACGTGGACTCCGCGGGCGGTGAGGCACGGGGTCTGGCCCAGGTCCGGGACTCGTCGCCCACGATCGAGGTTCTCCTGACGCGTTCGGCCAGTGGTGGGTACACGCTCCTGGACGGAGGTGCCGACGCCCCGGTCGTGTCCACCGGTCAGGTGCCGCCGTGGCCGACTGCGCAACACATTGCGGCCTCGTCGGTGCGTCTGCCCCACCGCTTCTCCCAGCCGTGGCTCTTCGATGCCGCGCTCGACCAGCTGGAGGCGGAGACGGACCTCGCGTGGCAGCAATCGCCCTCGTTGAGGGGTCAGCTGCAGCTGATGGTGGACGCGGAGGGGCGTGCCACGGTGGCGGGTCACCGGCTGCGGTACGACGCGGAACTCGGACTTCTGGAGGAGAAGGAATGACGATGAAGACGACGGCAACCGAAGGGTTCGACCTCATCCGCGAACCGTGGGTGCGCGTACTCCTGAACACCGCGGAGAGCGTTGAGCTCTCGGTAATGGACGTCTTTGCCCGGGCGCGGGAGATCCAGCGCATCGCGGGTGAGTCGCCCCAGCAGGACGCCGCGCTCCTGCGCTTGCTGCTGGTGGTGTTCTGGCGTGCCCACCACCGGGACCCGAGACTTGCCGCGGCTGGTGCCTCGGGGCGGGCCGAATGGTGGGTCGAGCAGTTCACGGGGTCGGAGGACGAGGCGTCGCAGCGACGCGTGGCCGAGTACCTGGGGGACATGTCCCCGCGGTGGGACCTGAGACACCCTGACCAGCCGTTCATGCAGGTGGCGGGTCTGGCCACTGCGTCCGGCAAGCGTGACCCCATCACCAAGCTGGTCCCCGACGCGGAGTCGCCGTACTTCTCCGTGCGAGCGGCGGACGGCCTCGACTCCGTGGCCGCTGCAGAGGCAGCTCGGTGGCTCGTCCACCTGCAGGCCTGGAACTACTCGGGCATCAAGTCCGGTGCGGTGGGTGATGACCGGGTGAAGGGAGGGAAGGGGTACCCCATCGGGACCGGGTGGAGCGGACGCGCGGGGACCGTTGTCCTCCACGGACGCAACCTCGCGGAGACCCTGGCGCTCAACACCCCGCCGTCCGTGGTCTTCGGGGAGTCGATGGCTCGTGACCTTCCCGTGTGGGAGCAGGAGGTCAGCACCGCTGCGGCGCGAGGGCCTCAGCGCGCCACGGGGCCCTGTGACCTGCTCACCTGGCAGTCGCGGCGTGTGCGGTTGTTCTGGGAGGAGGGTCGCGTGACGGGCATTCTCGTGGCGAACGGCGACCGCATCGAGTCCCAGAACGAGATGTCCGACCCGATGACGGCCTACCGGTTCAGCGAGCCCCAGTCGAAGAAGGCGGGGAAGGACGTCTGGATGCCGCGCGCGCACAGTGAGGTACGCACTCTGTGGCGAGGCGTTGAGCCGTTGCTGAAGCACCACGAGGACGCCTCCGCCACGGTCCGCCCGCCGGCCACGGTCACCGGACTGAGGGACCTCTGGGACGAGCACATGGACCTGCTGGACGAGGACGTCGTCGTGACGGCGGAGCTCATCGGCGCGGTGTACGGCACGCAGGACGCCGTGGTGACGTCGACGATCCACGACGAGGCGCCGCTTCGCCTGAGTGCCCTGGCGACCAACGACCCGGCGGTTTCGCACACGATGATCTCCGCTGCCGGGGCCACCATGAACGTGGCCGTCGCCCTGGGGCAGTTCTCGGCCATGCTGCGACAGGCCGGGGGGCGGGAGTACGAGTTCGACGCTGCTGCTACCGAGACAGCCCTCGCGATGTTCGACGAACCGTTCAAGGACTGGCTGGCGCGCTTCACCCCCACGGAGGACCTCGTGGCGCAGCGTGACCAGTGGTTGCGTCTGGTGAACGACCTCGTGGTCAATCAGGCCAGGACGTTGACGGCGGGCGTCTCTCCGGCAGCCATCGTCGGGCGTGAGGGGGAGGACGGCCGGCTGACCAGTGCCGCCACCGCGTGGTCGCTGCTGAGGCACCGGCTCCAGAAGGAGCTGGGTGCAACGGCAACGACACCCCGACCTGGGGAGCACGCGAGATGACCAGAGACCTCGACGAGAAGGGACGGGACACCATGACTGTCACCGACACGGAGACGGAGGCGACGGAGGCGAGTCCGCCGTCGCTGTACAAGGCGGTGGCCGCAGCCGCCCACCGGCTCCAGCGGGACCTCCTCGGGCAGGATGCCCAGCGGTCCGCGCGAGCGCGTGGGGTCTTGAGCCGGCTTCGGCGTGCGGCAGCCCAGCAACCGGGGGAGGACCCCCGCGCGTGGTGGGAGGTCTCGGAGGAGGTCCTCGGTGAGCTTCCGGAGGGAGACCTCGGCCGAGGGGATACGCCCTCGCACTCCGAGTGGGCTGCCTTCGTGGCAGTGACCCTCTTCAGCATCCACCAGCAGTCCCACGCGCAACCCATGCACGTTGCGGGCGTCAGCCTCGGTGAGGCCGTCGGGACACTGCGTCGTCGCACGGAGAGCGGCTCCATCAAGCCCCGTCTGGACGCGCTCATGCTCGCGACTACTGAGGCAGGGATCCGCTATCACCTTCGATCCCTCATCGGGCTGCTGAACGCGCACTCCATCCCCCTGGACTACGGCCGACTGGCTGAGGACCTGCGCCGGCTGCGCACTCCTGCCCGGCGGCGTGACGTCGTCATTCGATGGGGGCGCGGTTACGCAGCCTCCCTGCACCCTCGCCCCGCTGCCACGACCAGCACCGAGTGACCCCTCCGACACCGACACCACAGGAGAACCTGACCATGAGCACCTTCATCGACATCCACGCGCTGCAGACCCTGCCGCCGAACAACATCAACCGCGACGACACGGGGTCGCCCAAGTCCGCCACCTTCGGTGGTGCTCCCCGCCAGCGCGTGTCCTCCCAGGCGTGGAAGCGAGCCATCCGCCGCGACTTCCCCAACTACCTCGACCGGTCCGAGCTGGGGGTGCGCACCAAGCGGGTCGTCGAGAAGATCGCCTATCGCGCGGTGGAGCTGCAGGGCATCGAGCAGCCGAGTCTCGAGGACGAGCAGCACCGTGCACTGCTGCTGACCGCGGCGCAGGGCGCAGAGGCACTGCTGGCGAAGGCCGGGTTCAAGCCGGCCAAGCGCAAGCTCAAGAAGGACGCCACCGAGCAGGAGCAGCTGGACGCGATCTTCTCCGAGGTGTCCTACCTGCTGTTCCTCAGTGACCAGCAGGTGACCCGTGCCGCCGAGGCGGTCAACGCCGACCCCGAGTCGGGTTGGTCCAAGAAGGACGCCGCGGCGATCGTCGACAACGACCACTCGGTGGACGTGGCGATGTTCGGCCGGATGGTTGCCGATGAGCCGGCCTACAACGTGGACGCAGCGGTGCAGGTGGCCCATGCCATCGGGGTGAGTGCCTCGGAGCCGGAGTTCGACTACTTCACGGCCGTGGACGACATGGCCGAGGGTGCTGAGGAGTCCGGTGCCGGGATGATCGGCACGGTCACGTTCACGTCGTCCACCCTGTACCGCTACGCAAACATCGACCTGGAATCGCTGGGCGAGAACCTGGGGTCCGAGGAGATGGCGCAGCGTGCGGTGAACGCCTTCGTGAAGGCGTTCATCACGTCCATGCCCTCGGGCAAGCAGAACAGCTTTGCCAACACCACCCTGCCGGAGGCGGTGGTCGTCGTGGTGCGGGATGACCGTCCGGTCTCCTGGGTGAACGCCTTCGAGGAGCCGGTGGTGGAGGGGGCCGCGGGTGGCCGTCGCCGTGTGGCGGCAGAGAAGCTGGCTGCTGAGGCGGCCTCTCTCGACGACATGTACGACGCCCACCCCCGAGCTGCCTGGGTCATCACCACGGACGCTCTGGCGGAGGCACTGGAGCCTGTCGGCGAGCGCGTGAACCGCACCGAGTTGTTGGAGCGGCTCGACGCCGAGATCCGCGGGGACGTGGCATGACGGCACTTCTTCTGCGGCTCAGAGGGCCGCTGCAGTCATGGGGCGACGACAGCCGCTACACCGAGCGACGGACCCATCACACCCCGACGAAGTCCGCCGTGGTGGGTCTGTTGGCAGCAGCCGAGGGGCGGCGTCGTACCGAGACCGTGGAGGACCTCGTCGCCCTGGAGTTCGGGGTGCGCGTGGATCAGCCCGGAACCCTGTTGCGTGACTACCAGACCGCCATCGACTGGCGGAAGGGGCCGCCCGCGAGGCTGAGCAACCGCTACTACCTGGAAGACGCGTGCTTCGTCGTGGCCGTGTCGGGCCCGGAGCAGGTGCTCCGGGGGCTGGAGGGAGCGCTCCGCTCACCGCGGTACCCGCTGTACCTGGGGCGCCGTTCCTGTCCGGTGAGCCATGACCTCGTCATGGGACTGGAAGACGGCGACGTGGAGGCAGCGCTGCGGCAGGTGGAGTGGCAGGCTTCCGCCACCCACCGGCGGACGCGGCCACGACGGGTTCCGCTGAGCATCTACCGTGATGCCCGTCCTGGAGAGGAGGTCGAGGAGCGGGTCCACGACGTCCCGGTCAGCTTCGACCCACGACACCGTGACTACGCATGGCGGTCGGTGTTCATGCCGGCGCCGCACGTGGTGGAGAACCCCGACGGCCGAGAGGCGTTCGATCCGTTCTGGGAGGCGGTGGCTGGGGCATGACGGTTTTGACCCGCATGGCAGTGAATCCAGCGACGCGCAGCGGCCGGAAGATCGTGTTCAACCGTCAGGCGATGCACGCCGCCGTGATGGCGGCCTTCTCGCCGGAGAGGCACGAGGAGATGGAAGGGCGCCCTCTGTGGCGTCTCGACCACGACGGTCATCGGCACGTGCTGTACGTCGTCAGCCCCGTGGAGCCTGATCTGACCCACGTGGTGGAGCAGGCGGGCTGGGCCGGTGAGTCGTGGTCATCGACGGACTATGGGCCGTTCCTGGCGCGCCTGCGCACCGGCCAGAGCTGGGGATTCCGGTTGACGGCCAACCCGGTAAAGAACGTGGCGCAGGCCGGTGCCCGCAGCAAGATCCTGCCGTACGTGACCCCGGCCCAGCAGTTGTGGTGGCTGGCACGCCGGGCGGAGGGGTGGGGCTTCGGTCTGCCGCTGGAGGGCGGTGAGCTGTACGTTCCCGGTGAGGAACCGTCGGCGACTGACTCTGAGCCTCCCTCGGTGATGGTGTCGAACAGTCAGGACGAGCGGTTCGGTAGGAAAGACGCTGGCCGCGGCGGAGCCAAGGTGACGCTCCGGATGGCCCAGTTCGACGGCATCCTCCAGGTGACGGACGCCCAGCGGCTTCGAGAGGCCCTCGTCTCGGGCATGGGCCGCGCGAAGGCCTACGGGTGCGGCTTGATGACCCTGCGGCCGGCGGTCGAGGGCTCCGCATGACGGGGCCGGGGCGTCGCATGGAAGCCAGGGAGCTGACGCGTGTGGCGCACCGGCTCTCGTTCATCTACCTTGAACACGTGACGGTCCATCGGGATGGGAACGCCGTGACCGCAACGGTTCAAGACGGCGTGGTGCACATCCCCTCCGCCGCCTTGGGCTGTCTCCTCCTCGGGCCCGGCACGCGCGTGACCCACGCGGCGATGTCCCTGCTCGGCGACTCCGGAGCGTCCGTCGTCTGGGTGGGAGAGAACGGTGTGCGGTACTACGCCAGTGGTCGATCCTTGGCTCGCTCTACGCGGCTCCTGGTGCGGCAGGCCGAGCTCGTCTCCAACACCCGCTCGCGCCTGGCGGTGGCCCGGAGGATGTACGAGCTGCGCTTTCCCGGTGAGGACGTGTCCACCTTGACCATGCAGCAGCTGCGGGGGCGTGAAGGAGCCCGCGTGCGGCGCCTCTATCGGCATCATGCCAAGAGGACAGGGACGGAGTGGAAACGCCGCGACTACGACCCGGATGCGTTTGATGACGGCGACGTCGCCAATCGGGCCCTCACGGTGGCGAACACCAGCTTGTACGGCATCGTGCATTCGGTGGTCGCGGCCCTGGGCTGTTCGCCAGGACTCGGGTTCGTTCACACGGGCAACGACAGGTCCTTCGTCTACGACGTGGCCGATCTGTACAAGGCGGAGGTGAGCATCCCGGTGGCGTTCGATGCTGCCGCCCTCGATGACGTGGACCTGGAATCGACGGTGCGACGGCGGGTCCGGGATGCGGTGGTGGACCATCGCTTGCTGGAGCGATGTGCCCGGGACATCACCATGTTGTTGTTGGGTGAGGAGGAGACGCTCGAGCCGGAATGGGAGCAGGAGGAGGTGCTCTCCCTGTGGTCCGGCCGTGGGCACACCACGGTGGCAGGGGGCATCAGTTACGGGGTGGACTGGTGATGGTCCTCGTCGTGACCGCGGCGCCGAGTGGTCTGCGTGGCGAGTTGACCCGATGGCTGATGGAGATCGACTCCGGGGTGTTCGTGGGCAACCCGAGCCAGAGGATCAGGGAGGAGCTGTGGCAGCGCGTTCAGGAGAACATCAAGGAAGGACGCGCGTTGATGGTGTACCGATCACAAGGTGAGCAGCGTCTGACCGTCCTGACACACCGTCACCACTGGGAGCCCACGGACTTCGACGGACTCACCCTCATGAAGCGGCCGCTCCCGGACGACCGTCCCGGTAATCCGCCGTCGAGACGCACAGGCTGGAGTGCTGCGCGCGCTCGTCAGCGTGGGCTTCGGCCGGGATGGCGTCGCGGAGACCCTGAGCCGAGAAACTGAAGGAAAACGGCGCGTCCGCTGCCACGTATGCTGGCGGTTAGGCCGTTTTCTTAGTGTGAGCCCCGCGCGAGCGGGGATGAGCCCAACGTCGCCTGAGCGTGGTCGATGACGGAACCGTGAGCCCCGCGCGAGCGGGGATGAGCCCAGGCGGTTCTCGGGGTCCAGGTCGGCGGTCAAGTGAGCCCCGCGCGAGCGGGGATGAGCCTGTGTGGGTGGACGGGGAAGGTACCGCCTACGGGTGAGCCCCGCGCGAGCGGGGATGAGCCCCACACGCCGCCATCGGAGTAACCCTCCGTGAAGTGAGCCCCGCGCGAGCGGGGATGAGCCGGTGGAGGCCGAAATTTCGGTCCTACAGGGCATGTGAGCCCCGCGCGAGCGGGGATGAGCCACGCTGATCTGTGCCCTCCCTGTGCCGTCGTGGGTGAGCCCCGCGCGAGCGGGGATGAGCCTCCCAACGCCCCTTATAATGTGTGGGTGGACGGGTGAGCCCCGCGCGAGCGGGGATGAGCCCCGTGGTAACCGTGGGCGCGTAGGTCTGGTTCCGTGAGCCCCGCGCGAGCGGGGATGAGCCTCCGCGAGGCACAGCGATACGCGCTGGAGCACGGTGAGCCCCGCGCGAGCGGGGATGAGCCCGAGGGTGGCGGTGCACATGGTGTCGTCGCCCTGTGAGCCCCGCGCGAGCGGGGATGAGCCCGGCGGCCACGACTGGCTCACCGACGGCACCACGTGAGCCCCGCGCGAGCGGGGATGAGCCCGCGTCCAGATCATCCGGAGTCAGGAACACGCCGTGAGCCCCGCGCGAGCGGGGATGAGCCGAAGGATGTGGCCGCCGCGGCGGGAGTGACGCGGTGAGCCCCGCGCGAGCGGGGATGAGCCCTCGCTCGTGGACTGGGGGTGGCAGCGGCAGCGGTGAGCCCCGCGCGAGCGGGGATGAGCCCCTCACCTCTCCCGGCGGCGCTCCCGGCCCTCGGTGAGCCCCGCGCGAGCGGGGATGAGCCGTGATCCACGTCAGATTCCCTTCGGTCCGGCGTGTGAGCCCCGCGCGAGCGGGGATGAGCCCTGCAGGTCCTCCCCGGTGGGGGCGGTGGTGCCGTGAGCCCCGCGCGAGCGGGGATGAGCCCCCCGAGCGTCCCCAGGTGCTCCGTGGGTGCCGGTGAGCCCCGCGCGAGCGGGGATGAGCCCCCGTTGGAGGGCGTGAAGGCCGCCAAGGACCTGTGAGCCCCGCGCGAGCGGGGATGAGCCCCCAAGACCGGGCAGCGCGCCAGCGCCTACGAGTGAGCCCCGCGCGAGCGGGGATGAGCCGCCAGGTTGTCGGCGCTCTTCGGCATCCTCGGCATCAGCCCTGCGGGAGCGGGGTTGAGCCCATGTTGGGGTAGAAGGCCCGCGTGATCTCCATGTGAGCCCCGCGCCAGCGGGGATGGGCCAGCATAGATGGCCATGTGCGGCCCGCTGCCGTTCATGCGCGCCGTGCGCCGCACCCTCATGGACAAGGGCGTGGACCCCCGCAACATCTCCTACGAGGTGTTCGGCCCGGACCTGTGGGCCCAGGACCCTGACAACGACGCCGCCGAGCAGAAGGTGCAGCTGAACGCCGCTCTGGCCTGACCTTCCCTGTGCTCCACCGGGCCTCCTCCGCGCCGTGCGGGGGAGGCCCCAACGTTTGGTCAAGACCTCGGCAGGAGTCCGTCTGCGGCCTTGAGGGGCACTGTGGCGCACCGCACGATGGCGGGGCCGGAGCCCCCTCCCTGCGCCGGCCCCGCCCAGCGGGCGGTCCCCCATCCAAGGAGAAAGACCATGCGTCGCACAACGCTGAGCGCCCTCATCGCCTCCCCGGTGGCCGCCGTCTCGCTGGCGGGCCTGGCCCTGTCGTCCACCGCCATGGCCGACAGCCCCGACCTCGGCCCGGAGTCCGCCGCCGTCGTCGACTACCAGGCCCCCAACGGGGGTGTGGACAGCTCCACCCGCTACGTGGTGACCACCGCCGCCGAGAGGGCCGAGCACTTCGGTGCCACCACCGCCCTGGGCACGGTGAAGGACGCCTCCGGCCAGGACCTGGTGATCTCCCGCACCACCGCCGACCAGATCGCCCGCATGAACCACGGCGAGGCCGGCGAGCGCGGCCCGGGCTTCCGCTCCTTCGCCACCCGGGCCGAGGCCGAGGCGTTCGTGGAGAACGACCGCACCGCCCAGACGGTGGGCGCCGCGCTGGACCTGCCGCCGGTGGACAACCAGGACACGGTGAACCCGTGGCTGGACGCGGTGCAGGAGGAGAGCATCCGCAAGACCATCACCGACCTCTCCACCACCTGGCCCAACCGCTACTACGCCTCCAGCCACGGCAAGGCCGCCGCCGCCTACGTGCACGACGCGTGGACCAAGGTGGCCGGCGACCGTGAGGACGTGACCGTGGCCTACGACGAGTCGTGCGGCTCCGACTGCGGCAACCAGTCCAACGTGACCATGACCGTCAAGGGCACCGAGAACCCCGAGGAGATCGTCGTCATCGGTGCGCACTTCGACTCGGTCTCCAACGCCGGCCAGGGCGACGACATGGACGCCCCGGGTGCCGACGACAACGCCTCGGCCACCGCCACCGTCACCGAGGTGGCGCGGGTGGCGCTGGAGAGCGGCTGGAAGCCGAAGCGCACCGTGGTGTTCGCCGCCTACGCCGCCGAGGAGGTGGGTCTGGTGGGTTCCAACGCCATGGCCCAGTCCTTCGCCAGCGAGGGCAAGAACGTGGTGGGCGTGCTCAACCTGGACATGACCAACTACGACGGTGGTGACACCGACATGTCCGTGATGGAGGACAACGTCAACACCGAGCTGACCGCCTTCAACAAGGAGGTCTTCGCCACCTACCTGGAGCCCAAGGGCATGACGCTGGGCGCCATCTCCTGCGGCTACGGCTGCTCGGACCACTCCTCGTGGACCTCGGCCGGCTACCCGGCCTCGATGATGAGCGAGACCGAGCTGTTCCCCTACATCCACACCGCCTACGACACCCTGGAGAACTCCGGCGGCACCGCCGAGCACTCGGTGAAGTTCGCCCAGTTCGGCCTCGCGTTCCTCGGCGAGATGGCCAAGACCGGCGCCTGATCCCCCTCCGCCCGGGTTTGTGTGTGGGCCCGGGCACCAGGCGCTCCGCTTCGAGCCCCACCCCTGAGCGGGGGCGGGGCTCGAAGTCCTTGCGGGGGGGTCAGGAGGCCGGTCTCAGGGGCACTCCTGGCCGTGGGGCATCGCCAGCAGACGCCGAGCGGGGGTGAGTGAACCCTTGCGCCCGCTCTCCTCGTGGTACTCGATGGTGAGGTGGTCCTCCGTGGTGTGGTCGCCGGTCACCTCGAGGACGACCGCCACCCGCTTGGACTCACCGGGGGCGAGTGTGGGTGAGCTGTCCCCCGGGCGAGGAGGGATGTCCGGGGAGGCGGCTGCGGCGTACAGGTACTCGTCCATCCCGACGAGGAACCAGTCACGCACCGTCTGGCCCGACCGGTCGGGCATCTCCACGCGGTCCACCGTCAACGTGACATCCCCATTGTTCGTGATCATCTGGGTTGCGAACATCTTGAGTTGGTCCGGTTTGGGTCCTGCCGGGCCACAGGTGCGAGCTCCGCTGTCGGGCGCGGTGAGTGCTGTGGACGGGTGCGGCCAAACCCCCCAGACAGCGGCCGCCGCGAGGAGAAGGACCCCCACAGCGGTCGCTGCCGAGAGCACCAGGTGTCGTGTAGAACGCATCGCCGCTCCTTGCGACTCCTGCGGTGACCCGAGTGGTCCCCGCCGTCGGGAAGAGAGTCCGGCCACGGGTGGCTGCCCACAAGGGCCGAGGGGAATCGTGTTCGAATCGTGACCGCCCCGGAGCTCTGTTCAGCGTGCCGGCGCCCTCACCAGGGGTGGGGTTCGAAGTCCTTGAGGAACACGCCGTACAGGTCCTCGCCAGCCTCACCGCGGACGATCGGGTCGTAGACGCGCGCGGCGCCGTCCACCAGGTCCAGCGGGGCGTGCCAGCCCTCGGCGGCGATGCGCAGCTTCTCGTGGTGCGGTCGCTCGTCGGTGATCCACCCGGTGTCCACGGCGGTCATCAGGATGCCGTCGGTCTCCAGCATCTCCTTGGCCGAGGTGCGGGTGAGCATGTTGAGTGCGGCCTTGGCCATGTTGGTGTGAGGGTGGCCCGAGCCCTTGTAGCGGCGGGAGAACTGCCCCTCCATCGCCGAGACGTTGACCACGTACGAGCGGCGCGCGCCGGCCTGGACGGCGGCGGCCAGCGCCGGGCGCAGGCGGCTCACCAGCAGGAACGGTGCCACCGAGTTGCACAGCTGCACCTCCAGCAGCTCCATCGGGTCCACCTCCTGCACCTTCTGCGTCCACGAGTTCTGGGTGGCCACGTCCGGCAGCAGGCCCCCCGCATCCAGCGCGGTGCCCGCCCGGTGGGCCTCCAGGCTGGCCGACCCGGCACGCAGGGCCAGGCGCGTCATGTCCGATGCGGTGAGCGCGCCCCCCTCCACGTGCGCCACCGCGTGCTCGCTCAGCGAGCCGACCAGCGCCGCCGGGTGCGCCTCGCTGATGCGGTCGAAGGCCAGCATCGAGGGGCGCAGCTCGTCGCCGACCAGCGGCTGCTTCTCGCCCTCGGTGAGGTGGGAGTACGAACCCGGCGTGCGGCGCACCGTCTGGCACGCGTTGTTGATGAGGATGTCGAGCGGCCCGCCGGCGGCCACCTCGTCGGCCAGGGCGATCACCTGGGTGGGGTCGCGCAGGTCGATGCCCACGATGTGCAGACGGTCGATCCAGTCGGCCTGGTCCGGCTGGGCGGCGAAGCGGCGCGCGGCGTCCCGGGGGAAGCGCGTGGTGATGGTGAGCTCCGCGCCGTCGCGCAGCAGCATGAGGGCGATGTACATGCCGATCTTGGCGCGGCCACCGGTGAGCAGGGCGCGCTTGCCGCGCAGGTCCGTGTGCTGGTCGCGGCGGGCGTGGCTGTCGCCGGCGCAGTCCGGGCAGAGCCAGTGGTAGAAGGAGTCGACCGCGGTGAACTTCTGGTGGCAGATGTAGCAGCCGCGCGGGATGTTCAGGTGGCCGATGACGTGCCCGGGCCCGGCCAGGCCGGTGGGGGTCTCCAGCAGGATGCCGGCCGTCTCGTCGTCGATGCGCTGCGGGCTGCCGGTGGCGGTGCGCTCCATGAGGCGCTGGTCGGCCTCGAGCAGGGGCTGGCGCTCGGCGCGGCGGGCCTCCGCGCGGCGTGCCTTGCGGACGGCCTTGTACATGCGGCCCGCGGCGCGCTTGACGGTCTCGATGTCCGGGTGGCCCTTGGGCAGCTCGTGCAGCTGGCCGAGCACGCGCAGGGTGGCCTCGAGGTCCGCCGGGTCGATGCCGGGGTGGTCGGTGGCGGGGTCCTCCGGGGCCAGGCCCTCGGCGGCGGCGTCGGTGTCGTGCGTGGCGTCGGCGGGGGTCACGTCATCGGGCTGGTGGGGCTGTGGGGGCTGGTCGGGCACGGGGCGCATCGTAGGTGCCCTGGCCGGTCCGAGCCCCCCGATCCGGTCGGGCGGCCGGCGCGGGGGGCGGGAACGCGCAAGGGGGTGGGGCGGGTGCAGATCCAGGTTCAGGCGGCGCGGGAGGGGTGCCGCGCCAGGGTCGCTCGCATGCCGGCCGCGGTGAGGTGCTGCCCGAAGAGCACGTTGCCCGGTTCGGCGAGACGCCCGCGGGCCAGCGGCGCCTCCACGGGTGCGAAACCCATCGCCACCACCAGGCCGCTCACCACGGTGCGGGCGGTCGGGTCGTCGCCGGCGACGAGCAGTGCGCGGCGGTGGTCCGGGCCCGATGCGGGGTCGGCGCCACCGGGCCCCCGCGCCTCGAGGTCGCCGTCCTCGCCGTCCGCGCCAGCCGCGCCGCCCGCCCCACCGGGCGCCACCTCCACGTCGTGGTACGAGAGGTGGTTGAACGCCTTGACCACCCGCGAGTGCCGCAGGTGCTCGGCCACCGCCCCGCTCGTACCACCCGGGTGCACGGCGGCCGGCATCAGCTCGGCGGCATCGCCCCAGGCGTTCATGGCGTCCACCACCACCCGCCCGGCCAGCAGCTCGGGGTCCAGCTCCTCCAGGTGCTCCAGCGGCAGGGCCAGTAGCACCGGCACCGCGGGCGAGCCCGCCGGCATCAGGTGCAGGCGCCGGTGCACGCGCACCCCCAGCCCGCGGGCGGCCGCGCGCCCGGCCAGGGCCCGGCCCATGCGGCCGGCACCCAGTACGTCCAGCTGGTCCACGCGCGTGCTCCTCTCGATGCCGTGCTCCCGGGCGTCCGCGCCGGACTCCCGCACGCCGCCCACGGTGCAGTGCCTCATGCCGGCCGCACCGTCAGGTCACCGTCCCGGGCCGCGCCCGTCTGCCCCGCACCGTCACGTGCTGCGTGGGCGCCGCCACCGGCGACCGTGCGGCCCGCCCGGGCCCGGCGCCGCGCCGGAACCCACGCCCCGGAGAGCAGCCGCTGCGCGGCCAGGTCCACCAGTGTGCCCACCGCTCCGATGAGCAGGATCACCACGAGCATCTCGTCGTAGGCCAAACGGTCGCGGGCGTTGAGGATCTCGTACCCCAGCCCGCTGCGCACCCCCAGCATCTCCGCCGGCACCAGCACCACCCACGCGATGCCCAGCGCCAGCCGGATGCCGGTGAGCACCTGCGGCCGCACCCCCGGCCACACCACGGAGCGCAGCAGCTCACCGCGCGAGGCGCCCAGGGTCCGCGCCACGGCACCCCAGCTGGGCGGCAGGCTGCGGATGCCGTGCGCCGTGTTGAGCACCACCGGCCAGGTGCCCGCCGCGGCCACGATGAACACCACCGGCGCCGCCCCGATGCCGAAGGCCGCCACGGCCACCGGCGCCCAGGAGAGCGGCGAGACCATGCGCAGGAACTGGATGCCGGGAGCGGTGGTCTCGCGCACCCACCGGCTGGCGCCCACCATCGCGCCCAGGGGCACGCCCACGAGCACGGCCAGCGCCACCCCCGCGGCGAGGCGCCCGAGGCTGGTGGCCAGCCCCGGCAGCAGGGCGCCGCGGCCCCACAGCTCGGCCAGGGCGCCGGGCACGCGGTCGGGGCGCATGGCGGCGGCCATCGGGTCGGTGCGGCCGGCCACGGCGGTGAACACCCACCAGGCCAGCACGAGCAGCAGCACGCCGAGCAGGCCACGCCCCAGGGCGCGGGCGGAGGGGGTCATGCGGAGTACTCCTCGGTACGGGGGGTCAACAGGGGCGAGTCGGGGCCGTCGAGGGCCTCCAGGGAGTGGCGCACGAACCGGTCGTCCACCACGCGGGCGTGCACCGATGCGGGGTCGGCGTCGCGCAGGAAGGCGTCGGGGGCGTCCACCACGGTGCGGCGCATGGCCTGCACCAGCCGGGTGGTGAAGTCCTTCTGCGGCCACGGGGTGAAGTCCAGGCGCTCGCCGTACCAGTCGGCGTGGTCCACCTGCGGCGGCGCGGTGCCGGGCCTCGGCCCGTGCGGGTGGTGGTGCAGCGCGGCGGCGATGGCCGGTGGCGGCTGGGGCAGGAACTCGCGGCTCAGCATCGCGGCGGCCTCGCCGCGGTGGGCGCCGGTCCAGCGGCCGGCCTCCACCAGTCCGCGGGTGAAGCGCTGCAGCACCTCGGGGTGCTCGCGGGCCAGGCCGCCGCGCACCACGGTGACGCAGCAGGCGTGCTGGCGCCACACGTCGCCCAGGAAGCGGTGGATGCGGCCCACGCCCTGGAGCGCGGCGCCGGCGTTGAACGGGTCGGCCACGGTGAAGCCCTGCAGCGTGCCACCGCCCAGGGCGGGCAGCATGTCCGCCGGGGCCATGGGCACCAGGGCCACCTCGCCGTGGCTGGCGCGGGGTCGGCGGCGGATGACGGGCACCATCCCCTCGGCGCGCAGCATCTCCTGCAGCACCACGTTGTGGATGCTCCACCAGGCCGGAATGGCCACGGTGCCGCCGGCCAGGTCGGTCAGCCGCCGCACGTGGGGCGCCACGGTGAGCGCCGAGCCGTTCACGTGGTTCCACGCCACGACGGTGGTGTCGGCCCCGAGCCCCAGGCGCAGGTGCAGCGCCATCGGCATGAGCAGGTGCACCACGTCCACCTCGCCGGCCATGAGCGTCTCGGTGACCGACGCCCAGCTGCGCAGCAGCACCGGCGGCGCCACGTGCACGTCCTGCCGCGCGAAGTGCCCACCGGCGTGGCCCACCAGCAGCGGGGCGGCATCGGTGATGGGCAGGAAGCCGATGCGCAGGGGGTTCTCGCGGGTGCCGGCACCCACCGGGCGGCGGTCGCCGGCCTGCCAGGTGCCGCCCGCCCAGGCCGCCGCGCCCGTGCCCAGCACCGCGGCCGATGCGGTGAGCAGCTCGCGCCGCGTGGCGCCGACGCTTCTCATGCCGCCCACGCCACGTCCCGCGCGTAGTGGGCGGCCAGCTCGCGCTCCAGGGCCACGCGCCCGGCATCGTCGGCGGGACGGGTCCAGCGGCCGGTGACGCCCCGGGCGCCGTCCAGGTGCACGATCTCGTCGCCCAGCCGCACGGCCTCGGGCACGTCGTGCGTCACCAGCAGGGCCGCCACAGAACGAGCGGCCAGCAGGTCGGCCAGCCAGCCCTGCAGGCGGTCGCGCGTGGCCGGGTCCAGCGCGCCCAGCGGCTCGTCGAGCAGCAGCACCTCGGGGTCCACGGCCAGCGCCCGGCCGATGGCGGTGCGCTGCGCCTGCCCGCCGGAGACCTCGTCCACGCGGGCGTCGGCCAGGTGCTCGATGCCGAGCTCGGCCAGCAACTCGCCCGCCGAGAGGTGCCCGGCGCCCCGGTTGGCGCGGAACCCGGTGCCCAGCACGAGGTTCTGCTCCACCGTGAGCCACGGCAGCAGGGCCGGCTCCTGGAAGGCCACGGCCGGACGGCGGGCCGCCGGGTGGCGCTCCACGGTGCCGGTGGTGGGCTCCAGCAGTCCGGCGGCCACCCGCAGCAGCGTGGACTTGCCGCTGCCGGAGGGCCCCAGCACCACGGTGGTGCGGCCGGCCACGAGGTCGAGGTCCACCCCGGCCACCGCCGGTGAGGCGGCACCGGGGTGGGTGTAGCCCACGCCGCGCAGGCGCAGCACGGTGGTCATCCCGCCTGCTCCAACCGGCCCAGCAGCACACGCAGGTGGCCCTCGGTGGGCGACTGCACGGGCAGGAACTCGGCCTCGCGCACACGGCGGCTGGTGGCCGAGCGCAGGGCGAAGCCGCGCCCACCGGCCACGCGGCGCTCCAGGGTGGTGGTGCTGCCGGTGAGGTGCGCGGCGGCCAGACGCAGGCGCACCAGCTCCCGGCGGGAGGCCTCGGCCGGGGCGGCGGCCACGGCCTCGAGGCGGGTGGTGAGCTCCTCCAGCTCGCGCGACAGGGCCGCGTGGTCGTCGGCGAACACGGCCGACTCCGGGCCCGCCAGGAACTCCGCGCTGGCGGCGAGCGACGCCTCGCAGAGGCCCAGGCAGAACGCGCTCTGGAACGCCAGGAAGGGCGTCGTCACGCGCTCGCGGAGGGCGGCGGCGTCGCGGGTGAGCACCCGCTCGGGGCCCACCTGGACGCCGTCCAGGGCCAGCGATCCCGATGCGGTGGCCTCCAGCGCCGTGAGGCCGGACAGCAGACGCACGGACAGGCGCGGGTCGTCGGTGGCCACGCGGACCACGGCCAGCGCAGGGCCAGCGGTCGCCTCGGACCCGCCGGCCGCCGCACCGCCCTCCTCCAGCCGCACCGGCAGCAGCACCTCGCCGTCGGGCAGCAGGTTGGACGCCCACGGCATCCGCCCCTCCAAGCGCAGCCCGCCGTCGGGCAGGGGCGTGCCCACCACGGACACCTCGCCCAGCCCGGCCGCGCTCTTGAACAGCGGCGCCATGGCCGAGCTCAGCGGCACCGCGCCGGTCTCCACGCCCTCGGGCAGGGGCGCCCCGGCCGCGTCGAGGTACTCCACCCCCATCCGGTGGCCCCACAGCGAGAACGCGGTGGACAGGCACCGGGCGCCGGTGGCGCGCAGCACGGCCACCTGCTCGCGGAGGTCGCCGGCGGTGGCGGTGTCACCGCGGCCCAGGGTCAGCGCGGTGCCGCCGTGCTCGGCCAGGGTGGTGAAGGCGGGGCGCTCGCCGCGGTCCACGGCCGCCGCGTGCTCGGCCGCGGCCTCCAGCAGTGCGGTGTGCGCGTCCTCGGGGCTGGCGTCCACACCGGTGTGCGTGCGCGCGGCCAGGGTGGTCACCGGCCCACACCCCGCAGCAGGTCGAGGTCCAGCACGTGCAGGCGGTCGATGGGGGTGCTCACGGCCTCGCGGGCGCGCACCACGGCGTCGGTGTCCGGGGCGTCGTAGAAGCACAGGCACTTGGCCGTGTCCTCGCGGACGTAGGTGCGCAGGAAGGAGGTCTCGGGCACGTCGGCGTACTTGGGGGCGTTGGCCTTCTTGCGCGCCAGGTAGGCGTCCATGGTGATCTCGGCGGGGATGTCCCACTCCACCAGGTAGCCGGCGGCGGGGCGGGCGGCCTTCACGTCGGCCAGCTCGGCGCCCACGAGGCGCACGGTGGCGGGCTCGGAGACCTCGGCGGCGGCGTCGCCCAGCGCGGTGGCCAGGTCGGCGGCGGGTGCGGCATCGGCCTCGCCCTGCACCTCGGCGATGACGAAGACACGGCCGCGGTCGGAGGTCACCTGGGCCTCCACCAGCTCGTGGCCTGCCTCGGTGAGGGTCGATGCCGTGCGGTCGAGCAGGGCGGACACGGCCTCGCGAGCGGTGTCGGCGGGGACGATCTCGATCAGCTGCAGGCTCATGGGTGCTCCTCGGGGGCGGTGGGGGAGTGCGGCCGGTGCGGTCGGCACCGTCGACGCCGCACAACGGTAAACAGGCGTGCGGATGTTCCAAACTCAGAGTGATGTGAGATAGCGCACGCCGGCATCTCCCACGCAGAGACCCCCGGCCTGGGTCAGGACCCCCTCGCCACGGTGGGGTGTTCCTGACCCAGCCCAGGGGTCCTGGTCCAGTTCGGGGGTCCTCGGTGAGTGGTCCGGCTCAGCCCTCGCCGCCGCCCGCCTCGCCGCCGCGGGCTGGCACGTGGCCCTCGAGCGCGGCGTCGAACCGCGCGTCGAGCACCTTCTGCATCGACCGCACCCAGCTCGCCGTCACGTGCGCGCCCTGCCGGTAGGTGAGCACCCCGCCCACCACGGCCCGGCAGGTCCCCTCGGGGCAGAGGAAGTCGTTGAGGTCCACCACGGTGGCGTCCTCCACCCGGTCCACGGCACCACGCAACGGGGGCGAGCCCTTGCCCTCGGCGGCCGGCCAGTCGCAGGCCGTCACGTCCTGCCGGTGCTCGGCCACGCACTCGTACACCTTCGTCGGTGGCACGGGCACGTCCAACAGCGCCACCACCCGCGTCCCCCGCTCGGCCAGGGGCCGCCAGTTGCGCTCGTACCCCGCCACCAGCGGCTCCACGCCGTACTCGCGGGTCTCTCCGCCGGCAAACGCCACGTGGGCCCCGCCGCTGACGACCAGCACGTCCGGCTCCAGCGCGGTGAGGCGCTCGCGCACCCCGGCGCCCCAGGCCATGCAGCTGGCGTACCCCTTGTGCTGGGTGAGGGGCGCGTCGGCCCAGGTGCAGGACGACTTCGTGTACGACACCACCAGGTACCCGCGCCGCCTCGCCCAGTCGTCCAGGGCGGGCAGCCACTGGTCGGCCTTGGAGTCGCCGGCCACGGCCACCACCACGTCGCCCTCGGGGTCGCCGAAGCGGCACTCCACCGGGTCCGGGCTCTCCTGGGTCACGTGGCAGCCGCGCGCGTGGGTGGGCGGCACGTCCTCGACGGCGGTCGTCGGCGCCGGCGTGATCGATGCCGGGTCGGCCGCGAACGCCTCGGGCCGCACCACGGGCTCCACGTCCGCGGGCACGCTGCCGGCACCGGGGTCGGGCAGCAGCTGCTCGGCGCCGTGGTGGCCGACGGTCAGGTCCACGGCCGGCTCGGTCCGCTGCGACCCGATGGCCACCAGCGCCGCGGCGGCGGTCACCCCGGTGAGTCCCGCGCCCAGCAGCAGGGCGTTGCGGGTGCGCTTGAACGCCGGGGCGAAGCGCACCGGGTTCTCCACCAGCCGGTGGCCCGCCCACGCGGCCGGCACGGCCACCAGCACGGCCAGCAGGGTGGCCCACAGCGGGGCGTCCCCGTCGAACGGGCCCTGGTCCACCAGCACCACCAGCGGCCAGTGCCACAGGTACAGCGAGTAGCTCAGGCCGCCCACCCACACCATCGGCGCGGAGCGCAGCCCGGCCAGCAGGACACCCCCGCCGGAGACGCCACCGGCCACCACCATCGCGGTGCCCAGGGTGGGCAGCAGGGCCGCGCTGCCGGGCCACGGGGTGGCGGGCGTGACCAGGAAGAAGCCGGCCAGCACCAGCACCACGCCCAGCAGCACCAGGCCCGATGCGGCGGGGCGGCGCAGGCGCGGCCAGAACCCGGCGCCGCAGGCCACCACGGCGCCCACCACGAGCTCCCACAGCCGCGTGGTGGTGACGAAGTAGGCCGACTCCGGCGTGTGCGCGGTGGCCCACAACGACCACGCGAAGGACGGCAGGCCGATGAGGAGCAGCCCGCCCACGGCCGTGGGGCCCAGCCGCGTGCGCTGGCGGCGCACCACCATCGCCACGCCGAGCAGCACCAGCGGCCAGACGACGTAGAACTGCTCCTCCACCGCGAGCGACCAGTAGTGCTGCACCGGGGAGGGCTGGGAGTCCTCGGCGAGGTAGTCGGTGGAGCGGTCGGCCAGGCGCCAGTTGACGACGTACAGCGCCGATGCCGCGACGTCGCCCCACATCTCGCGCCACCGAGTGGACGGCAGCAGCAGCCAGGAGGCCACGGCGGTGAACGCCAGCACGAGGGTGGCGGCCGGCAGCAGGCGCTTGAAGCGGCGCCCGTAGAAGGCCGGCAGGTCCACCGTGCCGGTGGAGCGCACCTCCTTGAGGAGCTGGCCGGTGATGAGGAAGCCCGAGAGCACGAAGAACACGTCCACGCCCGAGAAGCCGCCGGGCACGAAGGGCAGGCCGGCGTGGTACGCCATCACCGAGAGCACCGCCACGGCGCGCAGGCCCTCGATGTCGGGGCGGAACCCGGTGGGGGCCGTGGCCGGGGTGGCCGGTCGCTGTGTGTCGCGCTGGGCCGCCGCCCGGGTGCCGGGGGCGGGCACGCGGCGCACGCGGTCGGGCAGGGGGCGCACGCGCGGGCCCCGCGGGGCGGGGCGTCGTCCTCGGCCGCTCACCGGGGCGACGGAGCGTGCGGGGGTGCGGCGGCGCGCGGTGGTCACGTGGTCTCCCCGGGTCGGGCCCGCCGGTGGGGTGTGGCTCCTGGGGCGTCTGGTCGATCGAGCGAAGGATAGGCGAGCAGGGGCGACGTCCCGGGTTGGAACGACCCGGCCGAGGGCGCGACACTCACACCGTGCCCACCCGCCACCGCCTCGCCCCCCTCGCCTCGCTCACCGCCGCCTGCCTCGTGCTGGCCGCGTGCTCCGACGACGGGGGCGGCCCCACCGCGCCCGACCCGGCCTCGCCGCCGACCGTCACCGCACCGGACGGCGAGGCGGCCACCTGGTCGGACTGGGTGTCCTACGGCCCCGACGAGCGGCAGCGCTACCTGATGCTGCCCGGTGAGCAGGACGGCGGCGTGGCGGTGCTCGTGCACGGCGGCAGCTGGGTGGGCGGCACCGCCGGCGCCTACGTGGACCCCGCATCGCCCCTCAACGCCCTGGTGCGCGCCCTGCATGACGACGGGTGGTGGGTGGCCGCCGTGGAGTACCGGTACGCCGACCGCGCCCCGTGGCCCGCCACCGCCGACGACGTGCACGCTGCCACGCGCCACGCCGTCCGCGCGGCGCGCGAGCAGGGCGCCGACGACCGCCTGCTGCTGGCGGGCGACTCCGCCGGCGGGCACCTGGCCGCCCTGGAGGGCACCACGCACCCGCGCGAGGTGGACGTGGTGGCCGCGTACTACGGGCTGCACGACTTCACCACCTCGGCCGGCCAGCGCACGGCCCGCGGCTGCCCGCAGGTGGACGTGGGGGCACCCAACGTGTTCGGCACCGAGCCGACCACCCCGCAGCAGCTGGAGCGCGCCCGGGCCGCCTCGCCGGTGCACCGGGTGACCCCGGACTCCCCGCCGATGGTGCTGCTGCACGGCCAGGACGACTGCATCGTGCCGCCGGAGCAGTCGCAGCAGATGCACGACGCCCTGGCCGACGCGCACGTGCCGGTGGAGCTGGTGAGCCTGCCGGGCCAGGGGCACGGCGGGCCGGCGTTCACCGACGGCACCACGCTGCCGGCGGTGCTGGACTTCGTGGACGAGCACGCCCCGGCCGCTGGGGCCGCCTCCGGCGCGGCAGGCTGAGGCGATGAGCTCCGCCGACCGCGCCACCGAGACCGCCCCCGTCCCCCGCGTCCGGGTGGGCGCCCGCTCGTTCGGCCCCGGTGCCCCCGCCGTCGCCGTGCCCGTGATGGGCTCCACCCCCGAGGAGGTGCTGGCCTCGGCCGCGCGGGCGTGCTCGGGCCTGGCCGACCTCGTGGAGTGGCGGGTGGACCACCTCGCCGCGCCGGTGGCCGACCTGCTCACCGACCTGCCGGACCTGCTGGCACGCCTCGTCGAGGCCCTGGACGGGGTGCCGCTGCTGGTGACCTACCGCACCGCCGGGCAGGGCGGCGAGGGGCACGCCACGCCGCAGGAGTACCTCGCCCTCGTGGAGCGACTCGCGGACCTGCCGGGGGTGGACCTCGTGGACGTGGAGCTCGACCACCCGCAGCGCGACGCCGCCCTGGCCGCCCTCCGCGCCGCCGGCATGCCCCGCCTGGTGAGCCACCACGACTGGTCCGGCCAGGCGCCGGAGGCCGAGCTGGAGCAGCAGGTGGCCGACCTGCGCGCCACCGGGGCCGATGCGGTGAAGCTCGCCACCACGCCCGCGGACACCCCGGCGGCCCTCGAGCTGCTCGCCGTCCTGGACCGGGTGAGCACCTCGGGCGTCCCCGTCGCGATGCTGGGCATGGGCGCGGCGGGGCAGGTCACCCGGCTGGTGGGGCCGGCCTGTGGCGGGTTCCTCACCTTCGCCCACGCGGGCGCGGCCAGCGCGCCGGGGCAGCTCGACGTGCACCTGGTGGCGGCTACGGTGGAGGGCCTGTGCGGGCCGGGAGACGAGCCGCCCGCCCCCTGACCGTCCCGAGAACCCCTGCCCGAGAGGACCGTCGTGACCACCTCCCCGATGCAGACCACCGTCTTCGCCGTGTGTGCCGCCCTGACCGTCACCGGGTGTGGCGGAGGCCTCCCGGGCGAGGGGGCTGCCGGCCCCACCACGGCCGTCACCGCGGCGCCGTCCGGGGGAGAGGGGCAGCCCGCCGCGTCGGAGGTCGCCTCCGGTGACGGTGCAGCCGGTGACGAGGGGGCGCAGCCCGGCCCGTCGGCGGAGGGCACGAGCGCTGCGCCCGGCCAGCCGGGTGACCCGGCCGCGACCGGCGGCGAGGACGGAGCGGGCAGCGTCGGGGACCCCGACGACGGTGCTGGTGCCGCGCCCGCACCGGAGCAGCCCGCCGCGTCGGGCCAGCCGGGCACGTCCGCCCAGTCCGACGACCCGGGCACGGGGCAGCCCACGGACGGCGGAACCGACGGCTCCGCCCCCGGCGCCCCCCAGCCCGGTGACCCCGTCGTGGACCCGGGGCAGCCCGGTGCGTCGGCGCCCACCACCACGCAGCCCACCGAGGGGGCGCCCACCTCGTCGCCCACCCCGTCCGGCGGCACCGTGTCCGCCCCGGGGGATCCCGCGCCCACCGACCCCACGGCGCCGGCCCCCACCGACACCGCGCCGGCCACGGACGAGCCCGACCCCACCGACTCGGCCCCGGCCACGGACGAGCCCGCCCCCACCGACTCGGCCCCGACCACGGACGAGCCCGCCCCCACCGACTCCGCCCCGACCCCCTCGGACAGCGGGCCCGGCGACCCGACCGACCCCTCCAGCACGAGCCCCAGCGAGTCCGGCCCCACCAGCCCGGACGAGGGCTGGAGCGACTGGTACCACTACGGCGACGCCGCCGAGCAGAAGTACGCCCTGCTGCCCGGCGAGCCCGGCCGGGACGTCGTGGTGCTCGTGCACGGCGGCGGCTGGGTGGGCGGCCGCGCCGACGCGTTCATGGACGAGTCCTCCCGCAAGAACCGGGTGGTGCAGCGTCTGCACGACCAGGGCCTGTGGGTGGCCACCGTGGAGTACCGCAAGGCCGACGAGCACCCCTGGCCGGCCACCAAGGACGACGTGCACGCCGGCGTGACCGCTGCGGTGAAGAAGGCCCGCAGCCAGGGCGCCGGCCGGCAGGTGGGCCTCTTCGGCGACTCGGCCGGGGGCCACCTCGTGGCGCTGGAGTCGGCCACGCACCCGGGCACGGTCGACGCCGTGGTCGGCTACTTCGGCATCTACGATCCGCTCACCGGCAAGAAGCAGCGCCGGGCCATGGGCTGCCCGAAGGCCACGGCCGCCGAGGACCACATCCTCATGCACGACGCCACCGACCCCGCCGTGCGCGACCGGCTGCGCCGCACCGCCTCGCCCGTAGCCCTGGCCAGCCCGAGGACGGCCCCCACCTACCTGCTGCACGGCGACGCCGACTGCGTGGCCCCCGCCGCCCAGTCACGCCAGATGCACGAGGCCCTGCGCGACAAGGGCGTCGACTCCCGCCTCGACGTGGTGCCCGGCGCCGACCACTCCCAGCCGGCCTTCTGGACCGGGGACCGCCACCTGGGCCGGGTGGCCTCCTGGTTCGCCGACCACGGCGTGGACTGAGGCGCGTTGGTGCGGTCGGGCCCGCATCGGCCGGTAGTGTCCGGAGAATGATCCGACGCACCCTGCGTGATTTGCCCGCCATCAAGTGGCGTGACGAGAAAATCAACGAGTGGCGCGAGCTCGCCCGTCAGCAGAAGGCCGAGCTCCGCGAGGCCCGGGCCGAGATCGAGCGCCTCCGCGGTGCCTCGGCCGGCGTCACCGGAGTGGAGCCCGGCGACGACCTCGACGGCGCCACCCTCACCCGCGACAAGCCCGGCACCCTGCCGCGCGCCGAACTCTCCCGCCGTCAGGTCAAGGCCCTGAACGATGCCGGGTACCCCGGCACCGTCGGCGCCGCCCCGGGCGACGCGCGCGCCTACCCGAGCTTCGTGGACCACCTCTACGAGGCCCGCCGCCGCCGGATGCACCTGCAGAGCCAGGGCCTGCGCAACCACCCGCGCAGCGCCATCCCCAAGAAGCTGCAGAACCTGGCGCTCGGTGCCAGCCACGGCGTGCAGCCGCCCAATGTGCTGCGCATCTGGACCCGCAAGAACGAGATCGACCTCTCGGAGCTGCCCGAGGAGTTCGTCATCAAGTCCAACGGGGGCGCGGGCTCGCGCGGGGTGTATCCGCTGCGCCGCGTGGACGCCGCCCGCGACCTCTACGAGGTCAACGACACCACACGCCGCCGGATCACCGGGGCCGAGGTGGTCAGGAACCTCACCACCGACCGCAAGCTGCTGGGCCCCTGGTTCGCCGAGGAGATGCTGGTGGCCGACGTGGGCGACGACCCGCTGCCCGCCGACATCAAGATCTACGCCTTCTACGGCGAGGTGGGCTACGGCTTCGCGCGCCGCGCCCCCATGCACCGGGGCGCGCAGGGCTGGCAGGAGAACCTGCAGTTCCGCTACTTCGACGCCCAGTGCCGCGACATCCCGCTGCGCCGCGACCCGGCCTCGCAGACCGACATCCCCTTCTCCCCGAAGCTGCCGCAGATGGTGGAGTTCGCCAAGGTGCTCTCCAAGGCCGTTCCCCTGCCCTTCGTGCGCGTGGACCTCTACGGCACCACCCGCGGCATCGTGATGGGGGAGATCACCCTGGTGCCCGGTGGCAGCCAGCACGTCTTCCCGCTGGAGGACGCGCGCCTGGGCCTGATGTGGGAGGAGGCCGAGATGCGTCTGCAGATCGACCTGGCCAACAACGGCCGGCCCTTCCGCAACATCGCCGGCGACCACCCGGTGCCGGAGATCCTGCGGCCCTACCTGCCCCAGGCCGACTGAGCGGCGCCCTCCCCCCGCGGGAGGGCGGCGCGGTGGTGCGCGGCGGCCTACCCTGCACCCATGCTCCGACAGACGCTGCGGGACCTGCCCGCCATCAAGTGGCGTGACGAGAAGATCGCCGAGTGGCGCGAGACCGCCCGCACCGAGAAGGCCGCCCGCCGCGCCGCCGAGCAGCGTGCGGCCGAGCTCGAGGGCAGCGCCACCGCCCGGGCGCGGTCCGCCGAGACGCTCGAGGCCCGCCTGGCCGATGCCGAGGAGGCCCGCCGTGCCGCCGAGGAGCGGGCACGCGCCGCCGAGGCCGAGGTCGAGCGCCTCCGCGAGGCCACCCGGCGCCCCGACCCGATCCAGCTGCCGTGCGGCCAGAAGCAGCTGGGCACCCACACCACACTCGTCCGCGACGCCGACGGCGCCGCGCCCCGCGCCGAGCTCGGCGGCGACCTCGTCAAGGCCTTGAAGCGTGCCGGGCACGAGCCCTCGGCGGGCACCACCGCCGGCGACCCGCGCGCCTACGGCAGCTTCGCCACCCACCTGCTGGAGGCCCGCCGCTACCGCAAGCGCCTGTCCGACCAGGGGCTCAAGAACCACCCGCGCCGCCAGATCCCCAAGAAGCTCGAGAACTTCGCCCTGGCCGCCAGCCACGGGGTGCGTCCGCCGCACGTCCACGCCGTGTGGCGCACCCCCGAGGCGATCGACCTGGCGGGCCTGCCGGACGAGTTCGTGCTCAAGTCCAACGGCGGCGCCGGCTCGCGCGGGGTCTACCCGGTGCGGCGCGTGCCCGGGCTGGCCGACACCTACGAGGTGGCCGACGAGACCCGCCGCCGCCTGACCGGCGCGGAGATCATCCACAACCTCACCACGGACAAGAAGCTCTCCCGCCCCTGGTTCGCCGAGGAGCTGCTCGTCTCCGACGTGGGCGGGGTCGGCCTGCCCATGGACTACAAGTTCTTCTCGTTCTACGGCGAGGTGGGCTTCGCCTTCACCCGCCACGCCCCGATGCACCGCGGCGCCGAGGGCTGGATGGACGCCCAGGAGTTCCGCTACGTGGACGGCGAGGGGCAGGACATCGAGATGCGCACCGGGGCCTCGCGCCGTGACGTGCCGCTGAGCCCGCTGCTGCCGGAGATGCTCGAGGCCGCGAAGGTGCTCTCCCGGGCGGTGCCGCTGCCGTTCGTGCGCGTGGACCTGTACGGCACCCCGCAGGGCGTGGTGATGGGGGAGATCACCCTCATGCCCGGCAGCCACGTCACCGACCTGCTGCCGCTGCAGGACGCACGCCTGGGCCGCATGTGGGAGGAGGCCGAGATGCGCCTGCAGATCGACCTGGCCCACAACGGGCGCCCCTACGCCATCCTGGCCGGCGACCACCCGGTGCCGGAGGTGCTGCGACGCTACCTGCCCAAGAAGGCCTGAGCCGCCGGACACGCCATCAGGCACGCGAGGGGCCGCACCCACCCGGGTGCGGCCCCTCGCGTCGAGGACGGGCGTCAGCCGCCCATGCAGGCCTGCTCGACCTTGCCCAGCTGCTGGCCGATCTTCGGGTCCTGCGGGCCCTTGGCCTTCTCCATCGCCCCGGCCAGGCCGGTGAGGGCCTTGCCCACCGCCGGCGGGGAGACCTTGGCCAGGTCCTTGAGGCCTTGCGCGCCCTCCGCGGGTGCGTCCAGGGAGGCCGGGTCGCTCATGGCGCCCTGCCAGTAGCCGCAGGCGTCCGTGGCGGAGAGCTTCTTGACCTTCGTGTCGATGCCCTCCATGTCCTTGAAGGTCGCGATGTCCAGGGCGCCGTCCTGGCCGGCAGCCGCCTCCGACGGGTCGGACTCCGGGTCGGACCCGGCGTCCTCCGGGGCGGCGGAGCCCTCGGCGTCGACGGACTCCCCGCCGGGCGCGGACTCCCCGCCGGGCGTCTCCGCGTTCGTCTCCGCCGGGGCCTCGGCGGAGGGGCTCGTGCTCGTCCCGGTGGACTCCTCACCCCCGCCGCAGGCGCCCAGGGCGAGGGCGGCGGGCAGGACCGCGAGGGCCAGCAGGCGCTTCGAGGTGCGGACGGGTCCGGTGCTCGGTGCGGTGTTCATCCCCCCTGCCTAGCACCCGGGCGCGGAGTGGGCCCAATCCGCGACCGGCCGGGACATACCGTGGGGTCGACCCCGACCGACCCCCGGAGGCACCCCATACCCACCCCACCCACCGGTGGACCCCGACGCCGTGACGCCGCCGGCGCGCACGCCGCCACCCCGGACCCCCACGGCCGCCGGCGCCGGTTCCTGCGCGAGGTCTCCTACCCGCACAGAATCCACCCGGCGATCGTGCCCGGTGTCTCGGTGGAGGACCAGAAGGTGCGCTACGGCATCGACAAGGTGGTGCTCGGCACGTCCGCCGCCGCGGTGCTGGCCTTCATCGCCTGGGGGCTGTCCGATGCCGCGCAGGTCACCCGCGTGACCACCGCCATGCTCACCTGGGTCATGGCCAACCTCGGCTGGCTGTTCAATGGCATCGCCGTGGTGATCCTGCTCATCGGCGGGGCCACGGCCCTCACCGGCCTGCAGAACCTGGTCACCGTCTCGGCGCTGCCCTTCGCCGTGGTGATGATCGGCATGTGCGTGGCCGTGCTGCGCGACTTCTCCACCGACCCGATGATGATCCGCCGCGAGTTCCGGCAGCAGGCGCTGGAGAACGCGGTGCGCGAGGGCGTCACCGAGTACGGCGACGACTGCAAGCTGGCGGTGGAGCCGGCGCACGGCGAGGCCGGGCAGTGGGCGGCCGGCCGGGACTTCGAGTCCACCGCCGAGGAGTACACGGCCTGGTACCAGCGCACCGACGAGGACGGCGAGCCGGTGGCGTACGACGACGAGACGAACGAGTAGGCCGACGACGCGCCGCGGGAGTGCCCCCAGGGATAACCTCTGGCCCCATGACCTCCTCCCGGCTCCGCTCCCTGGCCCGACGACTGCGCCCTGGAGCGGAGCGCAGGAGGCAGCTGGAGGAGCAGCTCGCCCGATGCGGGGGCCAGCTCTCGCAACGCGAGGACGAACTGTCCCGGGCCCACGCGGAGCTGTCCGAGGTGCGCTCCGAGCTCACCCGGGTGAGGGGCCGTCTCGAACAGGCCAGCGCGATGCGGGCGGTGGTCGACGCCCCCAACGCGATGCCCCGGGCGGTGCTGCCACCTGCGGTGCAGGACCGCCTGCGCAGCGCCGGCTTCCGCAACACCGGTGGCACGAAGAAGGGTGACCCTCGGGCATACGCGAGCTTCGTGGCAAAGCTCTTCGAGGTGCGCCGGTACACGTATGCCGTCCAGCAGACCGGTCTGCCTCACCCCCGGCCGGTGGTGTCCGACCGGCTGTCGGCCCTCGCGCTGGCGGCGAGCCACGGCATCGGCGTGCCGACCATCCACGGACTCTGGCGCGCCCCCGAGGAGATCGACCTCTCGGGCCTGCCCGACACCTTCGTGCTCAAGGCGAACCGGAGCGCCGGCAGCCGGGGGGTGATCCCGTTGCGGCGGCAGCCGGGTCACCCCGACCGCTACGAGGTAACCGACGACTCCTCGCGCAGCCTCAGCGCGTCCGAGGTGATCGATTGGGTGACGTCGAGGCCGGGACTCCGTGGCCCCTGGTACGCCGAGGAGATGCTCGTGGGCGACGACGGGTCCGGCAGCATCCCCCACGACTACAAGGTGTACTGCTTCTACGGCGAGATCGGCGGCGGTTTCGTGCGCCGCACCCACACGCACTTCGGGGTGGAGGGGTTCTCCGAGGGGGTGCGTTTCCGCTACTTCGACCATGAGGGGCGGGATGCCGTGTGGCGCAAGGAGCGCGTGGACCAGTCGATCCCGCTCTCACCCCAGCTGCCGGAGATCCTGGAGACCGCCCGCAGGTTGTCGAGGGTGGCGCCCCTGCCCTTCCTCCGGGTGGACCTGTACGCCACCACCCGCGGTGTCGTCATGGGCGAGCTCACCCTCGGCCCCGGTGGGAACCAGTACCTCCGGGCCGAGGACGACGTGCGCTTCGGGCGGTTGTGGGAGCGCGCCCAGGTGCGCCTGGAGTCCGACCTCTACACCGGCGCACGTCCGTACGGTCTGGTGGCCGGGGACCACCCCGTGCCGGAGCTGCTGCGCGAGTTCCTGCCCGGCGCCTGAGCGCGGGTGCGCCCACGCGGGGCCCGACACCCGCGTGGCTGAGGGCTCCTACAGCCAGCCGTTCTCGCGGGCCGTGGTGGCCGCCCCGGCGCTGGTGCGTGCCCCCGTCTTGCCGATGGCGGAGGACAGGTGGTTGCGCACCGTGCCGGCCGAGAGGAACAGCTCGCCGGCGATCTCGGCGACCCCCTTGCCGGCAGAGGTCAGCCGCAGCACGTCGGTCTCCCGCGGGGTGAGCGGGTTGGGGCCGGCCAGCATCGAGGCCGCGGCCAGCTCGGCGTCCACGGTGCGCAGCCCGGCGTGGGTGCGACGCACGGCCTCCACCAGCTCGGCCGGCGGGCAGTCCTTGACCACGAAGCCGCTGGCCCCGGCGTCGAGGGCGCGGCGCAGGTAACCCGGCCGGCCGAAGGTGGTGACCACCAGCACGCGGGGCCCCTCGGGGTGGCCCACCAGCTCGGGCAGGGCGTCGATGCCGCTCCCGCCGGGCATCTCGATGTCCAGCAGCACCACGTCCACCGGCTGCTCGGCGGCGAACTGCACGGCGGACGGGCCGTCGGACACCTGGCCCACCACGTGCAGGTCGGGTTCCAGGTCGAGCAGGGCCGCCAGGGCGCCGCGCACCAGGGCCTGGTCGTCCACCACGAGCACACGGATCATCGGGGGGCCTCCTGCGGGGTCGGGGTGGTCGTCGCGCCGCCGGCCGGCGCGGCACCGGTCGGCGAGGCCGCGCCGGTCGGGAAGGTGAGCACCAGCCGGGTGCCGGGAGCGGCATCGGACCAGGTGACGGTGCCCCCGAGGGAGGCCACGCGCTCGCGGATGCCGCGCATGCCCGAGCCCTCGGCGGTGTCAGCCCCCTCGGGCAGGCCACGACCGTCGTCCTGCACCTCCACCCGGTCGGCGGCCAGGCGCACCGTCACGTGCGCGGCCCCGGCGTGGCGGGCCACGTTGGTCACGGCCTCGCGGAGCACCCACGCGGTGACGGGGCGGAAGCGCGGCGGCACGGCGGTGGCGCTGCCCTCCACGGCCAGCACGGCGCCGGCGCTGCGGGCCAGGTCGGCGGCACGGTCCAGCTCGGCCTCCACCTGCGGCGAGCGCAGCCCCACCACGGTGGAGCGCGCCTCGCCCAGGGCGGTGCGGGCGAGCGCGGCCACCTCGGCCACCTCGGCGCGGGCGCGCTCGTCGTCCCGGCCGATGAGGCGCTCGGCCAGGTCGGCCTTGAGCACGATGGCGGTCAACGAGTGCCCCAGCACGTCGTGCACGTCGCGGGCCACGCGCTCGCGCTCGGCGGAGACGGCCCAGGCGGTCTCCACCTCCTGCAGCTCGGTGCCGCGGTGGATCATCTGGCGCACCGCGAGCATCCCGGAGGTCACCGGCAGGGTCAGGAGGGCGAACCACGCGGCATCGGGCCAGGGGGTGAGCAGCATCGGCAGCGGGGTGGCGGCCGCGCCCAGGGCGACGGGCAGGTGGGCCGGGCGGGGCAGCTGCAGGGCGCAGTGCACGCCCACGTAGGGCACCAGGCCCAGGGCGCCGGGGCCCAGCACGGGCACGGTGGCCGCGGTGAGCGCGAGCAGGGCGCAGAGCACCAGCCACGGGCGCCACTCGGAGTAGCCCACGAGGTAGACCACCGCGAAGGCCAGCACCGCCGCCAGGGTGAGCCCCTGCGCCTCCCACCCGACGGGGGCCCGGAAGGCGGCCATGGCGGGGAAGACCAGGAAGACCATGAACGACAGGGCGATGGCCAGTGACCAGCGCTGCCACGGGTCGGGACCGGAGGCGGCGGGGGAGCTCACGCCCGTCCGCCCGTCCGCCGCATCATCAGGGCGCACGCCACCCCCAGCACCAGGAACCATGCGCCCATCGTCGCCCACGGCTGCCACAGCGGCACCTGGGTGGTCCGATCGAGCCACCCGTGGGTGACGGGGCGGCTGGCCGCGTTGGCCACGCCGAACATGGGCGTGAAGCGCGCCAGGTCGAGCAGCCAGCCCGAGAGGGGCATGAAGATGTTGCCCAGGAAGGCGAACACCACGAGCGACCCGGACGCGATGCCGATGGCCGAGTCCGACCGCATCACCAGGGCCACGAGCAGGCCGAACAGGGCGAACAGGGAGGAACCGAGCCAGCCGGTCACGCCCGCGGTGAGCCAGGTCTGCCAGGACGCCTCGGCGCCGGTGGACGCGGCGATGCCGAGCACCACCACCATCGGCACCGCGGCCACGAGCAGGGCGGTGAGCAGCTTCTGCACGGCGAACCCGACCGGGCTCAGTCGGGTGAGCAGCACCTGGCGGGTCCAGCCCTGCTGGCGCTCCCAGGCGGTCAGGGCGCCGATGGCCGCACATGCGGTGCACGCCCCGTAGGTGGCGAGGTTGACCGCCACCAGGGCGGCGCCGTTGCCGCCGGGCAGCTGGAAGTCACCGGTCTGGCCGCTGGAGAACACGAGGTACATGAACACCGGCAGACCGATGGTGAACACGAGGTTGGAGACGTTGCGCAGGATGCGCACGGTGTCGATGCGCAGGTAGGTGGGGGAGAACGGGATGCTCACGGGGTGCTCCTGGGGGTCGTTGCGGACGGGGTGCTGGCGGTGCTCGTGCTGGCGGTGCGGGTGAGCTCGGCGAAGGCCTCGTCGAGGCCCAGCGGCACCACCTCGAGCTCGCGGGCGCCCCACTGCTGCAGGGCCAGGGCGGCCAGGCGGTCGGAGTCGGTGGTGCGCAGCTCGAGGCGGTCCTCGGCGGTGGCGCGCGCGTCCACCACGGTGGGGTCGCCCGCCAGGGTGCCCAGCACCGCATCGGCCCGGGGCACCGTGCAGCGCAGCATGCGGCCGGGCACCCGGTTGCGCACGGCGGCGGTGGCGTCGTCGGCGATGACGCGCCCGCTGGCCATGAGCACCGTGCGGGGCGCGTACTCCTCGGCCTCGGCGAGGTAGTGGGTGGCGAAGACGATGGTGCGCCCGGCGTGCGCCTCCTGGGTGACGGTGCCCCAGAACTCCTGGCGTGCCGTGACGTCCATGCCCGCGGTGGGCTCGTCGAGCACGAGGAGGTCGGGGTCGGGCAGCAGGGCCAGGGCGAAGCGGAGGCGCTGCTGCTCGCCACCGCTGCACCTGCCGACGCGCCGGCCGGCCAGGGGGTCCAGGCCGGTGCGGGCCATGACCTCCTCGCAGCGCTGGCGGGTGGTGCGGTGCAGAGCGCCGACGGCGCGGACGGTCTCGGCGACGGTGAGGTCGGTGAGCAGGGAGCCGGTCTGCAGCATCGCGCCGAGGCGGCCGCGACGCACCGCGGTGGCCGGTGGTTCACCGCAGAGGCGCACCGTGCCGGCATCGGGGGCCTGGAGACCCATGGCCAGGTCGAGCGTCACGGACTTGCCGGCACCGTTGTGGCCGAGCAGGGCCACCACCTCGCCGCGGCGGAGCGTGAGGTCCACGCCGCGGACGGCCTCGACGCGCCGGGTGCCCCGGCCGAACGCCTTGGTGACGCCGGCGAGCTCCAGCACCGGGTCACCGGCGGAGGGTGCGCCAGAGGTGCTGGCGGCGTTGGCGGGGGCGGCGCCGGCGGTCGTGGGCGCCGCGTCAGGGTGTGGTCGCTGGGTCGGGGCGGTGGTGGGGGTGTCCATGGACCCACCGTGCTGCGGCGGGCCTCCTGGCACCTGCCCCTGCCGTCACGTCCTCACCGTGACGGCAGTCATGGGTGCCCGCTGCGCCGGCCGTGCGCCTTTCTGCCGCTGATCCCCGCCGCGCCCCCTGCCCTCCGCGCCCCTCCTCGCGGGCCCCACACCTCCGGGAACCTTTCAGACCCACTACGACGTCGCGGTGGGTCTGAGAGGTCCCCGGAGGGTGCCGGCTCAGGCGGTGGGGTCGAGCAGCAACTTGCCGCTGGTGCGGCGCCCGGCGAGGTCGTCCTGGGCGCGGGCGGCCTCGGCCAGCGGGTAGGTCTCGCCGATGGTGAGGCGCAGCGACCCGTCGGCCACCTGCGCGAGCACGTCCCCGGTGAGCCGCAGCAGGTCCTCGCGGGTGCTCACGAAGGTGTGCAGGGTCGGCCGCGTCAGGTAGACCGACCCGGCGGCGTTGAGCCGTTGCGGGTCCACCGGCGGCACGGGTCCGCTCGCGGCCCCGAACAGGCACAGCAGGCCGCGGGGGGACAGGCTCGCCATCGAGGCGTCGAAGGTGCTGGCCCCCACGCCGTCGAACGCCACCTTCACCCCGCGCCCACCGGTGATCTCCCGCACCCGGTCGGCCACGTCCTCACGGTCGTAGCGCACCACGTGCGCCGCGCCGGCCGCGCGGCCCGCCTCGGCCTTGGCGTCCGTGGAGCAGGTGCCGATGACCTCCACGCCGTCGGCCGTCAGCATCTGCGTGAGCAGCAGCCCCACGCCGCCGGCCACCGCGTGCACGAGCACGGTGTCGCCGGCCTCGAGCGGCCACACCTCGCGGGCCAGGACGTGCGCGGTGGTGCCTTGCACGAGGGCGGCCACGGCCTGCTCGTCGGAGACGCCGTCGGGCACCGGCACCACCTTCTCGGCCGGCACCACCGCGTGGGTGGTGTAGCCCTGCCCGTTCACCAGGCACCAGGCCACCCGGTCGCCAGTGGCCACGTCGGTGACGCCCTCTCCGACGGCCGCCACCCGCCCCGCACCCTCGTTGCCGGCCGTGGCGGGCAGCTCCACCGGGTAGGTGCCCTGACGGAAGTAGGTGTCGATGAAGTTGACGCCCGCCCGGGCCACCTCGACGACGACCTCACCGGGCCCCGGGGTGGGGTCGGGGGACTCGGTGACCTGCAGGACCTCGGAACCGCCGTGCTCGGAGAAGGTGATGTGGCGCATGGGCCCCAGCCTGCCACGCCCACTGCGGTCAGGACATGGATGACGCCGAGTCCACTCTGGAGGCCCTGCGGCTGCCGGTCATCACCCTGGACGCGCTGCTGCTGGGCGCCGTGGTGCTGGCCGTGGGTCTGGTGCCCGCCTGGTGGTCCGCTGGGTGCTGCGGGCCTGCGGTCGGGGCGCCTCGGCGGTGCGGGTGTTCGGCAGCATCGTCGGGTGGGCCGTGGCGCTCCTGGCGCTCGGCGTGGCGTTCACGATGGTCTTCCCCAGCATCAAGCCGGTGGACATCATCGGTGGCATCGGCATCGTCTCGATCGCCGCCGGTATCGCCTTCCAGACGGTGCTGGGCACCATGTTCGCCGGCATCGTCATCCTGGCCCGCGACCGGTTCAACGTCGGCGACCAGGTGCACGTGGGAGACGTGCGCGGGACGGTGGAGGACATCGGTCTGAGCTCCACCGTGATCCGCTCGTTCGACAGCCGGCAGCTGCTGCTGCCGAACAGCCTGGTGCCCTCCCAGGTGGTGACCGTGCAGACCGGGTACGAACGGGTGCGCACCACGGTGACGGTCGACCTGGACCTCGCCACCGACCAGGACCGGGCGCGCGAGGTGGCTCTGGCCGCGATGCTGTCGGTCCCCCAGGTGCACGCCGACCCGGCGCCGCAGGTGCTGGCCGCCGAGGTGGTCACCGGGGCGGTCACCACCGAGCTGCCCTTCTGGTCCGGCGCCCGGCAGCTCGAGACTCGGGAGGCCAAGGACGCGGTGATCCGCGCGGTGCTGCGGGCGTTCGCGGCCGAGGGGATCGGCCTGGTCAGCGCGTGGTGACCGTCGAGGCGGGCGTCACGCTGGACGAGACCGTCCGCCGCGCCGGCGCCGACGCGACCCCGCGCTGAGCGCTCGCCGCCGCGCGCCACGACCGGTCGGGCAGCCTCCGTGTCAGCCGCGGTTCGCGGCCTTGACGATGCCCTCGTGCATCTGCGTGAACAGGGCGTGGTGGGCGGCGAACAGGCCCCACCAGTAGGCCTCCCCGCCGAGCCCGCGGGGCACGAACACGACCTCCTGCTCGAACACCGACCGCCCGTCGTCGCCCGGCGCGGGGGTGACGGTGAACCGCAGGCGCGCGGTGCCCGGCAGACGCATCTCCGAGCGCAGCCGCACCGACCGCCCACCGTTCTGGTCGCCCACCTCCTCGACGCGCCAGGAGTCCACCCGGTCGCCCTCGCGCAGGTCGGCGTGGTCGCGGACGTGGCGGTGCCCCGGGCCGCCGGCCAGCGTGTCGACGCGACCCCGCATCGACCACAGCGAGTCCGGCACGAACCACCCGGTCTGCCCGCCCAGGGAGGAGACGACCTCCCACACCCGGTCGGCCGGGGCGTCCACGGCGGTGCGCCACGTCTCGGTCCGCGGCTGACGGCCCACCCAGGCCGGGTCGGCGGGCGTCGCGTGGGCGGGGTCCTCGGCCAGGTCGTCCTCGCCCACCGGTGGGGCGTCCACCGCATCGGACCGGTCCAGGGCGCGGTCCACGGCGGTGTCGAACGGCGTGTGGCCGCCGGACGGGGCGCCGGTGAACTGCTCCAGCGCGCGCCCGTCCTTGACCACCACCTCGTGCACCAGAGAGCCGACCAGCGGCTTGGCCACCCCGGCATCCACCGGGGTCACCACGCCCACCCAGTGGCTGGCGAGCCACGGGGTCATCACCGGCGCCAGCACGATGCGGCGCCTCGCCAGACCGGCACGCTGTGCGTAGCGCTGCAGCATGTCGCGGAACTCCAGCACCTCGTCACCGCCCACGTCGAACGCCCGGTTCACCTCGGTCGGCAGCGACGCGGCGCCCACCAGGTAGTGCAGCACGTCGGCGACGGCGATCGGCTGGATGCGGTTGGCTAGCCAGGCCGGAGCCACCATCACCGGCAGCCGGTCGGTGAGGTGGCGGATCATCTCGAAGCTCGCCGAGCCGGCACCCACGATGACGGCGGCCTGCAGCACGGCGGCCGGGGTGCGGGCGGCCAGGAACACGTCGCCCACGGCCTTGCGGCTGTACAGGTGCTCCGAGAGCGGCTCGTTCAGGGGGTACATGCCGCCCAGGTAGACGATGCGGCCCACCCCCGCCTCGTCGCAGGCGTCGGCGAAGGTGGTGGCCATCGCCTGCTCGCGCTCGATGAAGTGCCCCTCGCCGTCCATGGAGTGCAGCAGGTAGTAGGCCACGTCGACGCCGTCCAGGGCCTCGGCGAGGTCCTCATCCGAGGTCGCGTCCCCGGCGCTGACCTCCACCCGGTCCGCCCAGGGGCGGCCCTCGAGCTTCGCCGGGGAGCGGGCCAGCACCCGCACCTGCCACCCGGTGGCGAGCAGCGCGGGCACCAGGCGGGAGCCGATGTACCCGGTGGCACCGGTGACCAGCGCGATCCCGGGGGTGGTGGCGGTCCCGGACGTCGTGCCATCAGCGGTCGAGGGGCGGATCTGTGGTCCGGTGGCGGCGGTGTCCATGATCCTCAGCGTAGGGGCGCTTGGGGTGGGGTGCGCGCTCACGCCAGGCCGGTGCGCGCTCACGCCAGGCCGGTGCGCGCTCACGCCCGGCCCGTGGGTGCACTCAGACCGCGCGTTCCATGAGCGTCGGCAGCACCAGCAGCATCCCCAGCGACCACACGCAGTGCACGATCACCGGTGCCAGCACACCGCCGGTGACCCGACGTTGCAGGCCGACCACGAGACCGAGCACGGCGGCGGCCAGGACCAGGCCCAGCGACCCGGTCGCGATCGTGGTGAGCGTGTAGACCACCGTGGTCACCGTGACCGGGTGCCGGGGCGTGGCCGAGTACAGCGCCCCCCGGAAGAACAGCTCCTCGGCCACCCCGTTCACCAGGGCCAGTGCGACCACCAACGGCAGGTAGCCCAATCGGGCGTGGTCGAGCACCGCGTTGACGCTCTCCTCCAGCAGTGGGATGCGGGCGGCCACCAGGGCTCCGACGACGAACACCACGATGATCCCCAGGGCCACCAGCACCGGCTGCACCACCGGGCGGACGTAGTGCTGGCCGGACCGGGTGTGGTTGCGCCCCAAGTGCAGCGGTCCGGAGGCGAAGGAGCCGGCGGTCCAGGTCACGGCCAGTGCGGCGGCGGCTCCGTAGAACGACGGCGCCCCCGGCGCCGAGCGCAGCGACCAGCCGAGGAACACGATCCCCACCAGCAGCGTGCAGGCCACCACCAGCTGTCGACGGCGGAGCTCCGCGGTGGTCACCCGGTGGTCCCGCGGCACCTGGTCGACGAACTGCGCACTGCCGAAGTGCCGCAGCTCGCGGACCAGCGGGTCGAAGGGGGTGCGCATGCCACAAGGGTAGGTGCGGCCCGTCCCCGTGTCCCGTGCGCAACGGCCACACCCGTGATCCACGGCGCCCCGCCTCGCCCCCACACCCAGGCCGGCGCGAAGACCCGCGTCGCCCCCCACCCTGGCCGGCGCCGGCCGCGCCCCACGGCCCCGCCCCTCTGTGTCCTGAATCACCCTGTGTCTGTGGTTTACTGCGCGGCGGCCCGCCGGGGACCGGCTCCATCACGCCCCTGCGGAGACGACACGAAGGGTGAGGAGACCCATGAGTACCGCCGTGCACACCACGGGGAAGGCCGAGAACGACCGCAGCTTCCTGGGGCACCCCCGGGGACTGGCGACGCTGTTCAACATCGAGCTGTGGGAGCGCTTCTCCTACTACGGGATGCGCGCCATCCTGCTCTACTACATCGTCGACACGGTCGCCAATGGAGGCCTCGGTCTCCAGGACAGCGTCGGTGAGGCGATCGTCGCCACCTACGGTGCCGCCGTCTACCTGTTGTCGATCATCGGTGGCTGGGCCGCCGACCGCCTCATCGGTCCGCAGCGCAGCGTGCTGCTGGGCGGCGTGGTCATCATGGCCGGCCACATCTCGCTGGCGGTTCCCGGCAGCCTCTTCTCGTGGCTGGGCATCGTCCTGGTCGCGCTGGGCACCGGCTTCCTGAAGCCCAACGTGTCCACGATGGTGGGCCACCTCTACGACGACCGCGACGTCCGCCAGGACCAGGCGTTCACGATCTTCTACATGTCCATCAACATCGGCGCGTTCTTCTCGCCGTTCGTGGTGGCCTGGCTCAAGAGCCACTGGGGCTACCACGCGGGCTTCGCGGCCGCCGCGGTCGGGATGGCCGTGGCGCTGGTGGCCTACCTCATCGGCAAGCGCACGCTGGCCGACGAGTCCATCCGCGTCCCCAACCCGCTGTCCTCCGAGGAGCGCCGCCGCGTGCCCGTGCTCGCGCTGGGGCTGCTGGCCCTGGTGGCCGCCGCCATCGGCGTGGCCCGCCTGTGGCGCGAGACCTGGCCCGAGGCGATCGCCGACGGCATCTTCATCCTGTCGCTGGTGGCCTCCGTCGCCTACTTCGTCACGATGTTCCGCAGCTCCAAGGTGGAGCCGGTCGAGCGCAAGCACCTGTGGGCCTACCTGCCCATCTGGCTGGCCGCCGTGGCGTTCTGGATGATCTTCGAGCAGGCCGCCGTCAAGCTGGCCAGCTACGGCAAGAACCGCACCGACCTGGGCTCGCTCGGCTTCGAGTGGAACCCGGAGTGGTTCCAGTCGGTCAACCCCATCTCGATCATCGTCCTGGCGCCGCTCTTCGCGATGCTGTGGGCCGCCCGCAGCGGCAAGTTCCCGTCCACCGCCGCCAAGATCGCCCTCGGTGTGTCCATCGTGGGCCTGACGTTCATCTTCCTGGCGTGGGCCTCGCTCACCTTCCCCGGTGCCACCAGCCCGGTGTGGGTGCTGGTCTTGGTGTTCGTGGTGCAGACCGTCGCCGAGTTGTGCCTCAGCCCGGTGGGCCTGTCCGCGACGGCGTCCCTGGCGCCCAAGGCGTTCGCCTCGCAGGCGATGGCGCTGTGGTTCCTGTCCTCGGCGACCGGCCAGTCCATCGCCGGTCAGCTGATCTTGGCCATGGAGGGCATGGAGGACCACGTGTTCTTCCTGACCACCGGTGGCATCGCGATCGTGTTCGGCCTGCTGCTGTTCCTGCTCGTGCCCAAGGTGTCGCGCCTCATGGCCGACGCCGAGCCGGAGCGCCTGGCGCACTGACCCGACGCTCCTGAGGTGGCCCGCTGCGCGCTCGCGTGGCGGGCCACCGGCGTCGTGGGCAAGTCCTTGCCCAGCGTTCACCCCGGATTCACCCATGGACCAGATCGGTGCCACGTGCCCGGTACACACTGTGCCGCCATGCGCACCCCTGCACAGACCTCCCATGCCCTGACCGTGCGGAGTGCCGCGACGCACTCCTCGACCTCCGCGGCCTCGGTCACCTCCGCCGACCCGACTGCTGTCGGCCCCACCCACACCCCCGCCACCGCGCCCTCGCGCCGCCTGGTGCTCGCCTCGGGTGCTGCCGCGGCGGTCCTCGGCGCCTCGCCGTTGCTCACCGGCACCGCGGCCGCCGGGGACGCCTACCCCTTCCGCCTCGGGGTGGCCAGCGGTGACCCGACGCCCGACGGCGTGGTGCTGTGGACCCGCATCGCCCCGGACCCGGTGGCCGCCGACGGCCTGGGTGGTCTCACGGCGTCCACGAGGACCACCGTGGAGTGGGAGCTGGCCACCGACGAGACCTTCCGCACCATGGTGCGCCGCGGGTCCGTGACCACCGACTCCTCCGTGGGCCACAGCGTCCACATCGAGCTCTCCGGGCTGCGTCCCGACGCCTGGTACGCCTACCGCTTCCGCGTGGGATCGCACGTCTCCCCGGTGGGTCGCACCCGCACCGCCCCGGCGCCCACGAGCGACCGCCCGGCCCGCATCGGCGTGGTCTCGTGCGCGCAGTGGGAGCACGGCTTCTTCACCGCCTACCGGCACCTCGCGGACGAGGCGCCCGACATGGTCCTCCACCTGGGTGACTACATCTACGAGCACGGCCCGGGCGGGTACCCGGTGAAGTCCGGCGTGGCCCGCAGGATGGTGGGCGCCGAGATCCACACGCTGGCCGACTACCGGCGCCGCCACGCCCTGTACAAGACCGATGCCGACCTCCAGGCCCTGCACGCCACCGCCCCGTGGGTGGTGGTCTTCGACGACCACGAGATCGACAACGACTGGGCCGCGGAGTACCACGAGGTGTTCGGCCGCACGCCGGCCTTCCTCGAGCGTCGCGCCGCGGGCTTCCGTGCGTACTGGGAGAACATGCCGCTGCGCCGCACCTCGGTGCCCACGGCCGACGGCATCCACCTGTACCGCCGCCTCACGTGGGGTCGCATGGCCACCTTCCACATGCTCGACACCCGCCAGTACCGCTCCGACCAGACCGGCTGGGTGGGCCCGGTGCCGGCCACCTACGACACCCGCCGCACGATGCTGGGCTCCACGCAGGAGGCCTGGCTCGACGAGGGCCTGCGCTCCTCCGGTGCCCGTTGGGACGTGCTCGGCCAGCAGGTGATGGTGGCGCAGTACGACATGATGGCCGGCCCCGGCTTCATGACCAACCAGGACGCCTGGGACGGCTACGTGGCCGCCAAGGACCGCCTGCTCACCAGCATCGAGCGGTCCGGTGCCCGCAACCCGCTGGTGCTCACCGGTGACGTGCACGAGTCCTTCGCGAGCGACCTGTGGCGCACCACCGACTCGGGCCGCACCACCATCGCCTCGGAGCTGGTGACCACGTCGGTGACCTCCGGCGGTGACAGCAAGGACTCCGCCTTCACCGGCGACGCGGACAACCCGCACATGCGCTATCACGAGACCACGCGCGGCTACCTGCGCCTGGACCTCGCGGCCGACGCCCTGACCGGCACCTTCCGCGCGGTCGACCGCGTGAGCACGATGGGCGGTGCCGTGCGCACGGACGCCACCTTCCGCCTGTCCGACGGCGTGCGCGGGCTGCAGAGCGCCTGACCCAGCGCGTTCCCGCGGGCCCTCCCGGGACGGCGCGGCGGCACGCGGAGCCCGGTGCAGGACGGTCCTGCGCCGGGCTCCCGGCGTGTGCTGTCCGCGCGTCACGTCCTGCCTCCTTCCGAGAGCGAGCGGCGTCGTGACCCGTCGGGCGGCCCACCGGGTGTCCCTCGGGGTGGGGTGTCCGTCCTCCATGGTTGTCCGGGTCGTCGTGGGTGGTAGGTGATGGTCCGTGTGCC
>NZ_JBHLVH010000019.1:143442-162883 GCF_042433515.1 Kytococcus schroeteri | reverse complement strand
TGCTCGTAGGCCTCGCCGCCGTGCTCCACGTCGGGCAGCGGGGAGGTGCTCGAGAGGTCGATGGGGGCGGGGTGCACCCCGAGGGCCGTGAGGTCGTGGCGGCCGGCGTGCACGGCGACGGTGCGTGTGTCCGGGGTGGGCGTGCTCATGGGGGGTCCTTCCGAGCGGTGGGCGGCCAGCGCCGCGGGCTGTGTGCCACATCACACTAGAGGTGTCCCGATGGGGGATTCCGGCGGGTCCCTCCGCTCTCCGGCGGGCGCGCCCTCGGTCACCTGGTGGGCGCACGGGGGATCCCCCCGTGGGCGGACATCCCGGCCCCGACCCCTTTCCTACGGTGCAGGGGCAAGGGGACCGACGAGCGCAAGGTGCAGGAAAGACCGATGGTGGGACGACTCGGCCGGGGTGCCGTGATGATGGTGGGACTCGCGACGGTGCTGGGGGCCTGCTCGGGCCAGCCCAGCGAGGAGGGGAGCGGGGGCTCGGCACCGGCCGATGCCGTCGGCACCCCCGCGGGCGGGACGACGGACGAGCCGTCGGGTGGTTCGGGCGACTCGAGCGACCCGGGCGCAGCCCCGTCCGGCAGCGCCGGCGAGGGGTCCGGCGGGAGCGGCGACGCCACCGGTGACCCGAGCAGCAGCGGCGACGACACGCACGGTGAGGCTCCCTCGCCCTCCAAGGCCCCCTCCGACCTGGCCCGCAAGGTGCCGGCCGGCGAGAAGCCGCCGCAGTTCGTGGTGATCTCCTGGGACGGCGCCGGGGAGACACCGCGCGAGAAGGGCGTCTCGCGCTTCCGCACCGCGGCGGACGAGTCCGACGCGCACATGACCTTCTTCCTCAGCGGCCCGTTCCTGGCCACCGGCGAGGAGGTGGCCGAGACCTACCGGCCGCCGATGCACCCCAAGGGCATGCAGCACATCCGGCCGCGCACGGCCCAGATGGTGCGGGAGACGACCCGTGAGCTCGCCGCCGCCATCGAGGCCGGCCACGAGCTCGGCACCCACTACAACGGCCACTTCTGCGGCCCCCAGGGCGGCGCCGACTGGTCGGTGGCCCAGTGGCACCAGGAGATGAACGAGTGGTACCGCTTCGTGGAGCGGTGGGAGGGCAAGACGCCCCTGAAGGGCGGCACGGCGCTGCCCAAGGGCATCGCCCGCAAGGTCCAAGGCGGACGCACCCCCTGCTTGGAGGGGCCGGAGAACGCGCAGAAGGCCGCGGCCGAGGACGGGTGGACCTACGACTCCTCCACCGTGGGTGCCGTGACCTGGCCGGAGAAGGCCAACGGCGTGTGGAACTTCCCGATCCCGTCGGTGCAGGTCCACGGCAGCGACGCCATGGGGCGCCGCTCGGTGCTGGCCATGGACTACAACTGGCTGTCGGCCTTCAACACCTGGGCGCCGGAGGTGTCCAAGGCCGAGCGCGGCCGGGTCATGGAGAAGACCTACGAGCACGAGCTCGAGCAGGCCCTGGAGGGCAACCGGGCGCCCCTGGTCCTAGGCAACCACCTGGCCGCCTGGGACGACGGCACCTATCTGGACGCCATGGAGCGCTTCACCCGCGAGCAGTGCCCCCGCGAGGAGGTGCACTGCGTGTCCTTCGCCGAGCTGGTGGAGTTCCTCGACGCGCAGGACCCCCAGCGTCTGGCGGCCTGGCGCACGGTGCCGCCGGGAGGCCGCGGCCGCTGGTGACCCGGGTCGGCCCGGTGGCCCCGGGCCGCGGCGCTTGGCTCAGTAGCTGCCGCTGGCCCCGCCACCGCTGAACCCGCTGCCCCCGCCGAACGAGCTCGTGCTGGAGCCGCTCGTGGGCTCGGGGGCACCCATGCTCGTGGGGTTGGCCGCGTACAACGGCAGCCACGCGCCGTAGCTGAACGCGGCACCGTTGGGCAGCGGGTCGGTGCCGTGCTCGCGGCGGTAGCGGTCGAACGCCGCGAACTCCTCGTCGTCCGGCTCGGGCAGCTCCGGGTCGGCCGCGCGGGCCTCGCGCACCAGCCGGCGGGTGAGCTCCTTCTCGCGGTCGTCCTCGGCCTTGACGCGGCGGTAGGAGCGCACGCCCAGCGTGCCGAGCACCAGGGCGAGCACCCCGCCGCCGATGCCGGCTGCCCACGCCACGGCCTTCTCGGCCGGCGTCCACGCGAACGGTTCCTCGCCCCGGGCCAGCTCGTAGAGCGTGTCCACGCCCTCGGTGTGCCCCTTCGCGAAGTCCTCGTCACCGAAGGCGTCGGTCATGCGGTCCACCACCTTCTCGGCGTCCCCGTCGTCGATGCGCTGCCGGGCGCCGTCGGCCACCTCCAGGCGCACCTCGCGGTCGCCCTCGGAGTGCAGCACCAGCACGCCGTTGTCCTTGCCGGCGTCGCCCACGCCCCACTCGGTGGCCACGCGGCGCGAGAAGTCCTCCAGGTCCTCGCCCTCCAGCGACTCCACGGTGAGCACGGCCACGCGGGCCCGGTCGGTGGACCGGTTCCCCTCCTCGATGCGGGCGTTCAGCGCGCGCTCCTCCTCGTCGGTGAGCAGGTCGGCGTGGTCGGCCACGTTGCCCGACTCCGGCGGGGCCGGCACGTCGAGGGCGGCGGCGGGGGACGCCACCACCATCGGGGCGGCCAGGGCGAGCAGCAGGGCGGGGTGTCGGCGCATGCCCGCACGGTAGGAGTGATCCGCCGGCACTGCGGTCCGTCCGCGGAGGGACCGGTCAGTCGCGCAGGCGCACCGAGAGGCAGGTGACGCAGCCCTCCATCGCCTCGAACTCGCTGACGTCCACGGTCACCACCTCGTACCCGCGCTCGCGCAGCAGGTCGGCCGAGCGCGGTGCGGAGGCGGCCATCAGCAGCCGGTCGCCGCCCAGCAGCACCACGTGCGCGCCGCCCTCCTCCGGCATCGCCAGCACCTCGCCCAGGGCCTCGTGGGCCGGGGCCGCCGGCTCCCACCCGATGACGGTCCCGTCCGGCAGGGCGGTCACCGCGGACTTCAGGTGCAGGGCGCGATCCACCGGCACCGCCTCCACCCGGGCGCCCAGCGGGGCGAGCACCGCGCGCAGCGCGTCGACGCCGGCCTCGTCGGTGCGTCCGCCCAGGCCCACGCGCACGAGGCCGTCGTGCTTGAGCACGTCCCCGCCGTCCAGGTGCCCGGCGGGCAGGTCCACCACGCGGCGGCCCAGCCCGGAGAAGAGCTCGGCCATGCCCTCGACCTCCCCGGCCCGCTCCGGGGCGCCGGGGCGGGTGATGACCACCGTGTCGCCGTAGGCCACGGCCACGTCCTCCACGAACACGCCGTCAGGGTGCTCGTCGGCGGGCGGGGCCTCCACCACCTCCCAGCCGGCGGTGCGCAGCGCGTCGCAGTAGGCCTGCCACTGGTGCAGCGCCAGCCCGGCGTCCACCGGCCGCGGCTCGATGTGGGTGGTCAGCCCCTCGGAGAGGCGGGGGCTGGGACGGCGGACGACGGCACGCGGGGTCATGGGGGCTCCTGGTGGTGGGGCGGGAGGTGGTCGCAGGGTACGGCGAACCCCGCCGGGTGGCCGGCGGGGTCTGCGGGTGGGCTGCGGTGCGGGTCGGCTCAGTTGAAGAGCTCGCCGATGACGCCGCCGCCGCTGGAGCCGCCGGAGGAGCCGGAGTGCGGCACGTTCTCCGAGGGCTGCACGATGACGTGGCCCTGGCCCGAGAAGGCCATCTGGAAGGTCTCGCCGGTGCCGCCGCGCAGCATCGAGCCGAGGCCGCCGGAGTCCACGCGCACGTCCATGCGGGTGCCACGGGTCCACATCACGGCCGCCTGCGGGTCCACGAAGGTGTTGCCGCCGGAGACGTCCAGGGCCACCGGCTCGCCCTTGGTGGTGATGGCCACGTAGCCGGTGCCGCGCAGGCCCACGTTGTAGAGGCCACCGGTCATGGCGGCGCCACGGGCCTGGATGCGGTGGATGTCCCAGTCGATGGAGGCCGAGAAGGCCAGCACGTTCTGGCCGTTGATGCTCAGCTCGTCGTTCTCCATGTAGAGCACCTGGATGTCGGCGGCCTGGTCGGCCAGGAACAGCTCGCCGGTGCCGGTGGCCTCCATCATGTCCACGCCCTCGCCGGTGACGGCCTGCTTGAACATCTTGCCCAGGCCGCCGGAGCCCTTGTTCTTGAAGCGGATGTCGCCCTGGTAGGCCACCATCGACCCGGTGAGCGCCCAGACCGGGCCGTACTGCATCTGCACCTTGAGGAGCTTCTTGTTCTGCAGCATGAACTGGTCGTTGCCGGAGACTTCCTCGTACTGGTCGAACAGCTTGCCGTGCAGGGCCATTGGGTTCCTCCTGGGGTCGGCGGCGCCGGTGGGCCGGGCCGTGCGGTTGTCGGCGGCCACGCTAGCCACGGCGGGGCTCGTGCGGGACCCCCACCACGGGTGGATGTGGACGGACGGCCGGAACCCACAGGCGGCGGGGAGGTCGTCGGTGCCCGCCACTAGAGTCGCCCCATGCAGAGCGACGGTTCGAGGGGCGGTCCGGGCGGCACCGCGGAGGCGCAGGGGGAGCCCGTGCCGTGGTTGACCGACGACGAGCAGGCGCTGTGGCGCCGGTGGGTGTCGCTGTGCACCGACGTGCAGGCCCACCTCAACCGTTGCCTGCAGGAGCACGCTGACCTGTCCATCTCGGACTACGAGGTCATGGTGATGCTCTCCGATGACGGCGACCGCCTGCGCGTCACCGAGCTGGCGCGCCGCATGGGCTGGGAGCGCAGCCGCCTGAGCCACCACGTGAGCCGCATGGAGAAGCGCGGTCTGGTGCGACGCGAGGCCACCGCGGAGGACGGCCGCGGTGCCGACGTGCTGCTCACCGCCGAGGGGCGGGCCGCCCTCGAGGCCGCCGCCCCCGGCCACGTGCGGGACGTGCGGGCGGTCTTCCTCGACGGGATGAGCTCCGAGGAGTTCATGGCCCTGGAGCGCGTCACCACCCGGATGGTGGAGCGGGTGCGCCCGGGGGAGGAGCACACCCGTGCCCTGCCCCGGCGGGAGCGCCGGTGACGGCCTCGCCGGCGGGCGTCCTCGTCGTCCTCGAGGGGGGTGATGGCGCCGGCAAGAGCACGCAGATCGCGCGGCTCGTGGAGCACCTGGGGGCCGCGCACCCCGCACGCGAGGTGGTGGTGACCCGGGAGCCCGGGGGCACGCCCCTGGGTGCCCGCATCCGTGAGCTGCTGCTCCACGGTGACCACGTGGCCCCGCGGGCCGAGGCGCTGCTCTTCGCCGCCGACCGGGCCCACCACGTCGCCAGCCTCGTGCGGCCCGCCCTGGAGCGGGGGGCCGTGGTGGTGGGGGACCGCTACGTGGACTCCTCGGTGGCCTATCAGGGCGCCGGGCGCGCCCTGGACGCCACTGAGGTGGCCTCGATCTCCCGCTGGGCCACCGAGGGCCTCGTGCCGCACCTGACCGTGCTGCTCGACGTGGACCCGCAGGAGGGGCGACGGCGCCGTGGGGGCCGGGACGACCGCCTCGAGGCCGAGTCCGCGGCCTTCCACGCCCGGGTGCGCGAGCACTTCCTGGCCCTGGCCGCCGCCGCGCCGGAGCGCTACCTGGTGCTCGACGCCGCCCGGCCGGCCGCCGACCTGGCCGCCGAGGTGGCCGGGGCCGTGGACGCCCTGCTGGGAGGCGCCGGTGCGTGACGGCGTCTGGGGTTCGCTGGTGGGCCAGGAGGAGCTGGCCGCCGGGCTCGCCGCCGCGGTGGCCGACCCGGCGCGGCTGACCCACGCCTACCTGTTCACCGGGCCTCCGGGGTCCGGCCGGTCCACCGCGGCGCGCGCCTTCGCCGCCGCCCTGCTCTGCCCCGACGGCGGCTGCGGGGAGTGCCGTGAGTGCCGCACCGCGCTGGACGGCAGCCACGCCGACGTGGAGGTGGTGAACACCGAGGGGCTGAGCATCCCGGTGAAGCAGGCGCGCGAGCTGGCCCTGACCGCGGCCCACCACCCGTCCGTGGGGGCCTGGCGCATCATCGTCATCGAGGACGCCGACCGGCTCACCGAGCAGGCCGCCGACGCCCTGCTCAAGGCGCTGGAGGAGCCCAGCCCACGCACCGTGTGGATGCTGTGCGCCCCCTCGCCGCAGGACGTCATCGTCACCATCCGGTCGCGCTCGCGGCACCTCTCGTTGCGCACCCCGCCGGTGGAGGCCGTGGCGGCGCTGCTGGAGTCGCAGGGGGTGGACGCGGCGATGGCGGCCTACGCGGCCCGAGCGGCGCAGTCCCACATCGGGGTGGCGCGGTGGTTGGCCCGCGACGAGTCCGCGCGTGCCCGGCGCCACACGGTGACCCGCATCCCCTTCGAGCTGGAGGGGCTCGGCTCGGCGCTGCGCAAGGCGGCCTCCCTGCACGAGGTGGCCACCAGTGAGGCGGCGGCCGAGGCCGAGCAGCGCGACGTGGCCGAGCGCGAGGAGCTGCTGCGCCTCAACGGCGCGGACCCCACTGCGCGCACGCAGCCCCCGGCGATCCGGGGGCAGCTCAACCAGCTGGCCAAGGAGCAGAAGGCGCGGGCCACGCGGCGGGTGCGTGACGTCATCGACCGCACGCTGGTGGACCTGGCCTCGGTGTACCGCGACGCGCTGCTGGTCTCCGTCGGGGCCAGCGGGGTCGACTTGGTGAACCCGCAGGACGCCGGGGACCTGCAGCGGTTGGCGGGCACCACGAGCGCCGACGCGCTGCTGCTCTGCCTGGAGCAGGTGGACACCGCGCGCACCCGCATCGGGGAGAACGTGACCCCCCTGCTGGCGCTGGAGGCGATGCTGGTGGGCCTGCACCAGCTGCAGGGGGACCTGGCCCGTACGAGCACCGGAAGGGGTCCCCGATGACCACCCGCACCCCACGACACCGCGCCTCCCGTGCGCGCGCCCTGCTGGCCGGGGCCGCCGTGCTCGGGCTGGGCCTGACCGGCTGCACCCCCGACGGTGGCCCGCTGCCGGAGGACCTGCGCAGCCCGGGCGCCGAGGAGTCCCTGCCCGCCCCGCCGGCCGAGCTGTCCCGTTTCTACGAGCAGCAGCTGGAGTGGGAGCGCTGCGACGGCGGGGAGTGCGCGGAGCTGGAGGTGCCGGTGGACTACGACCGGCCCGACGGGGAGACGATGCGGCTGGCCCTCTTCCGGGTGCGGGCGGGGGACGACGAGCGCCGCATCGGGTCGCTCGTGCTCAACCCCGGCGGCCCCGGGGCCAGTGGCGTGGACTACGCGCAGGCGGCCGACCAGGTCGTCGGTCCCAGGGTGCGGCGCGTGTACGACGTGGTGGGCTTCGACCCGCGCGGCGTGGCCCGTTCCGAGGCCGTGGACTGCGTGGACGACCCCTCCCTGGACGCCTTCCTGGGGCTCGACACCACCCCGGACGACGCCGCGGAGAAGCGCGAGGCGACGCGGGTGCAGAAGGCCTTCGCGCAGGGCTGCCGGGAGAAGCTCGGCGACCGGCTGGGCTCGATCACCACGGCCAACGCCGCCCGCGACATGGACGTGCTGCGCGCCGCCCTGGGGGACGCGCGGCTCAACTACCTCGGCCTGAGCTACGGCACCCAGCTGGGCGCCACCTACGCCCAGCAGTTCCCGCGGCGTGTGGGGGCCTTCGTGCTGGACGGCATGCTGCCCACGGACCTCGACGCCACGCAGATCGCCCTCGGGCAGGCCAAGGGCTTCGAGACCGCCACCGGGGCCTTCCTCGACTGGTGCGTCCGGGAGCGCGGCCGGTGCCCGCTCGGCGGCACGCGCGAGGAGGCCACCGCCGGCCTGCGGGAGCTGCTGCGCCGCATCGACGAGCAGCCCCCGCCGGTGGGGTCGGACCCGCGCGTGAAGGAGCTGACCGTCGGCTGGGCCACCTACGGGCTCGCGGCCGCCATGTACGACGAGGGCAGCTGGGAGAGCCTGGCGCAGGCCCTGGAGGCGGCGCAGAAGGGGGACGGCCAGCGGCTGCTGGAGCTGGCCAACGGGTACGCCGACCGCACCGCCGACGGCGAGTACGCCTCCAACCTCATGGAGGCCTTCACCGTCTACTCGTGCAACGACCGCGCCGACGACACCTCCGGGCGCACCCGTGCGCAGGTGCGGGCCGCGTTCCGCCGGGAGGCGCCGCTGTGGGGCGACTTCCTCATGGGTGAGGGGTCCGCCTGCCAGGGCTGGCCGGTGAAGCCCGCCCAGCCGTTCGACGCCGTGGCCAAGGGCAGCGGACCCATCCTCGTGGTGGGCACCACCCGCGACCCGGCGACCCCGCTGGCGTGGGCGCGGCGCGCGGCCGAGGACTTCGAGAACGGGCACCTGCTGACGCTCGATGGCGACGGGCACACGGCCTACCGGCGCGGCAGCGACTGCGTCGACTCGGCGGTGGAGGGGTACCTGCTCACCGGTGAGGTGCCCGAGGGTGACGCCGCGCGCTGTTGAGCGGGTGTCTGCCGCGGCGGATTTCCGCCGCACGGCGGGGCACCGCTATAGTGGGCGCTCGCGTCACGCGCCCGGAGCGTGTGGAGCACCCGCCGCCTTAGCTCAGTCGGCCAGAGCGGTTCACTCGTAATGAACAGGTCATCGGTTCGATTCCGATAGGCGGCTCCGGCGCACGGAGGCCCCACCAGTAGGTGGGGCCTCCGTCGTGTGCGGGTGCGTCAGCGGGTCACGAACTCGCGCTTGTTCATCGTCATCGAGTGACCGCTCGCGGTGTTGGTGCACGTCAGGCCGGTCGACTCGGAGTCGCACGTGATGTCGCCGAAGGTCACGCTCTCCCCAGACTCGAGCACCTGGCCGGCCGGGCCGCCGTTGTCCCCGCGGTAGTTGGGGGCGTCGCCCTTGGCGGAGAGCCCCGCCGTGCCCTGCTCGGGCAGCGTCGCCCACCAGAGCGGCATGTCGTTCTCGGTGCCGTAGCGCTCGGAGTCGAGATAGGACTCGATGCCGCACTCCGCCCAGGTGCGGTGCAGCTCGCACCCGATCTTGTCGCGCGGGGTGAGGATGCGGGCCACGCCCTGGTGCACGACCTCGGGGGCCGCGCCACGGGGCGGGGTGTCACCGGTGTCCACGGGCGGGTCGGTGGGCTTCTCCCTGCCCTGCTCGGGGAGCTCCTCCTCCGTGGGCGGGAGGTCGCCGGCCATCACGACCTTCTGCGCGGACCCGTCCCACGTGAAGGTGCTGACCGCCCTGCCGGAGCGCGCGGCGTTCGACTCCCCGGGCTTCGGGTACAGGTACGTCACCTCGATGACGTCGTCCGCGCGCCTCCTCATGAGCTGCCCCATGCCCACGGGCTGTGCCGTCGCGGTTCCGAGGTACTCGCCCCGGTGGAAGAGCATGATCATCCAGGGTGAGCTCCCGGTGGCGTACTCGACGGTCACGGCGATGGGGGAGAGGTCTGCGCACGGGTCGTACAGCGAGGTGTCCGCGCCGTTGCTGTGCCACGTCCAGTCGCTCTCCCGGGCGTTGAGCTTCCGCAGGCCGTGGTGCAGGGCCTTCTCGGCGCCCGCGCCGGCGCACTCCTCCGCGTCGCCCGGCGCCGCGGGGGCGGTGCTGGGCGAGGGGGTCGAGGCGTCCTCGGTGGGCGTGGCGCTGCGGGTGGACGGGGCGGCGGCCGGGGAGGGACTCCCCGAGGGGCTCGGCCGGGCACCCGGCGACGTCGGTGACGCGCTGGGCGATGCGGTGGGGCCGGCGTCGGACGCGGTGTCGCTCACCCGGCTCGTGGGCGACTCGTCCGCGGCCTCGGGGGAGGTCTCGGGTGACGTCTTGTCGGAGCTCTCGCTGCTCGGGGCAGGGGAGGCCGTGGAGGTGTCGGACACCTTGGGCGGTGCGGCCGGTTGCTCCTGGGCGCTCTCCTGCGAGCCGCCGGAGCAGGCGGTCAGGCTGAGCAGGCCGATGCCGGCCAGGGCAGCCAGGCGGGACGGGGTAATGCGGATCATGGGACTCCCTCGGGGTGTGTGTGCTCGGACCCTAGGGGCGCGGACTGTCACCGGGCTTTCGCCCGCGGGCGTCCCGTGCACGACGACGGGGCGGGCACGACCTCGTCGGTCGCACCCGCCCCGTCGGGCGTCGTCGCGCGGTGCCTCAGGCCTCCGGCTTGTCGGCCTGCGACCCGCCCTCGGCGCGGTCGATCGAGCGCTCGGTGTCGTCGGCGTCGTGGCCCGGCAGCGGCCAGCGGGCGGTGGTCATGCCCTCGGCCTTGGCGCGGTCCAGCGCCTCGGTGATGATCTTCTCGGCGGCCGCGCGGTCACCCCAGTGCGAGCCCTCCTCCACGTACTTGCCCGGCTCCAGGGCCTTGTAGACCTCGAAGAAGTGGCGGATCTCGTCGAGGGTGAAGTCGGACACGTCGGAGGTGTCCTGGATGGCGTCGCGGCGCGGGTCGCCCGCGGCCACGCACAGCACCTTGTCGTCACCGCCGGCGTCGTCGACCATGTGGAACACGCCGACCGGGCGCACACGCACGATGCAGCCGGGGAAGGTCGGCTCGTCCAGCAGCACCAGCGCGTCCAGCGGGTCGCCGTCCTCGCCCAGGGTGTCCTCGATGTAGCCGTAGTCGGCCGGGTAGCGCATCGCCGTGAAGAGCAGGCGGTCCAGGCGGATGCGGCCCGTCTCGTGGTCGATCTCGTACTTGTTCTTGTTGCCGGCGGGGATCTCGACGGTCATGTCGAATTCCATGGAGCCTCCTTGGTTGGCGTCTACGCTGGGGCCAGTCTCCCCCATCCTGTGCGTGCGTCCGAAAGGTGCCCGGTGAAGTCCTCCCTCCGCAACACCCTCATCGCCTCGACCACGGTGGTGGCCCTCGTGGGCGCCTACGTGACGGCCGATGTCTACGACAAGGTGCCGGGAGTGCTCACCAATGCGCCGGCCCCCTCCGAGGGGGACAACGGCTCGCCCGACCTGCTCACCGCACGTGCCGGGTCCCCCGACGAGGCGGCCGCCGCCGGCCAGCCGGTGGAGGTGCTCGACCAGGCGATGGCGCCGGGAGCCGCCAACGCGGTGGTCGACGGCCCCACCGACGAGGAGGAGGTCAGGAAGATCGACGAGGGCCTGCCCGAGCGCAAGCCGGTCGTGGAGCACCTGGACAACTCCGGCCCGGCCCCCAGCAAGGAGGCGGTGCGCAAGGCCCTGGGCGACACCATCGAGGCCGAGGAGCTGGGCTTCCTCTCCATGGACGTGCGCGACGCCGCCACCGGCGAGGTGCTCTTCCAGCAGAACGCCGACCGCCCCAACCACCTGGCGTCCATGACCAAGCTCGTCTCCACCGGCGCGGTGGTGCACTCCGGGTGGAATCTCGACCAGCGCCTGTCCACCCGCGCGCTGCTCGACGCGGGCGACAACATCGTCATCGTCTCCGGCGGCGACACGATGCTGTCGCGCGGCCACGGCGACCCGCTGGCCGTCGCCGGGCGAGCGGGGCTCAAGGACCTGGCCGAGCAGGTGGCCGCCGACCTCAAGAAGCGCCGCGAGGCCGGGGAGGACCTGCCCAAGACCTTCCGCGTGGCCCTGGACGACTCGCAGGCCGGCCCGAGCTGGTCGGAGGACTGGTCCGAGGTGGCCCTCAACGAGGGATGGACCGGCCGCGTGGTGATGATGCAGCTCTTCGACGACCGCGCCCGCCACCACCACCCCACCCCGGCCGACCCGGCGATGAGTGCCGCGGGCGCCTTCGCCCAGGCCCTGCACGACGTGGGCGTGCCGGTGGAGAAGTCGATCATCCGCACCAAGGCGAAGGCCAAGGGCGACCAGCTGGGCGTGGTGAAGTCCGCCCCGGTGCGCGACCAGCTGATCCACGCCCTGCAGATCAGCGACAACGCGCGGGTGGAGACCATCACCCGTCAGGCCGCCCTGGGTACCGGCGGGCTGTCGGTGGAGAAGTCGGGCCCGGCCGACGTGGGCCGCTGGGTGGTGGAGCAGACCAAGGACCGCGGTATCGACAACAGCGGCCACGAGCAGTTCGACGCCTCGGGGCTGACGAGCAAGAACAAGATCCCCGCGCACGTGCTGGGCGAGCTTCTGCAGAAGGGCGCCTCCGGGGAGGACGCGGAGTACCACACGATCCTCGCCAACCTCTCCATGGCAGGTCTCTACGGCACACTCGCCTCGCGCTTCTACGGCGACGGACGCGAGGAGGCCCGCGGCTTCGTGCGCGGCAAGACCGGCACCCTGCCCATGGCCAGCGGCATGGCCGGCACCACCGTCACCAAGGACGGGCGCCTGCTGACCTTCGTGGTGAGCAGCGACGACTTCGAGCGCTCCACCCAGCCGATGGTGGCCCGCAAGTACACCGACGAGGTGGTGGCCGCGCTGCAGGGCTGCCAGTGCAACACCGGCCACTGAGCCACCCGACCGCGCGAGCCTGAGGTGCCCGGCCCCCCGGTGGCCGTCGCGGCCGTGCGCCACGCGGTGCGCGCCCCGCTGGCCGAGGCCGTGGCCGCGGGGCGCGCGGTGCTGCTCGCGGTGAGCGGGGGCCCGGACTCGGTCGCGATGGCGGCGGCGGTCGCCTTCGAGGCGGCCTCCCTGGCCCGCCGGGGTGGGGCGCCGCGGGTGGCGGCGGCCGTGGTGGACCACGGGTTGCAGCCCGGCAGCGGGGGCGTTGCCGAGGAGGCCGCGCGGGTCTGCCAGCGCCTCGGCATCGACGAGGTGGGGGTCCACCGGGTGCAGGTGCGGGAGGCCGGGGACGGGCCAGAGGCTGCTGCGCGGGCGGCGCGGCACGCGGCGCTCGAGACGCGGCGCGCGGAGCTGGCGGCCGACCTGCCCGGCGGGGCCGAGCTCTGGCTGGCGCACACCCGCGACGACCAGGCCGAGCAGGTGCTGCTCGGCCTGCTGCGCGGTGCGGGGACGCGCTCGCTGGCGGCCATGGCGCCCCGCCGGGGCCCCCTGGTGCGCCCCCTGCTGGACCTGCCCGGGGCCACCACCCGGCAGGCCTGTGCCGACCTGGGCCTGCCCGTGCACCACGACCCCCACAACGAGGACCCCCGGTTCACCCGGGTGCGGGTGCGGCGCGCGCTGGACCTGCTGGCCGCCGAGACCGGTGAGGACCTCGGGCCGGCGCTGGCCCGCACCGCCGCCCACGCCCGGGCCGACGCCGACCTGCTCGACGCCCTGGCCGCCGAGCGGCGGGCGGGACTGGCCGTGGCACCCGACGGGAGCGTCGAGGTGGCCGCGCTCGCCGGCCTCGAGGAGGCGCTGCGGCCCCGCGTGTGGCGCGCCCTGGTGCGCGAGGCGGCCGGCCCCGGCGTGCCGGACCCCACCTCGGTGCACCTGGCGCAGCTGGACCGCCTGCTGACCGCCTGGCACGGGCAGGGCGCGGTGGACGTGCCCGGTCCGTGGCGGTGGGGGCGGTGGCGCACGGTGGGCGGTGACGCCGTCGTCGGCCCCATCGGCAAGAATGGGCCGGCACCAGGGGACGCCGCACGCCACGGACGACCCGCCTGAGGCGGCCGTACCGCATCGAGCACGACGACGCCCACCACGACACCGACCCGGAGGACCACGTGGACGCTGAGCACATGGAGGACGGCCTCGAGAAGGTCCTGCTGACCGAGGAGCAGATCCTGGCCGGTCTGCAGGAGATGGCCGGGAGGATCGCCGAGGACTACCGCGGCAAGGACCTGCTCATGGTGGGCGTGCTCAAGGGCGCGGTCATGGTGATGTCGGACCTCATGCGCGCCATGCCCTACAGCGTGCCCATGGACTGGATGGCCATCAGCTCCTACGGCTCGGGCACCAAGTCCAGCGGTGTGGTGCGCATCCTCAAGGACCTCGACGTCGACATCACCGACCGCCACGTGCTCGTGGTGGAGGACGTCATCGACTCCGGGCTGACGCTCAGCTGGATCCTCGACAACCTGGCCTCCCGCGGCGCCGCCTCGGTGGAGGTGGCCGCCCTGCTGCGCAAGCCGGACGCCATGAAGGTGGAGATCGACGCCCGCTACGTGGGTTTCGACATCCCCAACGACTTCGTCGTGGGCTACGGGCTGGACTTCGACGAGCGCTACCGCAACCTGCGCTGCGTGGGCACCCTCGCGCCGCACATGTACCAGTGAGCTGACGCCGCGTCCGGGCGCTCCTGCACAGGGCCCTGTGGAACACTGGGCCGCCATCGCACGTTGGTGCGAGCATCGAGCATCGAGCGTCGGCACGACGTCGGCAGGACGAGACGCGGGGTCGCGCCCCGCACGAGGATGGCAATGAAGAAGATGTGGCGTACGCCGATGTTCTGGATCTTCCTGATCATCGCAGCGGCCCTGGTCTGGTTCGGGCTGAAGGGCAGTGACGGCTTCCAGCGCGTGGACACCTCGGCGGCGCTGGAGCAGATCCAGGCGGACAAGGTGGAGTCCGCCAAGGTCACGCCGGACCGTGTCGACCTCACGCTCAAGGAGGGGCAGGAGTACTCCGGGGGCGGGGTGGAGAACGCCCGCAAGATCCAGAGTTTCTACGTGGACGCCCGCGGCGACGACGTGGTGAAGGCGCTCAACGAGCACAAGCCGGAGAAGGGCTTCACCGACGACCCGGAGAAGGCCAACTGGTTCGTCAGCCTGCTGCTGACCATGCTGCCCTTCCTGCTCCTGGTGGGCCTCTTCCTGCTGATCATGCCGCAGATGGGTGGCGGCTCGCGGATCATGCAGTTCGGCAAGTCCCGCGCCAAGCTGGCCACCGAGGACATGCCCAAGGTGACCTTCGAGGACGTCGCCGGCGCCGACGAGGTGGTGGAGGAGCTCGAGGAGATCAAGGAGTTCCTCACCGAGCCGGCCAAGTTCCAGCAGGTGGGTGCCAAGGTGCCCAAGGGCGTGCTGCTCTACGGCCCGCCCGGCACCGGAAAGACGCTCCTGGCGCGCGCCATCGCCGGCGAGGCGGGCGTGCCCTTCTACTCCATCTCCGGCTCGGACTTCGTGGAGATGTTCGTGGGTGTGGGCGCCAGCCGCGTCCGTGACCTGTTCGAGAAGGCCAAGGCCAACTCGCCGGCCATCATCTTCATGGACGAGATCGACGCCGTGGGTCGCCACCGCGGTGCCGGCATGGGCGGTGGCCACGACGAGCGCGAGCAGACGCTCAACCAGCTGCTCGTGGAGATGGACGGCTTCGACGGCTCGACCAACGTCATCCTCATCGCGGCCACGAACCGTCCGGACGTGCTCGACCCCGCGCTGCTGCGCCCGGGCCGCTTCGACCGCCAGATCGCGGTGGAGGCCCCGGACATGAAGGGTCGCCACGACATCCTCAAGGTGCACGCGCGCGGCAAGCCGATGGCCGGCGACGTGGACCTGCTGGCCGTGGCCCGCCGCACGCCGGGCATGAGCGGTGCCGACCTGGCCAACGTGCTCAACGAGGCCGCGCTGCTCACGGCCCGCTCCAACGCGCAGCTGATCGACAGCCGCGCGCTCGACGAGGCGATCGACCGCGTCATGGCCGGTCCGCAGAAGCGCACCCGCGTGATGAACGAGAAGGAGCGCAAGGTCACGGCGTACCACGAGGGTGGTCACGCCCTGGTGGCCGCGGCGATGAACCACACCGCCCCGGTCAGCAAGATCACGATCCTGCCGCGCGGCCGTGCGCTCGGCTACACGATGGTGATGCCGCTGGACGACAAGTACTCCACCACGCGCAACGAGCTGCTCGACCAGCTGGCCTACGCGCTGGGTGGCCGCGTGGCCGAGGAGATCATCTACCACGACCCGTCGACGGGCGCCTCGAACGACATCGAGAAGGCCACCGACATCGCGCGCAAGATGGTCACCCAGTACGGCATGAGCGACAAGGTCGGTGCCGTGAAGCTCGGCGAGCAGGGCGGTGAGCCCTTCATGGGCCGCGACATGGGTGGTGGCCGCGACTACTCCGAGCGGCTGGCCGGTGTGGTGGACGCCGAGGTGCGTGCCCTCATCGAGGCCGCGCACGACGAGGCCTGGGCCGCGCTCAACGAGAACCGCGAGCTGCTGGACGACCTCGTGCTGGAGCTGCTCGACAAGGAGACGATCAACGCCGAGCGCCTGGCCGAGATCTTCGCCCCGGTCAAGAAGCGCCCGGTGCGCGCCACCTGGCTCTCCAGCCAGGACCGTCCGGTCTCGCAGCAGCCCCCGGTGCTCACCGAGGGTGAGAAGGCCGCCGTCGCGCGCGGTGACATCTCCGGCCCGCTGGACCAGCTGCCGGTGGACGAGCACCCGGTGGACCCGGGCCACGGTGCCGGTGAGCCCGGCAGCACGGCCGGCCCCGGTGAGGGCCACGGCCAGCCCCCGACCCCGGGGTCCAGCCCGAGCGGCTGGGGTCCCGCGGGTGGTCGGGGCTGATGGACCTCGCGCGTGCCGAGGCGGCGGTCCGGGAGCTGCTCCTGGCCGTGGGGGAGGACCCCGACCGTGACGGCCTGCTCGACACCCCGGCCCGGGTGGCCCGCTCCTACGCCGAGCTGACCTCCGGGCTGGGGCAGGACCCCGCCGACGTGCTGGGCACCACCTTCGCGGTGGACCACGACGAGATGGTGCTGGTGCGCGACATCGAGATGTACTCGCTGTGCGAGCACCACCTGCTGCCCTTCCACGGGGTGGCCCACGTGGGCTACACGCCCCGCAACGGCCGCGTGGCCGGGCTGAGCAAGCTGGCCCGCCTGGTGGAGACGTACGCGCGCCGCCCGCAGGTGCAGGAGCGCCTGACCACGCAGGTGGCCAACGCACTGGTGGACCACCTGGACCCCGGTGGCGTCATCGTGGTGGTGGAGGCCGAGCACCTGTGCATGACCATGCGCGGCGTGCGCAAGCCGGGGGCCCGGACGGTGACCTCCGCCGTGCGGGGCCAGTTCACCGACCAGGCCACGCGCGCCGAGGCCCTGACCCTGCTGCGGAACGGCTGAGGTCGTGCGGCACGCACCGGACGCGCCCGGCCTGCCGGTCGACCCCGACGGCCTGCCGCTGGTCATGGGCATCCTCAACGTCACCCCCGACTCGTTCAGCGACGGGGGGCGCTGGGACGCCCCCGACGCCGCCGTGGCGCACGCCGCGCGGATGGTGGCCGCCGGGGCACACCTGGTGGACGTGGGCGGGGAGTCCACCCGGCCCGGCAGCCAGCGCGTGGACGAGGCCGAGGAGCTGCGCCGCGTGGTGCCCGTGGTGCGGGCCCTGGCCGAGCGCGGCTGGTGCGTCTCGGTGGACACGATGCGGGCCTCGGTGGCCGCCGCCGTGGTGGAGGCCGGTGCTGCCGTGGTCAACGACGTCTCCGGCGGCCTGGCCGACGAGGACATGTTCCGCGTGGTGGCCGAGACCGGTGTGCCCTACGTGCTCATGCACTGGCGCGGGCACTCGGCGGACATGTACGGCCCGGCCCGCTACACCGACGTCACCGGCGAGGTGCTGGCCGAGCTGGCGCAGCGTCTGGAGGTGGCCGAGGCCGCCGGGGTGCGCCGCGGGCAGGTGGTGCTGGACCCGGGCCTGGGCTTCGCCAAGACGCCCGAGCACAGCTGGGCCATGACCGGGGAGCTCGACCGCTTCGTGACCGGCGCGCACCAGCTGGGGTGCGCCACCCTCGTGGGGGCCTCGCGCAAGGGCTTCCTGCAGCAGGCGCGCCCCGGAGCGGACGCCGACCACCCGGTGCCGCCGGTGGAGCGCGACGCCGCCACCGCGGCCACCTCGCTGCTCTCCGCGCAGGCCGGCGCGTGGGCGGTGCGCGTGCACGACGTGGTCGGCACCGTGGACGCCCTCGGGGTGCTGCGGCGGGCCGGGCTGGCCGGGCGGCGGTGGGCCTCGTGACCGGCCAGGTCGTGCGCCTCTCCGGTGTGCGGGCGCGGGGGCACCACGGGGTGTTCGAGCACGAGCGCCGGGACGGCCAGGACTTCGTCGTCGACCTCGTGGCCCACCTGCCGGTCGGGGCCGGCGCGGGTGATGACATCGGCGCCACGCTGCACTACGGCCAGGCCGCCGAGGTGCTGGTGGCCACCGTGGAGGGCGAGCCGGTGGACCTGCTCGAGACCCTCGCCGAGCGGCTCCTCGATGCCGTGCAGGCCCTCCCGGGCGGCGACCGCTGCCCGCGTCTGGAGGTGACGGTGCACAAGCCGCAGGCGCCCATCACGGTGCCCTTCGCCGACGCCTCGGTGACCGCCGTGCGCGAGCGCGAGCTGCCGGCGGTGGTGGCCCTGGGCGCCAACCTCGGGGACCCGGCCGGAACCCTGGCCTCGGCCGTGGCCGCCCTGGCCGCGTTGCCGGGTGTTCGTCTGACGGGCCTGTCCCCGCTGGTGGAGACCGACCCCGTGGGTGGGGTGGAGCAGCCCGTCTACCTCAACGCCGTGGCCCTGGTGCGCACCACGCGGGGCGCCGCCGACCTGCTGGCCGCGCTGCACGGTATCGAGGCGGCGCACGGCCGCACGCGGGAGGTGCGCTGGGGGGCGCGCATGCTCGACCTCGACCTCGTGCAGTACGGCGACCCGCGCGCCGGCACCGAGGTGCACGCCGAGGGGGAGCTGCTGCTGCCCCACCCGCGCGCGGCCGAGCGTGCCTTCGTGCTCGCCCCGTGGGCGATGGCGGACCCCGCCGCCCGCCTGGCCGGGCAGGCCGTGGCCGACCTCGCCGCGCGCGCCGACGACGCCGGGGGCGTGCGCCCGGGACCCCCCTGGCCCGCCCTGCACCTGGGAGGAGAGCGATGAGCCGCGAGCTGCCGACCACGCCGCCCGAGAGGGACCCGCGTCGCCCCCGCGGGCCGCAACAGGGTCCCGACCGGGGGCCCGGCACGCGCGTGGGGCAGCTGCTCGTGAGCTGGCTGGCGGCCGGCCTGCTGGGCTGGGTGGCGGCCAGCTGGTGGCTCGGGCAGGGCAACGCGGTGCCCGTGCGTGCCGTGGCCGGGCTGGTCATGGACGTCGTGTTCGCCGTGGGTCTGCTCGTGGCGGCCACCTGGGTGTGGAGGTCCGCCCGCGCCGACGGCACCGACGCGGCCTCCGAGCGCCGGCGTCACCGCGGGCCCTCGCCGCAGACCGCGCGCCTGGTGGTGGTGGCCGCCATCGCCGCCGCGTGGGCCGGGTCGGTGCTCAGCGGCGCCTTCGCGGGCCTGTTCGTGGCCGCCCTGCCCGATGCCGACGTGCCCAGCGTGCGCGCGGCGGTGGTGCGCACCGGGCTCCAGGTGCTCACCCTCGGGGTCCTCGGCGCCGCCGGGCAGGTGGCCCAGTGGCTGTGCCGTGTGCCCCCGCAGGACGGCGACGACGACGGCCGTGACGCGGTCCGGGAGCGTCACCGCCATCCGAGCACCCCGGTGCTGGGCCGCGACCGCCACGGCTGAGTCGCGTCAGGCGGTGCTGCTGGCGCGGGTGGCGGCGCGCAGCTCACGGGCCTCCTGCAGGCGCACCAGCACGATGCCGCCGAGCACCACGCCGCCGCCCACGAGCTGGGCCGGGCCCAGGTGCTGGCCCAGCAGGAGCCACCCGAAGAGGGCGGTGAAGAGCACCTCGGTGAGTCCCACGAAGGAGGCCACCGTGGCACCCAGTCGACGGGTGGCCATGGTGCCGCTTCCGTAGGCCAGGCCGGCCGTCACGGCGCCCAGCAGGCCCAGGCCCACCCACCA
>NZ_JBHLVH010000019.1:121177-143374 GCF_042433515.1 Kytococcus schroeteri | reverse complement strand
CCACCACGAGGGTGACGCCGCCGATGAGCATGCCCAGCCCTGCCACGGCCACGGCCGGCATCTCGCGGTCCACCGAGCTGCTCACCAGGAAGTAGGTGGCCAGTCCGAGGGCGGCCGCCAGTCCCCAGGCCACGCCCACCGGGTCCAGCCCCGTGCTGCGCAGGTCGAGCACCAGCACCAGGCCGGCTACGGCGGTGGCCATGCCCACCAGTGTGAGCACGGCGGGGGCGCGGCCGGTGCGGGCCCAGAGGATCAGCACCACCAGCACCACGCCCATGTACTCCAGCAGCAGGGCCACGGCGGCAGGGATACGGGTGACCGCCTGGAAGTAGCAGAGCTGGGCCCCGGCCACGGCCAGCACGCCGTAGGCCAGCACCGGCCAGCGCTGCGACCAGGCCAGCTGCCACTTCCCGCGCAGCAGCACGAGCGTGGCGGGCGCGAGCACCAGGGCGCCCACGAGCACGCGGCCGATGATCACCGTGGCGGGCGACCACCCGGCATCCATGAGCGGTTTGCCGAGCGGCCCGGCGAGCCCGAAGGCCATGGCCGAGACGAGGGCCAGGGCCAGGCCGCCCCCGCTGCCGGGTGCGGCGGCCAGTCCACGGCGGGCCAGACGGGGGCGAGTCCTGCGGAGGGCCCCCATGGTCGGGGAGACGGCGTGGGTCGTCGTCGTGGGCACGGTGGTCCCTCCTCGGGGCGGGTCGACGGGGTGGTGCACCCCGGTACGGAGCCGGCGATGTCATGGGTGTCACGCTGGTTGGCGCATGACGGGAGGCAGACGGTACGTGCGCTAGGGTCATGCGTCAACATGCACTTCACCCATGACACCGACGACGCCCTGCAGGGCGCGGCCGCGCTGGTGAACACCGCGCCGGGCCCCCGGCAGGGCGACCTCCTGCCCGACACCGCTGCGCTCGAGGCCTTCGAGCGGGAGTGGGGCTGGACGGGGCGCTTCGACGACACCGAGGAGGAGCTGGCCGAGGTGCGCGCCGTGCGCGACCGGCTGGCCACCTTCTGGCGGCTGGACCCCGAGCCGGCCGCGGGCCTGGTGAACGACCTGCTGGCCGAGTACGAGGCGCGTCCCCGCCTCGTGCGGCACGACGACTACGGCTGGCACGTGCACGCGGTCTCCGACGACGCCCCGGTCGCGGCGCGGATGGCGGTGGAGGCCGCCCTCGCCCTGGCCGACGTGCTCCGGGCGGACGCCTGGGACCGCCTCGCCACGTGCGCCGCCGAGGACTGTGCGGGGGTGCTCGTGGACACCTCGCGCAACCGCTCGCGGCGCTTCTGCAGCACGGCCTGCGGCAACCGCCAGGCCGTGGCCCGCTACCGCCGACGCCGGCGCGGCTGAGGGTCAGCCGAGCGGGTCCGGATCCCCGTCGCTGAGCACCACGGTGCCGCGGCGCACGGCCTGCCCGTCCCACACCTGCGCGAGGTGGCGGGCCACGTAGGGGGCTGCGTGCTGGGCCACCTCGTCCGGTGTGCACCAGTGCAGGGCCGCGATCTCGGTGGGCTGCAGGGTGGCTCGCTCCACGAGGTCGGGCTGCTCGCCGAGGTCGAAGACGCACAGCAGGGCGTCCGACCAGCCACGGTAGGGCGGCATCCAGTTGACGCTGAGCAGCCCGCGCACCGGAAGGTCCACCCCCATCTCCTCGCGCACCTCGCGCACCACGGTGGCCTGCGGGCCCTCTCCGGGGTCCACGATGCCGCCCGGCAGGTCCCACTCGGTCTTGTAGGTGAGCTCGCAGAGCAGCACCCGTCCCTGCCGGTCGGTGACCACGCCCTGGGCGATGACGCGCTTGGTGGGCATGGAGCTGTCGAGCACCCCCAGGCGCCCCTCGCGGGAGAGGCGCGGCGGGTCGTTGTCCAGGCGGGTGGCCAGCAGGCGGTCACCCTCCGGGGAGGGGCCGGCCAGGGCCCGCAGGGTCCCCTCGGTGCGCAGCCCGGCCCGTAGGGTGAGGCGGCGCAGGTCGCGGCGGTCGGGGTGCAGCAGCACCTCCACGCGCCGGGCGCCGGCCTCCAGCTCGGCGTCCACGGCCTCCATGAGCGCGGCGGGCTCGCAGGCGTGCTGAAGCTCGGTGCGCCGCACGCCCTCGGCGGGGGTCTGCCACTGCCAGGTGCTCACCCCGCGAGCCTTCCACACCGGCCCCGACCGCGCGGCGTGGTGTCCACGGGGCGTGACCGCCCGGGGTGCGTAGGGTGCGCCGCATGACGAGCACGCACGAGGCACCGCGGCTGCGCATCGGCATCGTGGGCGCCGGGCGGGTGGGGGCCGTGCTCGGTGCCGCCTGGGAGCGCTCGGGGCACCGGGTGGTGGCGCACAGCGTGGGGGACGACGCCGCCGAACGGGCCGCCGCGCTGCTGCCCACCAGCATCCGCTGCGAGCCGGCGGACGTGCCGGGGGAGGCCGACCTGGTGCTGCTCGCCGTGCCCGGGCGCGACGCCGCCGGGGTGGTGCACGGCCTGCTCGCGGCCGGCGCCCTGCGCCCCGGGCACCTGCTCGTGCACACCGTGCCGGGCGTGGGGGTGGAGCTGTTCTCCCCGGTGCTGGCCGCGGGGCTGCCGGTCCTGGGGTTCTCCCTGCAGCCGGCGATGGTGTTCTCCGGCCAGTCGCAGGACGTGGACCGCCTGGGCGACACCGTGGTGGGCCACCTCTGCCCGCTCGAGCTCGACGCCGTGGCGCAGTCGCTCGTGGTGGAGCTGGGCGCGACCCCGCTGCGGCTGGAGGCGGTGGACCTGCCCCGCCACGACGCGGCGGTCACTGTGGCCACCGAGGGGGTGGCGGCCCTGGTCACCACGGTGCGGCGGGCCCTGGCCGAGGGCGGGGTGGCGCGCCCCGACGCCGTGGCGGGCCCGCTGCTGCGCGCCTCGCTGGAGGCGGCCCTGGGCAGTGGCGAGACGCCCGCGGGGACCTCGCCCTCGGGGCCGGTGAGCGGCTGGGACGCCGACCGGGTGCGGGCACAGCAGGCCGCCTCGGGGGACGACCCGGCGCTCGCCGAGGTGCTGGCGGCCCTGGAGCGGGCCGCGGCGCGTCACGCGGTGGCCGCCCGCATCGAGGCACCGCCGGCGGCGCACGCGGTGCTGCGCGCGCTGGGTCTGGAGGACTGAGGTCCTGCACCCCTCCCGCGGAGTCAGATGGATCTGTGGACGGCCGGGTGGCGTGGATGCCCGTCCACACCCGCTCGGGGGTGGGGCTGGTGCCGGGGCGCCGGTGGGTGTTGGGTGGTGCCCACGCACAGTCCGATCCCTCGCCCGGAGGCACCATGACCCCCCGCGTCCTGCCCGAGCCCGTCGCCGCGGCCGACCGCGTGCACCGCGTGGTGCCCGTCCCGATGGGGGAGGTCACCCTGGTGGGCGATGGCCACCGCCTCGAGGGCCTGTACTGGCCCGACCACACGCCGGCCCCGGACCGGGAGCGCTTCGGCCCCCGCGACGACGAGGCGTTTCCCGAGGCGGTGCGGCAGCTGGGCGAGTACTTCGACGGCACCCGTCGCACCTTCGACCTGGACCTCGCTCCGCGCGGCACCGACTTCCAGCGCCTGGTCTGGGACGAGCTCGCCCGCATCCCCTTCGGCCAGGTGCGCACCTACGGCGAGGTGGCCGAGGCCATCGGGCGCCCCACGGCCGTCCGGGCGGTGGGGGCGGCCAACTCCCGCAACCCCCTGAGCATCGTGGTGCCCTGCCACCGCGTGGTGAGCGCGTCGGGGCAGGCGCACGGCTACGCGGGCACCGTGGAGAACAAGGAGTGGCTGCTGCGTCACGAGGGGGTGGACCTGCCCGGGTGAGGGTGGGCGGCACCGCGGGAACGCCTAGAATCGTGAGGGTGACTGAGCAGCCGACCACGCCCCAGGACCCGACCACCCCCCAGGCCCCCGCCGAGGACCTGCCCGAGCAGATGCGGGTGCGCCGGGAGAAGCGGGCGCGCGTGCTGGAGTCCGGTGCCCAGGCCTACCCGGTGGAGGTCCCCCGCACCCACTCCCTGGAGCAGGTCCGCGAGCAGTGGGGCCACCTGGGGACGGGTGAGGAGACGCAGGAGGTCGTCTCGGTGACCGGCCGCGTGGTCTTCTCGCGCAACACCGGCAAGCTCTGCTTCGCCACCCTGCAGGCCGGTAGTGGCGAGCGGCTGCAGGCCATGCTCTCCCTGGCCGAGGTGGGGCAGGAATCCCTCGAGCTGTGGAAGTCCGTGGTGGACCTGGGCGACATCGTCTCGGTGACCGGCCGGGTCATCTGCAGCCGTCGCGGCGAGCTCTCGGTCATGGCCACCGACTGGCAGTTGGCCTCCAAGGCCCTGCGCCCGCTGCCCACGCTGCACAAGGACCTCTCCGAGGAGCAGCGCGTCCGCCAGCGGTACGCCGACCTCATCGTGCGCGACGAGGCCCGCCGCATGGTGATGACCCGCTCGGTCATCACCTCCACCGTGCGACGCTTTCTGGAGGACCGCGGCTACACCGAGATCGAGACGCCGGTGCTGCAGCTCATCCACGGTGGCGCGCACGCCCGCCCGTTCCACACGCATCTCAACGCCTTCGACCAGCCGATGACGCTGCGCATCGCGCTGGAGCTCAATCTCAAGAAGGCCGTCGTCGGTGGCATCGAGAAGGTCTTCGAGATCGGCCGCATCTTCCGCAACGAGGGCGTGGACTCCACCCACAGCCCCGAGTTCACGATGCTCGAGGCGTACGAGGCCTGGGGCGACCAGACCACCATGGCCGAGCTCATGCAGGAGATGTACCTGGCCGTGGCCGACGCCCTCATCGAGGCCGGCCTGCTGGAGTCCCGGGTGCTGCACACCCCGGCCGGGGACATCGACCTCGCCGCCGAGTGGCGCTGGCTGCCGGTCTACGAGGGTGTCTCGCAGGCCGTGGGCACCGAGGTGACCCCGCAGACCGACGAGGCCACCCTGCGCCGCCTGGCCGCCGAGCACGACGTGGAGCTCGAGGACGGGTGGGGCGCCGAGAAGATCGTGCTCGAGCTGCTCTCGGAGCTCGTGGAGCCCGGCCTGGTGCAGCCCACCTTCCTGTGCGACTACCCGCCGTCGGCCCAGCCGCTGGCACGCCCGCACCGCAGCAAGCCGGACCTCATCGAGGCCTGGGACCTCATCATCGGCGGCGTGGAGCGCTCCACGGCCTTCTCCGAGCTCATCGACCCGGTGGTGCAGCGCGAGGTGCTCACCGCCCAGTCGCTCGAGGCCGCCGCCGGTGACCCGGAGGCCATGCAGCTCGACGAGGACTTCCTGCGCGCGCTGGAGTACGGTGCCCCGCCCATGGGTGGCCTCGGGTTCGGTCTGGACCGCATGGTCATGCTGTTCACCGGCGCCGGCATCCGCGAGACCATCCTGTTCCCCCACACCAAGCCGGAGGCGTGATGAGCGAGTTGTTCGGCGCGATCTGGCCGTACATCGCGGCCCTGGTGCCCAGTGTCGGCATCCTCTACCTGTTCTACGTGCTCATGAAGCACATCGTGGAGGGCGACCGCCGCGAGCGCGCCGCGGTGGCCCAGTGGGAGGCGGAGCAGGAAGCCGCCGAGGAGGATCCCGTCGGCTGAAGACCGACGCAATGAAGGGAAAACGGAACCGTGGACGCGGTTCCGTTTTCTGTTGCTGCACCCCGGGAGTTGCGGAAAACGATTCCGATGGGATCAAATGTGTTCCGAAACCAGCAGGAACGAGAGGACGTGGATGAGATGGTGCAACGACAGGTGATCATTCTGGAGGACGACCTGGACGGCGGTGAGGCCACGGAGACCGTGACCTTCGCCCTCGACGGCGTCTCCTACGAGATCGACCTCAACGCCGACAACGCCGCCCGACTGCGCGACGACTTCGCCACCTGGGTGGGGCACGCCCGCCGGGCCGTGGGCCGCAAGGCGCCCGCCAAGCGCAGCAGCGGTGGTTCCAGCACCTCCGGGGCCGCCCGCAAGCGCGAGCTCGCGGCCATCCGCGAGTGGGGCCGTGCCAACGGCTGGGAGGTCAGCGACCGAGGTCGCCTCTCGGCCGACCTCGAGGAGGCCTACGCCAAGGCCAACGGCTGACGCGGGCGGGCGCCGGGCGTCGGCCGCGGCGCCACCGCACACGGCGGAGGGCCACCGGGATGATTCCCGGTGGCCCTCCGCCGTGTGCGCCCCGTGGGGCGCTGGCTCACTTCTTGCGACGCTTGCGGCGCTTCCTGCTCTTCTTGTCGTCGCCGTAGCCGTCGCCGTAGCCCGCACCGTAGCCGTACGAGCCATAGCCGTAGCCCTCGCCGTAGAGGATGCGGTTGAGGCGGCTCACCGACGCGCGGTTGATGACGGCACCCAGCAGGTTCGCGTTGACATTGCGCAGGTTGGCCGCGGCGCGCTCCACGTGCTCCTTGCGGGTGTCCCCGGCGGCCACCACGAGCACCGCGCCGTCGGCGGCGGTGGTGAGCAGCGCGGCATCGGTCACCGGCAGCAGCGGCGGGGCGTCGAGGATGACGCGGTGCGTCTGGGTCAGCGTGGCGATGAGGTCGCGCATGCGCTGCGAGCCCAGCAGCTCCGAGGGGTTGGGCGGGATGGTGCCGGCCGGCAGCACCATGAGGTTGGGGTGCGCGGTGGGCTGGACGGCGTCGGCCAGGTCGGCCGTGCCGGCGAGCACCTGGGTGAGGCCAACCGAGGCGTCGATGTCGAAGATTCCGGCCACCGACGGGCGGCGCAGGTCGGCGTCCACGAGGATGACGCGCTCCCCGCCCTCGGCCAGCAGGTAGGACAGGTTGGACGAGATGGTCGACTTGCCCTCACCCATGCGGGCGGAGGTGACGACGATCGACTTGGGCGCGTGGTCGACGTTGACGAAGCGCAGGTTGGTGCGGAACTGGCGCAGGGCCTCCCGGGTGGCGAAGTCCACCTCGCCGGAGTCGCGGACGGCGCGCTCCGGGGAGGACAGGGCCTCGTTGGCCGGGATGAGGCCCAGCGTGGAGGTGCCGCCCGAGGCCTCCTCGATGTCCTCCTGGGTGCGGATGCGGGTGTCCTGGCGGTGGCGGAACCACGCGATGAGGTAGCCGAGGGCCAGGCCGGCGAGGCCGCCGAGCACCAGGGCGCGGGCCGGCTGCGGCTCGGTGGGCGAGGAGGGCAGGTCGGCGCTGGCCAGCGGCAGGATGCTGGTGGCCGGCGTGCGCTGCTCCTTGTCCTTCTGGCTGCTGCTCTCGTCGCTCGAGGGCTCCTGCTGAGCCGGGTAGGACGGTCCGTCGGTGAGGTTCTTGGTCTCCAGGTCCTTCACGTACGCGGCGGTCTCGGTGACCACGGCGTCGGCGAGCTGCTTGGCCTCCTGGGGCGACCCGCCCTTGGCGCTCACCGTGATGTTGGGGGTCTCCTCCTCCACCTTGGCGCTCACCCGCGACGACAGGGCGGCCGGGTCGGTGTCCAGGTTGAGCTGCTTGATGACCCGCTCTGCGACCGGCTGGCTGCTGAAGTAGGTCACGTAGGCCGAGCTCTTGGTGATGGCCAGCGAGTTGCCGGAGAGGGACTCACCCACGGTGCCGGTTCCCGAGGAGGCCTGCACCACGCCGGTGGCGGTGGCCGTGTAGACGGGGGTCTGCATGGCGACCCACCCGGCCGCGAGGGCGATGCCCGCCAGGGTGCTGAGCACCAGGGTGATGATGTGCCGGCGGGTGAGCCGGAGGATGTCGTCGAGCGTCAAGACGTTCTCCGTCGGTGGTGAGGATGTGAACCGGCTGCACCTACGGCGCAGTCCGGCCACTGTAGCGTTCCGGTGGGGCCGGCCACCGGCTCCCGGAGCGCTCGGTGACGTGAGAATCGGCACCCTCACCCCGCCTACACTCGGGCCGTCCGCCGTCGCTGCTCCGCACTCCTGGGAGGCCCCCTCGTGAACATCCTGTACGTCTGCAGCGGCAACATCTGCCGGTCCACCTTCGCCGAGCGCCTCTCTCGGCACCTGGCCCCCGCCGGGCTGTCCTTCGCCTCGGCGGGCACGACCGCGCTCGTGGGGCACCCGATGGAGGACCAGATGGCCGCCGAGCTGCGGCGCCGCGGGGGCGACCCGGACGGCTTCGCCTCCCGGCAGGTCGCGCTGCCGCTGCTGCGCGAGGTCGACCTCGTGCTCACCATGGAGCGCGGCCACAAGGCCTACGTGGTCGAGGAGGCGCCGGGCCTCACGCGGCGCACGCACACGCTGGGGCACTTCGTGCGCTCGGTGGACGAGCTGGCCGCCCGCGGGCCGGTGCCCGGCGGTCCGGAGCTGGTGCAGGCCGTGGCGGCCCTGCGCCTGCCCTCCTCGCGCTCCGAGTCGGTGGAGGACCCCTACCGCCGTCCGCCGGAGGTGGCCGCCCGGGTGGCCGAGCAGCTCACCGACTGGGTGGGTCGCGCCGTGGGGGCGCTGGCCGGTCGTCCCCTCTGAGCCCCGGCGCCGCAGGGTTCGCGCACAGCGAACGGCCCGACGGCCTCCGCGCGGAACAGCCCCCGAGGACGCACTGTTGAGCGACTAGGACGTCCCACGAGGCAAGGAGCTGAGATGTTCGAACGGTTCACCGACCGCGCACGGCGCGTCGTCGTCCTGGCCCAGGACGAGGCGCGCATGCTCAACCACAACTACCTCGGCACCGAGCACATCCTGCTCGGCCTCATCCACGAGGGCGAGGGGGTGGCCGCGAAGGCCCTGGAGAACCTCGGCATCTCGCTGGACGCCGTGCGTCAGGAGGTGCAGGAGGTCATCGGCCAGGGCAAGCAGGCCCCTTCCGGCCACATCTCCTTCAGTCCCCGGGCCAAGAAGGTGCTGGAGCTCTCGCTGCGCGAGGGCCTGCAGATGGGCCACCAGTACATCGGCACCGAGCACATCCTGCTCGGCCTGATCCGCGAGGGCGAGGGCGTGGCCGCCCAGGTGCTCGTGAAGCTGGGCGCCGACCTCACCACCGTGCGCCAGCAGGTGCTGGAGCTGCTCTCCGGCTACTCCGGCGGACAGGGCGAGCCGCAGACCGCGGGCGTGGGCGCCTCCGGCGGGCAGGGCGAGGGGACCCCGGCCGGGTCGCTGGTGCTCGACCAGTTCGGCCGCAACCTCACCCAGGCCGCCCGCGAGGGCAAGCTCGACCCGGTCATCGGGCGCGAGAAGGAGATCGAGCGGGTGATGCAGGTGCTCTCCCGCCGCACCAAGAACAACCCGGTGCTCATCGGCGAGCCCGGCGTCGGCAAGACCGCCGTCGTCGAGGGACTGGCCGCCGACATCGTGGCCGGCACCGTGCCGGAGACCCTCAAGGACAAGCACGTCTACACCCTGGACCTCGGGTCGCTGGTGGCCGGTTCGCGCTACCGCGGTGACTTCGAGGAGCGCCTCAAGAAGGTGCTCAAGGAGATCAAGACGCGCGGCGACATCATCCTGTTCATCGACGAGATCCACACCCTGGTGGGTGCGGGTGCCGCCGAGGGCGCCATCGACGCGGCCAACATCCTCAAGCCGATGCTGGCGCGCGGCGAGCTGCAGACCATCGGCGCCACCACGCTGGAGGAGTACCGCAAGCACATCGAGAAGGACGCCGCGCTGGAGCGCCGCTTCCAGCCGATTCAGGTGAACGAGCCCTCGCTGGCGCACGCCATCGAGATCCTCAAGGGCCTGCGTGACCGCTACGAGGCGCACCACCGCGTGTCCATCACCGACGGTGCCCTGGCCGCGGCGGTGAACATGGCCGACCGCTACGTCAACGACCGCTACCTGCCGGACAAGGCGATCGACCTCGTGGACGAGGCCGGCGCCCGCCTGCGCATCCAGCGGATGACCGCTCCGCCGGACCTGCGCGAGCTCGACGAGAAGATCTCCGCGGTGCGCCGGGAGAAGGAGTCGGCCATCGACGGGCAGGACTTCGAGAAGGCCGCCTCGCTGCGCGACGACGAGCAGACCCTGCTCGCCGAGCGCACCGAGCGCGAGAAGGCCTGGAAGGAGGGCGACCAGGACGTCGCCGCGGTGGTGGACGAGGACGTCATTGCCGAGGTGCTGGCCGCCACCACGGGCATCCCCGTGTTCCGGATCTCCGAGGAGGAGTCCAGCCGCCTGCTCAAGATGGAGGACGAGCTCCACAAGCGCATCGTGGGCATGGACGACGCCATCCACGCGCTCTCGCAGGCCATCCGCCGCACCCGTGCGGGCCTCAAGGACCCGCGCCGCCCCGGCGGTTCGTTCATCTTCGCCGGCCCCACCGGTGTGGGAAAGACCGAGCTGGCCAAGGCGTTGGCGGAGTTCCTCTTCGGCGACGAGGAGTCCCTCATCCAGCTGGACATGTCGGAGTTCGGCGAGAAGCACACCGTGAGCCGCATGTTCGGCTCGCCCCCCGGCTACGTCGGCTACGACGAGGGCGGCCAGCTCACCGAGAAGGTGCGCCGCAAGCCGTTCAGCGTGGTGCTCTTCGACGAGGTCGAGAAGGCCCACCCGGACATCTTCAACAGCCTGCTGCAGATCCTCGAGGACGGTCGCCTGACCGACTCGCAGGGGCGCACGGTGGACTTCAAGAACACGATCATCATCATGACCACCAACCTGGGTGCGCGGGACATCGCCAAGGGCGTATCGCTCGGCTTCTCGGCCGGCCCGGAGTCCGGCACGGACTACGAGCGCCTCAAGGCCAAGGTGTCCGAGGAGCTCAAGCAGCACTTCCGCCCGGAGTTCCTCAACCGCGTGGACGACACGGTCGTGTTCCCGCAGCTCACGCAGGCCGAGATCGTGCAGATCGTGGACCTCATGATCGGCCGCCTCGACGAGCGCCTGGCGGACAAGGACATGTCCATCGAGCTCACGCAGGACGCCAAGGAGCTGCTGGCCAAGCGCGGGTACGACCCCGTGCTCGGTGCCCGTCCGCTGCGTCGCGCCATCCAGCGCGAGATCGAGGACGTCATCTCCGAGAAGATCCTGTACGGCGAGTTCACCGCCGGCGACATCATCGAGGTGGGCGCCAACGCGCCGGCCGAGCCGGAGGAGCAGAACGTGGCCGGGCCCATCAACCCGGGTGCCAGCGGGGCCACGGTGCCCACCGGTGCGCAGGAGTTCACCTTCTCCTCGCGCCGCCGCGAGGGCGCCCCGGACCCGGACGCGCTGACCGGTGACGCCGACCGTGCGCTGGTGGGCGAGTGACCGCCCGCACCACCACCCCGGGGCGGGAGCACGACGGCCGGGTGGCCGACGCGCTCCCGCCCCGGCGGGTGTACGGCTGGGTGGCGGTGGCCGAGGCCATCACCTGGGCGCTTCTGCTCACGGGCATGGTGCTCAAGTACGTCACGCACACCACCGAGCTCGGGGTGCGCATCGGAGGTGGGGTCCACGGCTTCGTGTTCCTGCTCTTCTGCCTCACCACGGTGCTCGTGGCCGTGGACGGCCGATGGGGTGCGGGCCGCACGCTGCTGGGCCTGGCCTCCGCGGTGGTGCCCTTCGCCACCGTCCCGTTCGAGCGCTGGGCCGAGGGCAGGAGCCTGCTGGCCGACCGCTGGCGCCTGCGCCGTGAGCCCGGTACCGGGCCGCTGGAGCGCCTGGCGGCCTGGGCGCTGCGCAACCCGGCGGTGGCCGCCTTGGTGGCCCTGGCAGGCGTGGTGCTGCTCTTCGTGGCGCTGCTGTTCATCGGGCCGCCCGGGGGCTGACCCGGACCGCGCGACCACGCGCCCCGACGGCGGAGGGCCGGCACCCACACGGGTGCCGGCCCTCCGCCGTACGCGCGGCGCCGCTCAGCGCAGCTCGATGCCCTTGGCCTTGGCGTCCACCTCGCCGGAGCGCACCACGGCCAGCCAGCCCGCGCCCTCGTCGGCCTGCTTCACGTCGAGGTCCTGGCCGTCGTTGCCGCCGAACACCGAGCGGGTCACCAGCATCGTGAGGTCGCCGGCGTCCACCTCGTCCACCTTCACGCCGTCGCCCTCGGCCTGGTCGGTCACCTCCACGCGGTGCAGGGCCACGTGCACGTCACCGGCGGCGTCCTCCTCCAGCTGGATGCCGTCATTGGCCAGGTTGCCGTGCACGCGGGTGCGCGAAGCGGTGACCAGCACGTCGCCGGCGTCCTCCTCGGTGGTCTTGAAGCCCTCGTCACGGTTGCCGGAGAGCTCCGAGCGGGTGATGTCGGTGACCACGGAGCCGGTGCCCGACTCGTCCCAGTCCAGGCCCTCGTCGGCGTTGCCGGTGACGGTCGCACGCGAGACGCGGGCCACGATCGAGCCGGCGTCGGCCTCGTCCACGTCGATGCCGTCGTCGAGGTCGAGCTCGCCGTCCTCCACGCACGCGAGCTCCTCCTCGTCGGTGCGGTCGGCCAGCGGCAGGCAGTAGGTGCCGTTGTCGGTGAACGCCGTGCCGCGGCTGGTGGCCACCGCGTCGCCGGCGCCGCGTTCGTCGAGCTCCACCCCGTCGGCGCCGATGCCGGTGAACAGGTTGTCCCGGCCGGCCCAGACCAGGTCGCCCTCGCCGGTCTCGTCGACGCGCACGCCGTCGCGGTCGAAGGCGCCGGTGCCGGAGTCACGCACGGTGGTGTCGCGGACGCTGGCGCGCACGGAGGCCGCGGAGCCGGCGTTGTCGTCCACCCACACGCCGTGGCCGGCCACGCCGTCCACGGTGACGTCGCGCAGGGTGAGGTCCACGGTGCCGGTGGCACCGGCGGGCACCTCGACGTGCAGGGCGGAGGCCGAGCCCTCGTCCTCGCCGTCGGTGGCCACGTGGTCCATGGTCCAGCCGCCGCCGTCGGTGAGCGTGAGGTCCCGCAGGGTGACGTCCGCGCCGGAGGTCACGTGCAGCAGGTCGGTGCGCAGGTGGTCGCCGGCCAGCGTGGCTCCGTGGCCGTCGATGGTCAGCTCGCGCGTGCCGGCGTACTCCAAGGTGGACTCCACGGCGATGGTGCGCACGGTGCGGGCCACCTCGAAGCGCGAGTACCCGGCCTCGAGGCCGGCGCGCAGGGTGCCCCGGCCGGCATCGGCGCCGGAGGTCACGCGGTAGGTGCCGTGGATGGGGCCACCGGGGCCGCCGTGGCCGGGCGCGGCGGCCGGACCGGCGGCGGCGGAGAGCGGGGCCAACGGGGTGGTCAGGGCGAGGGTGAGGGCGAGGGTGGTGCGACGCACGGGCGTCCTCCTGAGGGATCGGGAGCGGGACCGCGGCATGGTGCGTCGTGCGGGTGGCCCCAGGGTGAACCCGCCGTGGCGATGGCGTGAAGACGGCCGGCGGCGCGCCGACACGAGGGCCGGTCAGCGCCCCGCCTAGCGCTGCCGTTCGTAGAGCCGCCGCACCACGTCGTCGGCGTCCGGCTCCTCGATGGCGAGGTCGCGCACCTCCGCGCGGGCGCCCACCTCGGCCAGCACCGATGCCGCGGTGGTGGTCGCGGCGTCGAAGGCCAGCTTCTGCCGCGCCCCGTCGGCCTCCACGCCCACCACCTGCGTGCCGGCGATCTCCGTGGCGCCGAACAGGTTCACCGCACCGAGCAGTCCCTGGGAGAGCCACACGAAGCCCATGAGCTGGTCCTGCTCGTAGCCAGCCCGCGTGCCGCCCACGGAGTCCGAGGCGGCCGAGAGCTGGGCGGAGCGGATGAGGCCGAAGGCCACGTTGGCCACCAGGCCGGCCAGCATCGCCAGGCGGTAGGCCGACTGCCGGTAGAAGCCCGCCGCCACCATCGCCCACCACGTCCGCGCTCGCACGAGGGCGGAATCTACCGGCGTGGCGCCCCGCTCAGGTCGGCAGCGCGTAGCCGGTGGCGTCGTCGCCCTCGGCCAGCCCGTCCTCGAGCAACCCGGCCAGGCAGCGTTCGGCCTGGGCCTCGGGGGCGCCGGAGGCGGCCAGCACCTCGGCGCGGGGCAGGGGTCCGTCGGCCTCCCGCAGCGCCTGCACGATGCGGCCGCGCGCCTGCCGGTCGGTGCCGGCCCACTTCTGGCCCCGTCGCGGCGGGCCGTCGTGCGCGGGCGATCCGGCCGCCACCCACGCGCACTCGGCCTGCAGCGGGCACTCCCTGCACCGAGGTGCCCGGGCCGTGCACACCAGCGCGCCGAGCTCCATGAGGCCGATGTTCCACTGCACCGAGTCCGCGGCGTCCTCGGGCAGCAGGCCGGTGGCCAGCCGCCGCTCGGCCGCCGTGTACGAGGGGGCGGGCAGGGCCACCCCGGTCACCACACGCGCCTGCACGCGCCGCACGTTGGTGTCCACCACCACCGCCCGCCGACCGAACGCGAACGACGCCACCGCGGCGGCCGTGTACTCCCCGATGCCGGGCAGGCTCCGCAGCACCTCCTCCTCGGCGGGCACCCGGCCGCCGTGCAGGTCGCGGATCGCCACGGCGGCGTCCACCAGTCGCAGCGCCCGGCGCGGGTAGCCCAGGCGGTCCCAGGCCCGCACCGCCTCACCCGGTCCGGCGGCGGCCAGGTCGGCCGGGGTGGGCCACTGCTCCATCCACCGCCGCCACACCGGCAGCACCCGTGCCACGGGGGTCTGCTGCAGCATCACCTCGGAGACCAGTACGCCCCACGGCGAGCACCCGGCATCGCGCCACGGCAGGTCCCGCGCGGTCCGCGCGTACCAGGCACTCAGGGGGTCGAACAGGCGGTTGGTGGCCCCACCCACCGGCGACGGCGCGCCCACTCAGACGTAGCGGTCCAGGATGCTGGTCTCGGCCATGCGGCTGAGCCCCTCCCGGATCGCCCGGGCCCGGACCTCGCCGATGCCCTCGATCTCGTGCAGGTCGTCGAAGCTCGCGGCCATGAGCTGCTGCAGGCCGTCGAAGTGCAGCACCACGCGGTCCACGATGGCCGGGGGCAGGCGCGGCACCTGCGAGAGCAGACGGTAACCCCACGGGGAGACGCCACGGTCCAGGGTGTCGGCGGCGGCGGGGTGCCCCATCGCGGCGGCCACGGCGCCCAGGTCGAGCAGGTCGGTGGTGGACAGGTCGGACACGCGCTCCAGCACGGCCTCCACCTCCTCGGGACCGCCGGCGGGGCTGTGCGCCGGGGCGTAGTCGCGCACCAGCAGCTCGCGGTCGTTGCCCAGGCCCGCGGTCAGCTCGGAGAGCTGCAGGTCCACCAGGCGGCCGTCGTTGCCCAGGGTGAGCACGTAGTGGCTGATCTCCTCGCGGATGCGGTGCACCATCTCCAGGCGCTGGGCCACGGCGGCCACGTCGCGCACGGTCACGAGGTCCTCGATCTCCAGCGCCGAGAGCGTGGCGGCCACCTCGTCCAGGCGCGCCTTGTAGCGCTCCAGGGTCTGCAGCGCCTGGTTGGCGCGCGACTGGATGACGCTCACCTCCTCCAGCACGATGCGCTGGTCGCCCATCCACAGGGCGATCACCGCCATCGAGGCCGAGACGGTCACCACGGGCACACCGGTCTGGCGGGCCACCCGCTCGGCGGTGCGGTGGCGGGTACCCGACTCGCGGGTCTCCACACTGGGGTCGGGCGTCAGCTGGGTGGCGGCGCGCACGATGCGCGAGAGGTCCGAGCTGAGCACCACGGCGCCGTCCATCTTGGCCAGCTCGCGCATGCGGGTGGCGGAGAAGTCCACGTTCAGCTCGAAGCCGCCGGTCGAGATCTCGTCGATGGTGCGGTCGTTGCCCAGCACGATGAGCGCACCGGTCCGGCCGCGGACGATGCGCTCCAGCCCGTCACGCAGCTCGGTCCCCGGCGCGAGGGTCGCCAACACCGCGTTCACTGCCTCGTGGTCACCAGCCTGCACGGCGCTGAGTCTAGGTGGCCACGGGCCGTGCGGGCACCGTCCGGACCACCGGGTGGTCCCGTGCCCGGCCGTGCGACACGATGGGGGCAGACCCACCGTCCGCAGCGAGGAGACAACCGATGGACAGCCGAGACACCGAGCGCACCTCGGTGGTGCGTCACGAGGAGCGGCTGCGCGCCGCGGTGCAGCAGGCGGAGCGCGGTACTGCGCGCATCCGCAAGCGGGTGGTCACCGAGACCGTCACGCTCGAGGTGCAGGTGCAGCGCGAGGTGCTTGAGGCCGAGGAGGGCCTCACGCCGGCCGCGGAGCCCGCCGGGGCCAGTGGCCGGGTCGTCGAGGGGGCGGCACTCGCCGGGCGCGACGTGCACGCCGACCCGCGCACAGAGGAGGTGCAGGTGGTCACGTTGCACGAGCAGCGCCCCGTGGTCACCCTCGAGACCGTCCCCTACGAGGAGGCCCGCGTGGTCAAGCGCGTGGTCACCGTGCCGCACGAGGTCACCGAGACCGTGCGCCGCGAGCACGTGGAGGTGCTGGGCGACCCGCAGGGCCTCGCCGACGAGCTCCGCTGAGCCCCTCTCCGCCAGCGCCTCGGCGCCGTGCCGCTCACCCGGGCAGCACGGCGCCGATCGCGTGCTCGAGGGTGTCGGCCTGGAAGACCTTCATGCCGGCCGGGGCGCGCTGGTCGCCGAGGGCCCCGCGGGGGATGACCGCCTTGTCGAAGCCGATGCGGTGCGCCTCCACGAGGCGCCGGGCGGTGCCGGGTGCGTTGCGCAGGTCGCCGGCCAGGCCCACCTCCCCCACGGCCACGAGGCCGTCGGGCAGCGGCCGGTCCGCCAGCGAGCTGGCCAGGGCCATGGCCACGGCGAGGTCGGTGCTCGGCTCGGCCAGGCGCACCCCGCCCACGGTGGAGACGTAGACGTCGGTCGTGGCCAGCCCCACCCCGCCGTGCCGGTTGAGCACGGCCACCGTCATGGCCACCCGGCTGGAGTCCACCCCGCTGGTGGTCCGCCGCGGGCTGGGCGCCTGGGTGGGCACGGCCAGGGCCTGCACCTCGGCCACGAGCGGCCGGCGGCCCTCGAGGGTCACCGTCAGGCAGGTGCCGGGCACGGGGGTGGTGTGCCGGCTCACGAACAGCCCGCTCGGGTCGGGCAGCCCGGTGATGCCGGACTCGTCGAGGTCGAAGCAGCCCACCTCGTCGGTGGGACCAAAGCGGTTCTTCACTGCCCGGATGAGCCGCAGCCGCGAGTGCCGCTCGCCCTCGAAGGTCACCACCACGTCCACGAGGTGCTCCAGCACGCGCGGGCCCGCGATGGCGCCCTCCTTGGTGACGTGCCCCACCAGCACGGTCGCGATGCCGCGCTGCTTGGCCTCCCGGATCACCGAGGCCGCCACCTCACGGACCTGCGAGACGTTGCCGGCGGCGCCCTCCACCTCCTGCGAGGCGACCGTCTGCACCGAGTCCACCACCAGCAGCGCGGGGGACACCTCCTCCACGTGGGCCAGCACGGAGGCCAGGTCGGTCTCGGAGGCGAGGTAGAGCTCGTCGGCCACCGCCCCGATGCGCTCGGCACGCATGCGCACCTGGGCCGCGGACTCCTCCCCGCTCACGTAGAGCACCGGTCCGCCGGCGTCGGCCACGCGGGCGGCTACGTCCAGCAGCATCGTGGACTTGCCGATGCCGGGGTCCCCGGCCACGAGCACCACCCCGCCCGGCACCATGCCGCCGCCGAGCACCCGGTCGAACTCCTCCACCCCGGTCGGCCGGTGCTCCGAGGCGGTGAGGTCAACGTCACCGATGCGTCGTGCGGGCTCGGCCACGGACCGTGCCGGGGCGGTCCGTCCCACCGGGCGGGCACCCACCTCCTGGAGCGTCCCCCAGGCCTGGCACTCCTTGCAGCGACCGATCCACTTGACGGTGGTCCACCCGCACTCGGTGCACCGGTAGGAGTCCTTGGTCCTGCTGGTCCTGGCTGCCACGCGTGCACCGTAGTCGCGAGGACCGACAACCTCCCGGCTACCCTTCGCCCATGCGCCTGGGTGTCATCGACGTCGGTTCCAACACCGTCCACCTCCTCATCTTCGACGCCCGACCGGGGGCGCACCCGATGCCCGCCTCGTCCTTCAAGCACGAGCTGCGTCTGGCCGAGCACCTGACGGCCGAGGGCGACATCTCCGCCGAGGGCACCGAGACCTTGGCCTCCTTCGCCGTGCAGTGCCTGGACCACGCCGCCGACATGGGGGCGACCACGGTGCTGGGTTTCGCCACCTCCGCCATCCGCGACGCGGGCAACACCGAGGCCGTGCTGCGCCGCGTCCGCGAGGAGAGCGGCGTGGACCTGCAGGTCCTCTCCGGGGAGCAGGAGGCGCGCCTGACCTTCCTCGCCGCCCGCCGTTGGTGCGGCTGGTCCTCCGGCCACCTGATGATGGTGGACATCGGCGGGGGCTCCCTGGAGCTGGCCGCCGGCCGCGACGAGGAGCCGGACGCCGCGGTGAGCCTGCCGCTGGGCGCGGGGCGCCTGAGCAGCCGCCTGCCGGGCGAGGTGGCCGACCCCGACGACGTGCGCAGCCTGCGCCGGTACGTGCGCGCCTCCATCGGCGAGGTGGTGCCGGACCTGCTCATCCGCGAGCCGCACAAGGTGGTGGGCACGAGCAAGACGATGCGGAGCCTGGCCCGCCTGCAGGGCGCGGCCCCCAGCGGGGATGGCCCCTTCGTCCGCCGCACCCTGCAACGGGACGCCCTCAAGGACTGGGTGGACCGCCTGGCGGCCATGCCGGTCTCGCAGCGCGCCTCCCTGCCGGGGGTCAACCAGGGGCGCGCCCGCCAGATCCTGGCCGGTGCCCTGGTGGCCGAGGGGGCCATGGACCTGCTCGGCATCGAGGAGCTCGAGATCTGCCCGTGGGCCCTGCGCGAGGGCGTGCTGCTGCAGTTCCTCGACCACCTCGACACCAAGGGGCTGCTGGAGATCTCGTGACCCCTTGGCCGGTGGGGCTCTCCGCCTCCAGCTGCTACCCGTGCAAGACGCCGTACACCTTCGAGGTGGCCGAGCGTCTCGGCTACGACGGCGTCGAGGTGATGGTCTGGGGCGAGAGCCTGAGCCGTGACGCCCGGGGGCTGCAGCGCCTCTCCGCGCGCCACGGTCTGCCGATCCTGGCGGTGGACGCCCCCACGCTCTTCCTCCTGCAGCACGTCTGGGGCACCACCTGGGACCAGATCGACCGCTCGGTGGCGCTCGCCGAGGAGCTGGGCTGCCCCACGGTGGTGGCCCACCCGCCGTTCGCCTGGCAGCGCCTGCACGGACGCCGGTTCGTGGAGGGCGTGGCCGAGCGCCAGGCGCGCACGGAGGTGCACATCGCCGTGGAGAACATGTACCCCTGGCGCGTCCCGTACGCCGGGGAGCGCGGCCGGGTGCCGATGTACCTGCCCGGCTGGGACCCGACCCACCACGACTACGAGCACGTGACGCTGGACCTCTCGCACACGGCCACCGCCCACGCCGACGCGGTGGCGATGGCCCGTGCGGCCGGGCGCTCGCTGCGCCACGTGCACCTGGCCGACGGGTCCGGCTCGCTCAAGGACGAGCACCTCCCGCCCGGGGAGGGCACGCAGCCCTGCGCCGAGGTGCTGGGGATGCTCGGCGAGCTCGGCTTCGAGGGCTCGGTGGTGGTGGAGGTCTCCACGCGGGGGATGTCCCGGGAGGAGGGCACCGACCGCTTGCGCCGGTCGCTGGCCTTCGCCCGGGAGCACCTGGCCTGAGGCCGGCGGCTGGTCGTCGACGACGGGCCGGGGCCACCGGATGAGGTTAGGCTCGGCACGGACCCAAGCACCCCGCACCGTGGGACGGCGAGCAGTTGAGAGGTGGACCATGCACAAGGCCGCGCGACGCGGACCCCGCCCGATGGGTTCCGACACGAAGGCAGACATCCTCGGCGCCGCGACCCGGTTGTTCTCGGAGTTCGGATACGAGGCGGTCTCCATGCGTGCCGTGGCACGCGAGGCAGGGGTCGACCCGGCCCTGGTGAGCTACTACTTCGGCTCCAAGGGGGGCCTGTTCATCCACGCGATGCGCCCCTCGGTGGACGCCGAGGAGGTGCAGGCCTTCATCGCCCAGGTGGACCCCGCGGAGTGCGGCACCGCGCTGCTCGCCTTCGCCCTGGAGTTCTGGGGCGACGTGCCGTCCGCCCAGCGGGTGTCGGGCACCCTCGCGGCAGCCAACTCGCAGCCCTCGGAGCGGGAGTTCCTGCGCGAGCTGCTCTTCGACGGCTTCATGCTGCCCATCGCGCGCCGGGTCAGCCCCGACGAGCCCGAGTTGCGCGCCACCCTGGCCTCCACCGTGCTGCTCGGCATGATCACCTGCGCGGCCACGCTGCGCATGCCGATGATGGACGGCCTCTCGGACGCCCGCCTGGCCGAGGCCCTGGGGGCGCAGTGCCAGGCCCTCCTCACCGGGCCGCTGCCGCCGGAGGAGCACGCCGTCGCCTCGCCCGGGGAGCTGCTCGGTCCCTCGGATGCGCCGACCGGCCTCCCGGGGGTGGACAATGATCCTCCCCAGAACCCTCAAGGAGATGTTTCCTCGTGACCCTTTTCGACCCCTCGGCCCTGATGCGCGACGCGTTCCTGGCCATGAGCCGCCAGACGGCCGTCCGCGACACCATGGTCAAGATGCCCGTCACCAACCGCGTGGTCTCCCGCTACGTCCCCGGTGAGGGCTTCGACGACGCGGTCCGTGACTGCTCCTCGCTGGTCTCCGAGGGCCGCACCGTGACCGTCGACCACCTCGGCGAGGACATCACCGAGCTGGCGCAGGCCACCGCCACCAAGGAGGCCTACCTCCGCTACATCCGCGAGATGAGCGAGGCCGGCCTCACCGCCGGTGGCAACGTGGAGTTCTCCCTCAAGCTGAGCGCCCTGGGTCAGTTCCTGGGCCGCGACGGCGAGAAGATCGCCCTGGAGAACGCCCGCGAGATCGCGCGCGCCGCCTCCAACGCCGGCACCACCATCACGCTCGACATGGAGGACCACACCACCACGGACTCCACGCTGGGCATCCTGCACGAGCTGCGCAAGGACTTCCCGGGCACCGGTGCCGTGCTGCAGGCCTACCTGCGCCGCACCCAGGCCGACTGCCGCGACCTCTCGGGCGAGGGCAGCCGCGTGCGCCTGTGCAAGGGCGCCTACAAGGAGCCGGAGTCGGTGGCCTTCCAGGACGACCACGAGGTGGACCTCAACTACGTCGAGTGCGCCAAGATCCTCATGAACGGTCAGGGCTACCCGATGATGGCCACGCACGACCCGAACATGATCGACATCGCCGGCTTCCTGGCCGACGCCGCCGGCCGTTCGGCGGACTCGTGGGAGTACCAGATGCTCTACGGCATCCGGCCCCAGGAGGAGTCCCGCCTCATCGACGAGGGCCACCAGCTGCGCGTCTACCTCCCCAACGGCCCGGACTGGTACGGGTACTTCATGCGTCGTCTGGCCGAGCGCCCGGCGAACGTCATGTTCTTCGCCCGTTCGCTGCTCTCCAAGGGCTGATCGTGGCCCCCGGGCTGGCCGGCACCCGCATCGCGATGGTGGGCGGGGGCGTCATGGGCTCCACCGTGGCCGCCGGACTCGTGCGTGCCGGCCACCCGGGTGGGCTCATCACGGTGGTGGGCCGTGACGCGGCCCGCGCCGCGGCCACGGCCGCGGACCTGGGCACCGCCTCGGGCACTGTGGCCGAGGCCGTGCCGGACGCGGACGTGGTGGTGCTGGCGGTCAAGCCGCAGGACATGGAGGCCGCCCTGGCGCAGGTGGCCGAGGTGCTCTCCCCGGGCACGCTCGTGATGTCCCTGGCTGCCGGCATCCCGCTGGCGTTCATGAAGGCCCGTCTGCCCGAGGGCACCCCGGTGGTCCGCACGATGCCGAACACCCCCGCCCGCGTGGGGCAGGGCATGGCGGCGCTCTCGCCGGACGCCCTGTGCACCCCCGAGCAGGTGGAGCTGGCCCGCGCGGTGCTGGCCTCCACCGGCGAGGCGGTCACGGTGCCGGAGAAGCAGCAGGACGCGGTGACGGCCATCTCCGGCTCGGGCCCGGCGTACCTGTTCTTCGTCGTGGAGTCGATGATCGAGGCGGGCGTGCACCTGGGCCTGCCGCGCGCCACGGCCACCGAGCTGGTGGTGCAGACGCTCTTCGGTGCGGCCACGATGCTCCGCGAGACGGGCGAGCACCCCACCATGCTGCGCGAGATGGTCTCGAGCCCGGGCGGCACCACGGTGGCCGCCATGCGGCAGCTGGAGGACCACAAGGTCCGCGCCGCCTTCCTCTCGGCCATGGAGGCCGCCGCCCATCGCAGCAAGGACCTCTCCGACGGTGTCGTCGACGACGACTGACCCCGCCGGTTCGGCCGGTGGGGTGGTCCTGCGCTGGCTCGACGCCACCTCGGACACCGACGTGGCCCTGTGGCGCGACGTCCGCCTGGCGATGCTGCTCGACACCCCGGGCGCGTTCGGCTCCCGGTACGCCGACCACCTCGGACTCGGCCTGGAGCGGTGGCGCGAGAACGTCGCCTCGCCGGTGATGTCCACGCTCG
>NZ_JBHLVH010000019.1:98167-121112 GCF_042433515.1 Kytococcus schroeteri | reverse complement strand
GCTCATCAGCATGTTCGTGGCACCGGCCCACCGCGGCACCGGCCTGTCCTCCCGCATCGTGGAGGCGGTGGCCGACCGCGCCCGCGGGCGGGGCCAGGCGGCGCTGCACCTGCACGTCATGACCGACAACCCGCGGGCCCGGGGTGTGTACGAGCGCGGTGGGTTCCGCTGTGTCGGTGCGCCCTTCCGGGCGGCTCCGGACGACCCCGACGACCTCCGCACCGAGTGGCGCATGGAGCGCCCCTTGCGCGGCGCGGGCGCGGGCATGGAATCATGACCACATGACTGACATCACGGTGCGCGAGCTCGCGGCAGACGAGTGGGAGATCTTCAAGACCCTTCGCCTGCGGGCGCTGCAGGAGGACCCCGAGGCCTTCGTGGCCTCCTACGAGGAGGAGTCGCAGCACGGTGACGAGCAGTGGCAGGAGCGCATGAGCCACTCCACCCGCCTCGTCGCCCAGCGGGGCTCCGAGTTGGTGGCCCTGGCCTCCGTCGGCGACGAGGACACCCGCAAGGACGACGAGCTGGGTGAGGTCTACGGCATCTGGGTGACCCCGGCCCTGCGTGGCGAGGGCGTCGCCCGCAAGCTCATGGACCACGCCGAGCAGGTGGGCCGCAACGCCGGCTACAGCCACCTCGTCTACTGGGTGGGCACGGACAACGGCCGCGCCGTGGCGTTCGCCAGCTCCATCGGCTACCGCCCCACGGAGGGCCGTCGGGACGTCGTGGTCAACGGCGAGCCCGAGGTGGAGGCCGCCTTCGTGCTGCCGCTGGGTGCGGAATCCGAGGAGACTCCGCTGGCCCTGCAGGGCGACGTCGACGAGGACGTGGCCGGGGCCCTGGAGGACGGCACCGACTGAGTCGGCCCCTTCAGGGGCGGGAGGCGAGCCGCTCGATGGCGGCCGCCGGCCCGCTCACGATGATGGAGTGGTGGCGACCCACCATGGTGCCCGGCACCGCGTGGTGGAAGTCCTCGCCCGGCTCCTTCACACCCACCACGGTGACCCCGTAGCGCGAACGGACCTGACTCTCGGTGAGGGTCTTGTCGATCATCTCGTGCGGCGGGGTCATCTTCACGATGGCGTACCCGTCGTCGAACTCGATGTAGTCGCGCAGCTTGTCGTTGACCAGGTGCGCCACGCGGCGGCCGCTGTCGGCCTCGGGGAAGACCACGTGGTGCACGCCGATGCGCTCCAGGATGTGCGCGTGCTCCTCGCTGACGGCCTTGGCCCAGATGTTGGGCACGCCGGCGTCCACGAGGTTGCCGGCCGTGAGCAGCGAGGACTCCACGGACGACCCGATGGCCACCACGGCGATGCGGAAGAGTTCCGGCTTGGCCTGCTGCAGCTCCTGGGGGTCGGTGGCGTCGATGGCCATGACGCGCTCGAAGGTGCGGTGGTGCCGCTCGGCCAGCCGGGGCCGCTCCTCGATGGCGTGCACGCGGTAGCCCAGGGCGCGCATCTCGGACGCCACGGCCGTGCCGAAGCGCCCCAGGCCGATGACGAGGGTGTCCTCGTCGTAGAGCCGGTGCCGCTGCATGGGTCTCCTCTCGGTAGCGTGACGTCATGGACGACGCAGGACGGGACGCCGCCGCCACCCACCCGAGCGAGCGCGGGCGGGCGGTCTGGGACGAGGCCCTGGTCAAGTATGACTTCGGCGCGCACCACCCGATGAACCCCCTGCGGCTGCGGCTCACCCACGACCTGGCCGACGAGCTGGGGGTGCTCGACGCGCTCGAGCTCGTGCCGCCCGTGGCGGCCACCGACGACGAGCTCGCCACGGTGCACACCCGTGGGTACGTCGAGCACGTGAAGGCGGTGTCGCGGGACCCGGGGTCGGCCGACGGCTCGCAGGGCATCGGCGACGAGGACTCCCCGGCGTTCGCGCACATGCACGAGGCCTCCGCGCTGGCCGCCGGGGGAAGCCTGCAGCTCGCCGACGCCATCATGGCCGGGGAGATCGTGCGCGGGGTGAACATCGCCGGCGGCCTGCACCACGCGATGCCGGACCGGGCGGCGGGCTTCTGCATCTACAACGACCCCGCACTGGCCATCCGCCGCCTGCTCGACCGGGGTGCGGAGAAGGTCGTCTACGTGGACCTCGACGTGCACCACGGCGACGGGGTGGAGGCCGCCTTCTGGGACGACCCGCGCGTGGTGACCATCTCCCTGCACGAGAGCGGTCGCGTGCTCTTCCCCGGTACCGGCTTCCCCGGCGACGTGGGCGGCCCGGGTGCGGAGGGCTCGGCGGTGAACGTGGCCCTGCCCCCGGGGACGGGCGACGCGGCCTGGCTGCGGGCGGTGCACGCGATCGTGCCGCCGCTGGTGCACGCCCTCGAGCCGACGGTGCTCGTGACCCAGCACGGGTGCGACGGCCACGCCCACGACCCGCTGGCGCACTTCGGGCTCTCCGTGGAGGCCCAGGCCGTGGCCATGGGCACCATGCGCGAGCTGGCCGGGTCGGTGTGCGAGGAGCGCTGGCTGGCCCTCGGGGGCGGTGGCTACTCGATCACCGACGTGGTGCCGCGCAGCTGGACCGCCCTGCTCGGCGTGGTGGCCGGCCAGGAGGTGGACCTCTCGGTGGACACCCCGCCGGGCTGGCGCGCCCGCCTCGAGGAGGTCGTCGGCGAGTACCCGCTGACCATGGGCGACGCCGGCGGTGACTGGCCGTGGTGGCGCAGCTGGGAGACCGGCTACGACCCCGACTCGCCCACCGACCAGGCCGTCATGGCCACGCGCGAGGCCGTGTTCGCCCACCACGGGCTGGACCCCTGGTTCGACTGACCCCCGGGGCGCGGGGTGTATCGTTGGCCATCACCGTCTTCGGGTCCCCGTGCCCGCGTCGTCGGCCGGCCCTCCTGGCAGGGCGCCGCGGACGTGGCGCAGGACCCATCAGAACTGTTGAGGCCTCCATCCCGTGTGAGGGGCCGCGGTAACACCCCGAGAAGGATGTGAAGCATGGGTTCCGTCATCAAGAAGCGTCGCAAGCGCATGAGCAAGAAGAAGCACCGCAAGCTGCTGCGCAAGACGCGTCACCAGCGTCGCAACAAGAAGTGACTCCCAGCGCCCCCCGGCCACGGCCGGGGGGCGCGGTGTTGTGCCCGGCCGGGAGTGAGGGGGAGTGCCCTGCGGGTGCGCGGATTTCGTGAAGTACGACGCTGCAGCGTAGACTCGGGGGCGCTGTTCCCTCCGACGGGCGCATCTGGTATAGCGCCCCCTCCACGCCGCCCGATCCCTGCCGTGTGGTGCCCGACATCGGCGGGAGCACGCGGAGAGGAGCCCGTGATTCCCCGGTGAGTCTGCTGGTCGTCGGTGCGTCGCACCGCAGTGCGTCCATGGACCTGTTGGAGCGAGTGGCCCTGGGGGACGACGCGGCCGGGGAGCTCGCCGCGGCGGTCCAGACCGGCGCCGACGTGGCCGAGGTGCTGACCGTCTCCACCTGCAACCGGCTCGAGGTCTACGTGGAGGCCACCGCCTTCCACGGCGCCGTGCACCACATCGGGCAGTCGCTGGCGACGACCACCGGGGTGGAGGTCGCCGAGCTGGCCCCCTCCCTCTACGTGCACTACGAGGACCGCGCGGTGGGGCACGCCTTCTCCGTGGCCGCCGGCCTGGACTCGATGGCGGTGGGCGAGGGGCAGATCCTTGGCCAGTTCCGCACCGCCCTGCGCCGCGCGCGCCGTTCTGGCCGCGCCGGCACGCACCTGGGCTCGCTCTTCGACCACGCCCTGCGTGTGGGGCGCCGCGCGCACGCCGAGACCGAGATCGACGCCGTGAGCCGCTCGCTGGTGCAGCGCGGGCTGGAACGCGCCGAGCAGCTGCTGGGCCCCCTGGCCGGACGCACCGTGGTGGTCGTGGGCGCGGGGGCCATGAGCTCGCTGGCCGCCATGACCGTGGCCCGCCGGGTGCGCACCGACCTGCACGTGGTGAACCGCACCCGCGCCACCGCCGACCGCCTCGCTGAGGCGACCGAGGGCACGGCCCACGACTGGGACGAGCTCGCCGCGGTGCTCGCCGGCGCCGACGTGGTCATCACCTGCACCGGGGCCACCGGTGCGGTCATCACCCGCGACCTCGTGGCCGGCCTGCCGCAGCGCGAGCGCGTGCTGGTGGATCTGGCCCTGCCGCGCGACGTGGAGCCGGAGGTGGCCGACCTGCCCGGTCAGCACGTCGTGGGCCTGGGTGGCCTCGGTGGCGAGGAGGCGGACGCCGGCAACGACGGCGCGGAGGCCGAGGTGCGTGCCGTGCGCGAGCTGGTGGAGGCCGAGGTGGCCGCCTTCGAGGTGGCTCGCCGCCAGCTGGAGGTGGCCCCGACCGTGACCGCCCTGCGCCGGTCCGCGCGGGCCGTGGTGGAGTCCGAGATGGCCCGCCTGGACCGCCGCCTGCCCGACCTGGGGGAGGCCGAGCGCGAGGAGGTGAGCCGGTCGGTGCACCGCATCGTGGAGAAGCTGCTGCACACCCCGAGCGTGCGCGTGAAGCAGCTGGCCGGTGACCCCCGCGGTGACTTCGCCGGGGCGCTGCGCGAGCTCTTCGACCTGGACCCGCACGAGACGCAGGCCGTCAGCGCCCCGCCCACCAGCGGGCCGACGCCGCTCGTGCCCGAGTCCGCCCTGGACGGCCTGACGCTGGGCGCCCTCCTCGAGCAGCCGGGGACCTCCCGGTGACCGCCGCGACGGAGGCCCGCCGCCCCCTGCGCCTGGGCACCCGGCGCAGCGACCTCGCCACCACCCAGTCCGGGCACGTGGCCGACGCGCTGCGGGCCCTGGGGCACGAGGTGGAGCTGGTGCTCGTGACCACCGAGGGTGACGTGAACCGTGCGCCGCTGAGCCGCATCGGGGGAACGGGCGTGTTCGTGAGCGCCCTGCGCGACGCCCTGCTGGCCGGGGAGATCGACCTGGCCGTGCACTCCCTCAAGGACCTGCCGGTGGCCCAGCCCGAGGGGCTCGTCATCGCCGCCGTGCCCGAGCGCGAGGACCCGCGCGACGCCCTGGTGGCGCGCGACGGCCTCACCCTGGACATGCTGCCGGCCGGGGCCCGTGTGGGCACCGGCTCGCCGCGCCGCGAGGCCCAGCTGCGGGTGGCCCGTCCGGACCTGGAGGTGGTGGACCTGCGGGGCAACGTGCCGCGCCGCCTGGCCACCGTCACCGAGGGCGAGCTCGACGCGGTGGTGCTGGCCGGGGCCGGCCTGCGCCGTCTGGGCCTCACCGACCGGGTCACGCAGTGGCTCGGCCCCGACGTGATGGTGCCCGCCCCCGGGCAGGGTGCGCTCGCCGTGGAGTGCCGCAGCGACGACCCGGCGACGACCGAGGTCCTGCGTGCGCTCGACCACGCGCCCACCCGCACCGCGACCGCCGCCGAGCGCGCCGTGCTCGGCACCCTCGAGGCCGGCTGCTCCGCGCCCGTGGGGGCCCTGGCCCGCGCCGTGGACGACGCGGCCGGCGAGGTGGTCGAGCTCGTGGCCTTCGCCGGGGAGCGCGACGGCTCGTGGTCGGTCCGCGAGGCCGGCTGCACCCGCGAGGCCCCTGACCTGTCTGCACCGCCCTCCCCGTCCTCGCCCACGGACCCGGCCACCGGCGGCCGGTCCCCCCAGCACAGCACCGCCGACGACCTGGGCCGCCGGGTGGCCCTGGCGCTGCGCGATGCGGGAGCCGACCGGCTCCCCGGCATCGGCGACGCACCGGCACCCGCCGACCCGACGTCCCTGAAGGAGAACTCGTGAGCACCGCCCCGAGCACCCAGCCCTCGCCCCAGCGGGCAGGGCTCCCCGCGCCCGCTGCCCGCATCGTCTTCGTCGGAGCCGGCCCCGGGGACCCCGGCCTCATGACCGTGCGCGCCACCCGCGTGCTCGGCATGGCCGACGTCGTGGTGGCCGACGAGGGCCACCTCGAGGACGACTTCGTGGAGTGGATGCGCCCCGGGGCCACCTTCATGACGGTGCCGGCCGCGCAGGCCGAGCTCACCGCGGCCTCCCGGGCCAAGGAGCTGGTCTCCACCGCCAAGGACGCGGTCAAGCAGGCCGCCGAGCGCCGTGCCGAGGCCGGCGGAGGCCGCGAGGGCCAGGTGGTGCTGGCCCGCGTGGTGGACGGCGACCCGTCGATCTTCTCCTCGCTGGGCGTGGAGGCCGCCGCGGCCCGCAAGGCCGGGCTGGAGATCGAGGTCGTGCCGGGCGTCTCCGCCCTGCAGGCCGTGCCGACCTACGCCGGGGTGCCCATCGCCACCGGCACCAACCGCGTGGTGCACGCCATCGGCCCCGGCGGCCGCGTGAACCCCGCCGTGGTGGAGGACGACTCGACCACCTTGGTGCTCATCGGCAGCGCCGACGAGGTGGTGGAGCACGCCCGTGCCCTGGTGAAGGGCGGCCGCGCGGCCAACACCCCCATCGCGCTGACCGTGGGCGGCACCACCGCCCAGCAGGCCACGAGCATCAGCACCCTGGCGGACGTCGCCGAGGGCGCCGAGGAGGTGGAGGGCGACGAGGTGGTGGCCACCGTGGGCGCTTGCGTGGGCGACCGCGACACCCTCTCGTGGTTCGAGACCCGCCCGCTGTTCGCCTGGCGCGTGCTGGTGCCCCGCACCAAGGATCAGGCCGAGCCGATGGTGCGCGCCCTCTCCGAGCGCGGCGCCACCGCCCACGTGGTGCCCACCATCAGCGTGGAGCCGCCGCGCTCCCCGCACCAGATGGACAAGGCCATCCGCGGCCTGGTGACCGGCACCTACGAGTGGATCGGCTTCACCTCGGTGAACGCGGTGAAGGCCGTGCGCGAGAAGTTCGCCGGCCTGGGCCTGGACGCCCGCGACTTCGCCGGGCTGAAGATCGCCGCCGTCGGCGGCAAGACCGCCGACGCGCTGCGCGCCTGGGGAATCGAGCCCGACCTCGTGCCCAGCGGGGAGCAGTCCGCCCGTGGCCTGCTCGAGGACTGGCCGCCGTACGACGACGTGCTCGACCCGATCAACCGCGTCTTCCTGCCCCGTGCCGACATCGCTACCGAGGTGCTCGTGAGCGGCCTGCAGGAGCGCGGCTGGGAGGTCGACGACATCGTGGCCTACCGCACCGTGCGCGCCACGCCGCCGCCGGCGCCGGTGCGTGCCGCCATCAAGAACGGCACCTACGACGCCGCGGTGTTCACCAGCAGCTCCACGGTGCGCAACCTCGTGGGCATCGCCGGCAAGCCGTCGCCGAGCACCGTGATCGTCTGCATCGGCCCGGCCACGGCGGAGACCGCCACCGAGCTGGGGCTGCGCGTGGATGCGGTGGCCGAGGAGGCCAGCGGTGAGGCCGTCATCGACGCCCTCACCGCGTTCGCCCGCGGCCGGGTGGAGGAGGCGCTCGCCGCCGGCCGTCCTGTGACCCGTCCCTCGCAGGAGGTCACCAAGCGTCGGAGGAGCCGGTGAGCCCCGCGCCGGAGCGCCCCGTGCTGGGCCCGCACCGTCGCCCGCGTCGCCTGCGCACCACTCCGGCCATGCGGCGGATGGTGTCCGAGACGCGCCTGGCGCCGCAGGACCTCGTGCTGCCCGCCTTCGTGCACGAGGGTGACGCCCCGCGCGACATCTCCTCGATGCCGGGCGTGCAGCAGCACACCGTGGAGGGCTTGGTGGAGCTGGCCGTGCAGGCCCGCGACGCCGGGGTGAGCGGCATCATGCTGTTCGGCGTGCCGTCCACCAAGGACGCCGTCGGCAGCGGTGCCACCGACCCCGAGGGCATCCTCAACCGGGCCACGCGGGCGGTGCGCGACGCCGTGGGCGACGAGCTGCTGGTGATGACCGACCTCTGCCTGGACGAGTTCACCGACCACGGCCACTGCGGCGTGCTCGACGCCGCCGGCCGGGTGGACAACGACGCCACCCTGCAGCGCTACGCCGAGATGGCCGTGGCGCAGGCCCGCGCCGGCGCCCACGTGGTGGCCCCCAGCGGCATGATGGACGGCCAGGTGGTGGTCATCCGCGAGGCGCTCGACGAGGCCGGCTTCGCCGACGTGGTGGTCATGGCCTACACGGCCAAGTACGCCTCGGCCTTCTACGGCCCCTTCCGCGAGGCCGTGGACTCCTCCCTGCAGGGCGACCGCCGCACCTACCAGCAGGACCCGGCCAACACCCGCGAGAGCCTGGTGGAGCTGGCCCTGGACGAGGCCGAGGGTGCCGACATGGTGATGGTGAAGCCCGCCCTGGCCTACCTGGACGTGGTGGCGGCGCTGCGTGCGCACACCGACCTGCCCGTGGTGGCCTACCAGGTGAGCGGCGAGTACTCGATGCTGGAGGCCGCCGCGGCCAACGGCTGGATCGACCGCCGTGCCGCCGTGCTGGAGTCGCTCCTGGGCATCCGCCGTGCGGGGGCCGACGTGGTGCTCACCTACCACGCACTGGAGGCCGCCGCCTGGCTCCGCGAGGGCCGCTGACGCAGCGTCCCGGGGCCCGCGGCCCACTGGTCGCGGGCCCCGTGCGCCCCGTCCTTGCAGCGAACACTCAGGAAGGATTGAGACGGTCGTGTCCATGCCCACCCCTGTGTCCCCCGGTACCCCCGTGTCCCAGAGCGTCGCCTGGATGGAGCGCGGCCGCGCCGTGATCCCCGGGGGTGTGAACTCCCCGGTCCGCGCGTTCGGGGCGGTGGGCGGTGACCCCCGCTTCATCACCTCGGCCCGGGGCGCCCTGCTCACCGACGCCGACGGCACCGAGTACGTCGACCTCGTGGGCTCGTGGGGCCCGATGATCCTGGGCCACACCCACCCCGAGGTGCTCGAGGCCGTGACCGCGGCCGCCGCGCGCGGCTTCAGCTTCGGCACGCCCAACCCGCACGAGGTGGAGCTGGCCGAGGAGATCGTGCGCCGCATCGAGCCGGTGGAGGCCGTGCGCCTGGTGAACTCCGGCACCGAGGCCACCATGAGCGCGCTGCGCCTGGCCCGGGGGTTCACCGGCCGCGAGAAGGTCGTGAAGTTCGCCGGCAACTACCACGGCCACGTGGACGCCCTGCTGGCACAGGCGGGTTCGGGTGTGGTCACCTTCGCGCTGCCTGACTCCGCCGGGGTGCCCGCCTCGTCGGCCGGGCAGACGCTGGTGCTGCCGTACAACGACGTGACCGCCCTGGAGCAGGCCTTCGCCGAGCACGGCCCGGAGGTGGCCGCCGTCATCGTGGAGGCCGCCGCCGGCAACATGGGCGTGGTGCCGCCGACCCCGGAGTTCGAGCAGGCGATGCGCCGCCTCACCCGCGAGCACGGTGCGCTGCTGGTCTCCGACGAGGTGATGACCGGCTTCCGTGCCAGCCCCACCGGCTGGCTGGGCCTCTCGCAGATGGGTGAGGCACCCGACCTGTTCACCTTCGGCAAGGTGGTGGGCGGCGGCTTCCCGGTGGCCGCTTTCGGTGGCCGTGCGGACGTCATGGCGCGCCTGGCCCCGGCCGGCCCGGTGTACCAGGCCGGCACCCTCAGCGGGAACCCGGTGGCCGCCACCGCCGGCCTGACCACGCTGCGGCTGTGCACCGACGAGGTGTACGCCGCGGTGGACCACGCCCGCGAGGTGCTCACCGCCGCGGTCACCGAGGCGTTCACCCGTGAGGGCATCCCGCACCGCATCGGCCGCGCGGGCACCATGTTCAGCGTCTTCTTCACCGACGACGAGGTGACCGACTTCTCCAGCGCCCAGCAGCAGGACACCGCGCTGCACGCCGCGTTCTTCCACGCGATGCTGCGCCACGGCGTGCACCTGCCGCCGAGCGCCTTCGAGGCCTGGTTCGCCTCGGCCGCGCACACCGACGACGTGCTCGACCGCATCGTCACCGCCGTCGACGCCTCGGCCCGCGAGGTGCGCGCATGAGTGCGCCCACGACCGTGCACCCCACCGAGCCGCCGCGCCACGACGGGCGGGCCGACCGCACGCTGGTGCACGTGGTGCGCCACGGCGAGGTGTTCAACCCCGAGAAGGTGCTCTACGGGCGCCTGCCCGGCTACCACCTGAGCGACCGCGGCCACGCGATGGCGCGCATGGTGGCCGAGTCCCTGCGCGGGCACGACGTCACCCACCTGGTGGCCTCCCCGCTGGAGCGTGCCCAGGAGACCGCCGCCCCGGTGGCCGAGCTGACGGGGCTGGAGGTGCACACCGACGTGCGCGTCATCGAGTCCGAGAACCAGTTCGAGGGGCGCCGCGTGGGGTCCTCGAAGGGCGCCCTGCGCGACCCGCGCTCGTGGCCGGTGCTGTGGAACCCGCTGCGTCCGTCGTGGGGTGAGCCCTACCGGGTGATCGCCGCCCGCATGGACGCCGCGGTGCGCGACGCCGCCCGGGCCGCCCGCGGCCACGAGGCCGTGGTCGTGAGCCACCAGCTGCCGGTCTGGATGCTGCGCAGCCAGCTCGAGGGGCGCGCCCTGCCGCACGACCCGCGCAGGCGCGAGTGCTCCCTGGCGAGCGTCACCACCATCGACCTCACCGGTGACGAGGTGTACGCCGTGCACTACAGCGAGCCCGCCGCCTCGCTGCTGCCCGGTGCCTCCCCGGTGCCCGGGGCATGAGCGCGCCGCGCCCGACGCGGGCCGGCCTGTGGACCCCCTCGCGTCGCCTCGTGCTCTCCGGAGGCCTCACCGGCCTCGGGGCGATGGCCCTGTCGGCCTGCGGCGGGGACGAGGGCAACACCGTCTCCGGCCGCGCCCGGGGCGAGGGCGACTCCAACTACATCTCCGGCGACGGCACGGTGGAGGAGCTGGATGCCGGCGAGCGGCGCCAGCCGGTGACGCTCGTCGGGAAGACGCTGGAGGGCAAGGACTTCCGACTCGAGGACGCCGACCAGAAGGTGGTGCTGCTCAACACCTGGGGCTCCTGGTGCCCGCCGTGCATCAAGGAGATGCCGGTGCTGCAGGACTTCTGGCAGGAGTACGAGAAGAAGGACGTGCTGCTGCTGGGCCTGGTGCAGCGGGACTCCGCCGAGACGGCGAAGGCCTTCGTGGCCTCCCGCAAGGTGACCTATCCCAACCTCGCCGACGACGGCGGGGCCACCCTCCGCGGGCTGCAGGGCGCCGCCTCGGCCACCCCCACCACGCTGGTGCTCGACGCGCAGCGCCGCATCGCCGCGCGCGTCTCCGGGCCGGTGGAGGCCTCCACCCTGCGCTCGCTGGTGGACCGCGTGCTGGGTGAGGGCGACTGAATGGGCCTGCAGGACACCATCGCCTCGGGCTTCCTGCCGTGGGCCATGGCGCTGGCCTTCGCCGGCGGCGTGGTGAGCTTCGCCTCCCCGTGTGTGCTGCCCCTGGTGCCGGGCTTCCTCGGCTACGTGACCGGGCTGGGCGGCGTGCAGGCCCAGGACCGGTCCGTGGGGCGCCCCCGCCTGGTGCTGGCCAGCCTGCTCTTCGTGCTCGGCTTCACCGTGGTCTTCCTCGGCCTGTCGGTGGTGGTCTCCGGGGTGAGCATCGCCCTGGCCGACGACCGCGGGCTGCTGCTGCGCGCCGGTGGGCTGGTGGTGCTGGCCATGGGTGCGGTGATGACCTTCGGGCTCGGCGGCCGTGAGTGGAAGGTGCGCTGGCGGCCTGCCGCCGGTCTGGCCGGGGCCCCGCTGCTGGGCGCCGCGTTCGGGCTGGGCTTCTCGGCCTGCATCGGGCCGGTCCTGGGGGCCATCCTCACCCTGAGCAGCTCGCTGAGCGGCTCCGGTGACGCCATCGCCCGCGGTGGCGTGCTCGCCGCGGCCTACAGCCTCGGCCTGGGCCTGCCCTTCGTGCTGCTGGCCGCCGGCATCTCCCGCGCGGCCACCGCCCTGGGCTGGATGCGCGACCACCACGGCGTCATCAGCGCCGCCGGGGGCGTGGTGCTCATGGTGCTCGGCCTGCTCATGCTGGCCGGCGTGTGGGACCGGGTCATGGTCTGGTTCCAGACCGAGTGGATCTCCTCGTTCAGGCCGGTGATCTGATGGTGGGCACCCTGCGTTGGGCGTGGGCGCAGCTGACGAGCATGCGCACCGCGCTGCTGCTGCTCCTGCTGCTGGCCGTGGCCGCCGTGCCCGGCTCCATCTGGCCGCAGCGCTCCGTGGACTCCGCCGCGGTGGACCGCTACCAGCAGGACCACCCCGAGCTCTCCCGCGTGCTCGACGCGCTGCAGATGTTCGACGTCTACTCCAGCCCGTGGTTCGCGGCCATCTACCTGCTGCTGTTCACCTCGCTGGTGGGCTGCATCATCCCCCGCACCAAGGTGTACCTGGACGGCTGGCGGCAGCAGCCCCCGGCCGTGCCGCGGCGCACCACCCGCATGCCCGGCCACCGTGTGGTGGACCTGCCGGGTGCGGACGTGGAGTCGACCGCTGCCGAGGTGGCCGCGCTGGGCCGCTCGCGCCGCTACCGGGTGCGCGAGGAGTCGCGCGCCGAGGGGGTCCGCGAGGTCTCGATGGAGACCGGCATGCTCCGCGAGCTGGGCAACCTGGTCTTCCACATCAGCCTCGTGGGCGTGCTCGTGAGCGTGGCCCTGGGCTACCTCTTCGGCTGGCGTGCCGAGGTGCTCGTGGTGGAGGGCGAGGAGTTCACCTCGAGCAACGGCCGGTACGACACCCTGAGCGCCGGGCCGTGGGTGGACACCCGCGACCTGCCGGACTTCCGGCTGGCGGTCGACGAGGTCGACGTCGACTTCGAGACCGACCCGGACGCGGGCAAGGGGCAGTTCGGTGCGCCCCGCCGCTTCGAGGTGGACGCCCGCTTCGACGACGGTGACGGTGAGCGCGCGCAGAAGTTCACCGTGAACGCCCCGCTCTCGGTGGGCGGCGCCCGCATCTACCTGCTGGGCAACGGCTACGCGCCGGAGGTGAGCGTCCGCGACGCGAAGGGCACCCTGCTCTACCGCGAGGCCTCCCCGATGCTGGTGCAGGACAACCAGTACACCTCCAGCGGTGCGTTCAAGGTGTCCGCCGGGGAGGACGGGAAGCAGCTGGGCCTGGCCGGGCTGTTCCTGCCCACCCAGGCCATCACCGGCGACCGCGGCCCCCACTCGACCTTCCCCGGCCTGGCCGACCCGGCCCTGGTGATGACCGCCTGGCAGGGCGAGCTCTTCCCCGGCGGCCGCCCGCAGTCGGTCTTCACCCTGAACACCGACCGCATGAAGCAAGTGCAGGGCAAGGACGGCACCCCGGTGCGCATCTTCCTGCGCCCCGGCGAGGAGTACGAGCTGCCCGGCGGCCGCGGCACCGTGACCTTCGAGGGCGTCCGCCGTTTCGCCGGCCTCACCGTGCGCCACGACCCGGGCCAGGTGCCCGCGCTCGTCTCGGCGCTCACCGGCCTGGTGGGCCTGGTGATGACCCTGACCATCCGCCGCCGCCGCTACTTCGTCCGCATCGTGCCGGGCGAGGGCGGGGCCCGCGTGGAGATGGCCGGCCTGGCCAAGGGCCACGACCCCACGGTGGCCGAGGGCGTGGATGCCCTCCACACGCAGCTGACGCAGCGCCTCGGGACCGCCCGGGCGCAGGACGAGGAGAACTGATGACCGTGCAGGGAGCGCCGATCGCGCTGCTGGCCTCGGTGGACGAGCCGATGGCCCGCACCTCCGACGTGCTCTCGGTGGTGACCATGGCCGTGCTGGCCCTCTCGATGCTGGCCTACACCGGCTACCTCGCGATGGCCGACGGCCGCCGCATGGGCACCGCCGGGCAGGTGCTGGCGCTGCTGGGCACCGGCACGCTGCTGGCCACCATCGCCACCCGTGGGCTCTCGGTGCACCGCGCGCCGCTGGGCAACATGTACGAGTTCGCGCTGGCCGCCGCCGCCTTCGCGATGGTGGGCTTCACCCTGTGGGCGTTGCGCCGCGACACGCGCTGGCTGGGCCTGTTCGTGGTGGGGCCGGTGCTGCTCATCCTCGGCGCGGCCACCACCGCCTGGTGGACCGAGGCCTCCCAGCTCATGCCCTCGCTGCAGAGCGCCTGGCTGGTCATCCACGTCACCGTGGCCACGCTCTCCATCGGTGTGTTCGTCATCGGCTTCGCGCTGGCGGTGCTCTACCTGCTGCAGCGGCGTCGGGAGGAGCGCGGCAGCGGCCCGGCCTTCCTGGAGCGCGTGCCCTCGGCCGACCGGCTGGACAAGCTCACCTACTCGGCCCACGTCATCGGCTTCCCGCTGTGGACCTTCACGCTGGTGGCCGGCGCCATCTGGGCCGAGCGCGCGTGGGGCCGCTACTGGGGCTGGGACCCCAAGGAGGTGTGGACCTTCGTCATCTGGGTGGTCTACGCCGCCTACCTGCACTCGCGCGCCACCGCTGGGTGGACGCGCCACTCGGCCTGGCTGGCCATCGCCGGCTTCGCCTGCATCATCATCAACTACGCCGTCGTCAACGTGTACTTCGTCGGCTTCCACTCGTACTCGGGGATGTGACCGTGCTGCGCTACACGCTCCTGCGGATCCTGGTGTTCCTGTTCTTCGCCGCCGGGTTCTTCCTGGTGGTCGAGCTGACCGGGGTGGACCTCGGCAGCACCGGCCCGTTCTGGGTGGTGGTCGCCGCCGCCCTGGCCTCGATGGTGGCCTCGTGGTTCTTCCTCAAGGCGCCCCGGCAGGACTTCTCCGCGCAGATCGACGACGCCATCGCGCGTCGTGAGGCGAAGCGCTCCCGCACCCAGCCGGTGAGCGACGAGGACGTGGAGGACCAGGTGACCGGCGCCCCCGCCGCCCGGCGTGCGGGTGGCGAGGACGACTTCGTCTGAGCCTCAGCGCTCCACGCGGGTGACGGCCACCTCGTACCGGCCGACCCCCGAGGTGGGGGCGACCTGCAGGAAGGTGAAGCGCCGCGGGGCCTCCACGACGGCACGCCGCTTCGTGCCGTCGCAGACGAACCGCTGGGGTGCGCCGAGGGGCGAGCCGCCCCGGCCCTGGGCGCGGAGCGCGAGGGTCCCGTCTCCGTCGCACCGCACGGTGACATGCATCCGCCGCCCCGGGGCGACCTCGGCGACGAACGCGTCCCCGCCGCCCTCGCCGGAGACGGAGATCAGCGCGTCGGGCTCCAGGGTGGGCGGGGCGACGACGCGGTACAGGCGGTAGGCGGCCCGGGCGCCGGGGTCGACCGTCACCCGCACCGAGGACCCGGGGTCCACGACGTGGGTGGCACGGCTGCCGTGGGCCGGGGAGCTGCACTCCAGGTGCGTGGGGTCCCCGAGCCCGTCGTCGATGGTGACGCGCCCCGTCCCGCCGCAGGCGACGGCCACGTAGACGCCCTCGCCCCGGGGCACCTTCACCCCGACGGTCCTCACGGTGGTGGTCCGCCCGGCGGGCAGGGTGGTGGCCGGGCGGAGCTCCTCCTCCTCGGGGCCGGCCTGCCCCAGCAGGGGGGTGGTGCTGGGCGAACCCTGCGGGGTCGGCTCGGTGGGGGCGGTGCCGTTGCCGTCGTCCCCGCTGCCGTCGTCGGCGGTGGCGACGTGGGTGGTGGGGCTCGGGCTGGCGTCGTCTCCGGAGCCGCTGGGGCCGGTGGAGGGCTCTGTGCTGATGCTGCCCGTGCTGCTGGTGGTCGAGCCGTCGGCCTCGGGCGAGCCGTCCCCGCCGGTGCAGGCACTGAGCCCCATCGCGAGGCAGAGCAGGGTGGCGGTGGTGGTGAGGCTGCGGCGCACGGTGTTCCCCTCGGCGGACGGTTCGGACTCCCAGACGGGAGTGGCCCGATCCTCGCGCCCCGACGTGCGTCGGTGGGCGGGACCGGGCCACTCGTGACCGGATCGTGATGCGGTGTCAGCGCACGGGTCTCATTGTGCGGGCCTCACTGCATCGTGCTGAGCACGGCGATCTCGTAGTGCCCCATGGTCGGGGTGAGGGCGCGGAAGGAGCTGAACGGCTTCTCGGCCGTCAGCGTCAGGTCGTGGCGCTCGCCGTCGCAGGCGACCTCCACCTCGGGGCCCACCGGGGTGCCCTGCCCGCCCCGGGTGGGGGCCAGCGTCATCGAGCCGCCGCCGTCGCAGCGGACGGCCAGCTCGGCCTGCGTGGAGCCCTCCTTCACCAGGTAGGCGACGGGGGAGCCGTTGCGGCCGGCGTGCTTCTTCTCGGCCTTCTCGCCGGGCTCCAGGAGGTCATCGCCGCCGGACGGGTCGCCGCCGGACGGGTCGCTCGGGCTGGTGGAGCCGGACGGGTCCTCGCTGGGCGCGGGCGAGTCGTCCGGGGCGGACCCCGACGGGGTGCCCACCGAGCTGGTGGGGCTGTCGGACCCTCCCGACCCGCCCTCATCGGTCCCGCACGCGGACAGGGCGAGGCCCAGTCCCAGCAGGGTGGTGAGTGTCAGTGCACGGCGCATGGCGTCCCCTTCGGGGTGGCGGACGGGCACCGGGCGGTACCCGTTCTGCCTGATGATGCGCCGCCCGACGCGGCGTGTGAACCCCACCACGGGTGGGAGTCGACCACGGGGCCGGGCGCAGCCGCGTGGGGCGTCAGCCGGTCAGCGGCCAGCCCACCACAGGCCCAGGCCCCACAGCAGGCCCAGCACCAGCTGCATGCGCCCGGTCTGGCCGAGCACACCGATGAGGGCCCGGCCGCGGGCGCGCTGCAGCACGGCGCGCACCGGGGGGACGGCCAGCGGCAGCGCGAGCAGGGCCACGACGGCGGGAGTGTGCTGCAGCCCGGAGGCCAGCACCATGAGGAAGGCCAGGCCGATGAGGCCGGCGTACAGCCTCCGCGTGCGACGGGCACCGAGCCGGACCGCGAGCGTCACCTTGCCCACGGCGGCGTCGCCCTCGATGTCGCGGAGGTTGTTGGTGAGGTTGAGGGCGGCCGCCACGGCGCCCACGCCGACGGCCCCGGCGAGCCCGGCCCAGGACGTGGTGCCGGCCTGCGTGAGCTGCGTGCCCAGGACGGCCACGAGGCCGAAGAAGACGAAGACGGCCACCTCGCCCAGGCCGCGGTATCCGTAGGGGTTCTTGCCGCCGGTGTAGTTCCACGCCGCCCACACGGCCGCCGCGCCGACGAGCAGCATCCACCAGTGGCCCGAGAGCACGCTCAGGGCGATGCCGGCCAGCCCGGCCAGGGCGAACGCGCTGAACGCCGCGGCCTTGACCTGCTGCGGCGGCGCGAGGCGCTGGCCCACCAGGCGCACCGGGCCGATGCGCTCCTCGTCGGTGCCGCGGATGCCGTCGGAGTAGTCGTTGGCGTAGTTGACGCCCACCTGCAGGGCCAGGGCCACCACGAGGGCCAACAGCGCGAAGCCCCAGTGGCCGGCGTCCTCGTGGCCGTGGGTGCCGCGTAGGGCGAACGCCGCGCCGGTGCCGACGGCCACGGGGGCCACCGCTGCCGGGAGCGTGCGGGGGCGGGCGCCCTCGATCCACTGGGCGAGCGTGGCCATGGTCGAGGGGTCCTCCTGGCTTGAATGGTCAAGGGTCGGCATGGATTCGGTCACGATGTGGTGTGATCTGTCGTCGCCTCTTGCGGACAGCGTTGGGGGGGGGGGTCTCATGGCGGTGTTGGTCTTCCTGACCAACAGTCGATCACACATGAAGGAGTGCATCATGCGTATGCGTCGCTCCGTCGCGGGGTCGCACTGACTACCGTTGTCACGGCCACCTGTGCCACCGCTGCCTTCGCAGCTGTCGAGACGACCCACCCGGCGGGCGGAACGTGGCGGCATGGTACGACCGGAGCCTTTGGTGGTGGCACCGTCGTGTCGGAGTACCACCATGGTTCCCGCGCCCACGGTTCCTCCGTGCGCAACTGCGACGGCGAGGAGAACCGCTCGGGCACCAAGAGCAAGGGCGTGTGGGCGAACTCGTCCATCCGTGCCTGCCAGCTGGCCGTCGACCACGCCTACTACAGCGTGGTCTGAGTCCGGGTTCGTGACGCGTTGTGGGGCCCGGAGGGATCCGGGCCCCACAACCGTGGCAGTGGGAAGGATGCGGAGTGCGCAGTACGCACCTGTTGAGGCTGACGATCACCATCAACCTGCTCTTGGCTGCGATCATCGCCTGGCTCGGAGCTTCAGCTCAGGCGGAGACCTTCCCCAACAGGGCTGACGCCAGCCTCGTCGTGTCGGGGATCCCGGACCGTAAGGGGCTCGCCGCCCAGATGGGGGCCGGCGCAGCGGAGCACGGTGTGGGACTGGCCCGGGTCACGGTGGGCGCTGCAGGAGAGACGACGATGCAGGCTCCGCCCTCGGCGCCCCCCGTCGAGAACGGGCCTGCAGAGCCGGTGGGGATCCCTGGAGCGCGGGCAGAACCGTGGTCGGACTCCACCAGCCTGCGAGGTCGGTGGGCCGTATGGGGTGAACCGGCGCAGCTGCGTGCCTTCTATGCCGACCTGCACCACATGGGGGTCGACGTGTCGGTCAGGGAGCGAGTGGACACGGGTCCCCGTGACCTCGCTGCGTCACAGGCGGACTTGATGGCAGCACTGTGGGTGCTGGGGGCGGCGGTGTTGGCGGCTGCTGCTCTGACTGCCGCGGAGGCCACACGGCGGGTCGCCGTGATGGAGGCGTGCGGGCAGTCCCGGAGGACTGCCTGGTGGGGGCTGCTGGGTCTTGTCGTGGCATGGATGGTGGGCGTGCTCGTGGTCATGCTGGTGGCCGTGGCGTTGAACCCGTCCACGCGCGCGGTCCTGGGCTCCTCGGTGCGCGGTTCTGTTCTGGGCCTGCTCGCTTGGGCCGCCCTCGGAGTACTTGCAGCCGCTGTGGTGGGGCTGGCAGCGGGTTTCCAGTGGGAGGCCCCGCTCATGGAGCGTCTGCGGGGTCGCCGACCCTTCTTGGTGATCGGACTGGCCGCCTCACTCGCAGCCACGGCTGCCATGGGGCTCCTGCCCGTGGCGGGCGTGCGGGCTCTCCAGACGGGCATGGAACAGCAGCGTCTCAGCGAAGAGCTCGGGGTCTGGGACCGCATGCCCCAACTTGCGTCGCCGAGTCAGTACGGAGCACCGGACAACGAGTCGCCGGAGGTCGGACACCGATTTCGGACGGTGTTCACGACCTTGGACAAGACGACCCCGATCTTCCTCAACGCGGCGCCGAAGCCCTGTGACTTCGCGGACGGTGGTCAGGGGTGTCTCATCGTGAACAAGGAGTACCTGCGGCGTCTCCAGCCTGAGGTGACCCTGGACGGGGACGGGCCCTGGCTCGTCGCTCCCTCCGGAGGTGATGTTGGTGCCGTCAAGGGCTCGGTGGCGGAGTGGATGGCGTTTCAGGGAGAACTCTCCTGCGGCGAACGTCAGCGGGCGAAGGGCTGCGTGGAGGTTCCTTCGGTGCAGATTGTGCACGCGCCTGCTGGGGTCGACGGGTGGCCGGTCCTCCGCCAAGGAAACGCGGTGCGCTCGTCTGGTGACGACGAAGCAACTGATCCGTGGGTGCTGGTCGTCGACGATGGCGCGGACTGGCTCTCCGGAAACTTCCTGTCCGCGGCCATGAGCCGGTCGGAGCTCATGTTCGTGGGCGAGCCGCGGAAGGTCGAGGCGGCGCTGGCTGCCTCGACCGTGGCGGACCGGGTCTCTCCGGCCGTCGATCCGCAGCAGACCGTCGAGGAGACCCGGGTGGAGCTGGGGCGTGAGCGGCATCGAGCCGTGGTCTCGATGGTCGTGCTCGCCGCCATCGAGATCACTTCCTTGGTGGTGGCGGTCCAGGTTCTGACCCGCGCCCGTCGCCGCCGCTTGTTCGTGGGGTTCGTGACGGGGCGCCACCCGATTCGCCGGCACGTGCCAGTGGCTGCGGCTGCGGCGGTCATGACGCTCATCGGAACGGTCGTGGCCCTGTCTCGCGGTGTCCTCGAGGGACCCGCTGGGGCGTGGCTGCTCGCCGGTCAGTGTCTCGTCGTGGCGCTCGTCGTGGCCGTGACAGCGACGATCGTCGAGCGGGGCCTCAACACCACAGTCCTGAAGGAAGGGTGAATCATGCAGGACGAGTTCGTGCTGGTGGCCGAGAGGCTGTCCATGAGTGTGCCCGGCCGGGTGCTCTGGAAGGGGGTGGACCTCACGGTTGCCCCCGGCGAGCGTCTCGCCCTGGTGGGACCCAGCGGCTGCGGCAAGACCACGCTGCTGAACTGCCTCGCCGGCCTGGAGTCCCCCGGCGGAGGAAGCGTTCGTCTGGAGGGAACGGACCTCACGAGCGCGAGCGGGCGCACCATGCGGCGTCTGCGCCGTGACGTCCTGGGAGTCCTCTTCCAGGACCACGGACTGGTGCCTACGCAGACCATCGGGCAGAACCTGGACTATGGCTTCTCCGGGCGCACTGTGCGCCGCGCGGACCGGCCGGCCATGCGTGCCCAGGTGCTCGACCGTGTGGGTGTGAGTCACTCCCCGCAGACCAAGACACTGACCCTGAGTGGTGGCGAACAGCAGCGGGTCGCTCTGGCGCGGCTGCTGCTGCAGAATCCCCGCGTGGTGTTCGCCGACGAGCCCACGGCGTCACTCGACGACGGCAACGTCCAGGTCGTCCAGAGGGTCTTCGACGAGATGGCCTCCCGGGGTACGGCCATCGTGATGGCGACGCACGACGACCGCATGATGCGTTGGGCGGATTCGATGTTCGACCTCTCGGCGGCTGTGGGCCGCGCAGCCTGACCTCATACCGCCTCGTCGGGCTCGGCAGCCAGGGTGCGCAGGGCTGCCCGGTCGTGCTTGCCGGGGCCGGTGAGCGGCATCGTGTCCACCCAGCGCACGGCACGGGGGAGAGCCTCGGGGGCCAGCTCGGTGCGCAGGGCGTCGCGGAGGGCGGCGAGCGAGGGGGCGCTGCCGGCAGCGCCCTCTCCGTGGCGCGGTACGGCCACCACGGTCACCCGCTGCCCCCACACCGGGTCCGGGGTGCCCACCACGGCGCACTCGGCCACCTGCGGCAGGCGCGCCACCGCATCGGCCACCACGTGCGGCGACACCTTGAGCCCCCCGGTGGCGATGAGGTCGTCCGCCCGCCCGATGAGGCGCAGGCGGCCGTCGGCCAGCTCGCCCAGGTCGTCGGTCACCAGGGTGCGGCGGGGCGTGTCGTCGGCGGCGGGTGCGTCCTCCTCGATGCGGGCGCCGGCGCCCCCGGCGTGCGCACGCTCGGTGACGAGCTCCCCGTCCACCAGCCAGCCCCGCGTCACCCACGGCGCCGTGAGCGTCACGCGCCCCTCGGCGGTGGTGCCCACCTCCACTCCGTCCAGCGGGCGGCCGTCGTAGACGCACCCGCCGCAGGTCTCGGTGGAGCCGTAGGTGCGCACCACGGGCAGGCCGGCGCTCGCGGCAGCCTCGGCGGCGGCCGAGGGGAGGGCCGCCCCGCCCACGAGCACGGCGTCGACCGCGGCGGCCACGCGCCCGGCCAGGGTGGGGTCGGCCACCAGGCGCACCACCTGCGTGGGCACGAGGGAGAGGTAGGTGCGGGTGGCCGGGGCGGCGGCGCGGGCGGCCTCGAGGTCGGCGGCCAGGCGGCCGGGGTCGAAGGACGTGCCGTCGCCGCCGGTGGTCACCAGCGGCTCGGTCCCGGCCACGGCTGCGCGCACCAGCACCTGCACCCCGGCGATGTGGCCGGGCGGCAGCGCGAGCACCCACCGCCCCGGGCCTCCGAGGCGGGCGTGCGTGGCCGTGGCGCTGGCGCGCAGGTCGGTGCCACGGAGGAGGGCGCGGGCCGGGGAGCCGGTGGAGCCCGACGTGCCCAGCGCGAGGTCGGCGCGCCCGGCGAGGACGCCCGCCAGGGCGGCGCGCACGGCATCGACGCCGGCCCCGGCATCGATGGTGGTGGGGGTGCCCGGCGAGGGGGAGGGGCGGGAGGTCACCGGCGGCTCAGTAGTACCAGGGGTGCGCCGACCAGTCCGGGTCGCGCTTCTCCAGGAAGGCCTCCTTGCCCTCCACCGCCTCGTCGGTCATGTACGCCAGGCGCGTGGCCTCCCCGGCGAAGACCTGCTGGCCCATGAGGCCGTCGTCGGCCAGGTTGAAGGCGAACTTCAGCATGCGCTGCGCCGTGGGCGACTTGCCCAGCACGTCGCGGGCCATGGCGATGCCCTCGCGCTCCAGCTCGGCGTGGTCGGCCACCAGGTTCACCGCGCCCATGCGGTGCATCTGCTCGGCGTCGTAGGTGCGGCCCAGGAAGAAGATCTCGCGGGCGAACTTCTGCCCCACCTGCTGGGCCAGGTAGGCCGAGCCGTACCCGGCGTCGAAGGAGCCCACGTCGGCATCGGTCTGCTTGAAGCGCGCGTGCTGGCGGGAGGCGATGGTGAGGTCGCACACCACGTGCAGGGAGTGCCCTCCGCCGGCCGCCCAGCCGCCCACCAGGCAGATGACCACCTTGGGCATGGTGCGGATGAGGCGCTGCACCTCGAGGATGTGCAGGCGACCGCCCTCGGCACGCACGCGGGCGGTGTCCACGCTGGAGGCGTCGGCGGCGGCGACGTCGCTGTCGTGGGAGGTGGCGTACTGGTAGCCGGAGCGGCCGCGGATGCGCTGGTCGCCGCCGGAGCAGAAGGCCCAGCCGCCGTCCTTGGGCGAGGGGCCGTTGCCAGTGAGCAGCACCACGCCCACGTCCGGGGAGCGGCGCGCGTGGTCCAGGGCGCGGTAGAGCTCGTCCACCGTGTGGGGGCGGAAGGCGTTGCGCACCTCCGGGCGGTCGAACGCGATGCGGACCACGCCGAGGGTGCTCGAGCCGTCACCCGTGCCGTCGGGGCCGCCGCGCCCCACCGCGGGCAGCGTGCTGCGGTGGTAGGTGATGTCGGTGAGCTCCTCGAAGCCGGGGACGGTGGCCCACGCGGTGGGGTCGAAGGGGCTCTCGGGCTGCTCGGTGCTCTGGGTCACGGGTCGATCGTAGGCGTCAGTACTCGTCGCGGCCGGGGGTGGGCGAGCCACGCGGCGAAGGGGGCGTGCTCGGCATCGTGCGGGGTGCGGGTGAGGCGCAGCATCGAGGGGGGAGTCGGCGCACACGTCGCGGCGGATGGCGGCGTCGTCGAAGCCGGCGTCGGCGGCGTCCCGGGCGGGGGGCGGCGCGGATGGCGTCCACCTCGGCGTGGGCATGGGGCCGGTGTGGTGGGTGTCCACAGGTGGGGTGGGTCGCGGTCGGGCGGGTGTCGTTTCGTCCACATGTTCGATGATGGGGGTTGCGGG
>NZ_JBHLVH010000019.1:69876-98087 GCF_042433515.1 Kytococcus schroeteri | reverse complement strand
CGGCGGTGGCCGCCCTGGAGGCGATGCGGGCCGCGGAGGTGGCCTTCCTCGACGCGGTCGGCCGGGTCCACGCCGAGGTCACCCGGGCGTGCGGGCAGATCACCGATGGCGGGTTGGGGGCCGCGTGGCGCCGTGTGGACGTGGACGCCACGGTGGCTGACGAGCTGGTGTGTGCCACCGGCGAGTCGGGCCTGTTCGTGCGCGCGGTGGTCGACCTGGTCACCAGCGACCCCGCCCGGCTGGACTGCGGCAGGTCAGCGGTCATCCAGGGCCGGGCGTCGTTGCGCAGGGTGCTGGACTGGCACGCCGCCACCGACCACCTGCCCCAGGACGTGGCCGTCACGATCGGCCAGGAGGTGTTGACCCGGGGGTCGGACGGGTCCCCGCGCAGCGGGTCGTCGTTCCGACGGTTGCTGGGCCGCAGGGTGCGGCAGGCCGAGACCGCTGACCGGGCCGCGGCCCGTGCCAGGCGGACCACGGCGATCGCAGGCCGGGGCAGCTGGGCCCGGGCCGGTCAGGACGGGACCGGGTCGCTCACGGTGGTCGGTGAGGCCACCCGGGTGGCCGGTGCCTGGTCCCGGTTGGACAACGCGGCCCGCCGCGCGAAGGCCGCCGGTGACGCCCGTACCCTGGGCCAGCTCCGCTCGGACCTGCACCTGGACCTGCTGTTGGTCGGCCAGCTCCCCGACCACCCCAACACCGGCGCCAACACGACCCCGGTCCCGCCCCCGAGCGCGGGTGCGGCTGGGGGTGCGGGGAGTGGGCGGGCACCCCACGAGGACCCCGACCCGGCCGACTGGACTGTCGAGACTCCCCACACCACACCCGCCGGATCGGACCGGGCCGGGAACCTGGCTGCGCGGGGCGCTGCACCAGAGGAGGGCACGGCCCCTCGCGGGGACACCCCGGTGCCGGGTCCCACGGCACCGGTGCCGCCGGTGTGCACCTCCTGCGGGACGGTCGCCGAGGACTACTTCCCGATCCCGCGGATCGGTGACCCGGTCCTGCCCCCGGCCCGGTGCACCGTCGTGGTCGGCCTGGACGTCCTGCTCGAGAACACGCCCAAGACCGACACTGACACCGACAGCAGCAGCACGGGCCCGAGCGGTACCGGTCAGGGACTCCCACCCACGCAACACGAGGGGCAGGCCCCGCCAGGTGCCGCACCACCCGACGGCCCCGGTGACGCCGTCCCGACACAGGATGGGAAGGCGGACGTCGGCACCCCATCGCGTGGCGATGGTGGAGTGTTGGGTGCACCGTTGGGGTGGGTGCCCGGGTTCGGGTACCTCGACGCCGAGCACGTCCGTGCCGTCGCCGTCCGGGAAGGATCCACCTGGCAGCGCCTGGTCGCCGACCCGACCACCGGGCACGCCGTGACCGTCTCACCCCACACCTACCGGCCCACCGCCTCGGTCGCCCGCTTCGTCCGCGCCCGCGACGGCATCGCCCGCGACCCCGGCACCGGGGAGATCCCCGCAGACCGGTGCGAACTGGACCACCTGGTCCCCTTCGACCACGGCGGCCCCACCACCCCGGACAACCTGCAGTCCCTCTCCCGCAAGGGCCACACCCGCAAGACAAAACGACAGTGGACCGCCCAAGCCCACCCCGACGGCACCATCCACTGGACCAGCCTCCTGGGCCAGAGGTACACCACCACACCCCACGACTACCGCAACCCCTGAGCCCCACCCCGTCCGCCCCCAGCCGCCGGGCCTGCACAGGGAGTCGGGGACGGCCAGGCCCAGCCACCCACGGCCGCACCCAGCAGGGCCGGGACCGCCGGGGTCGCGTGGGGCAGCAGGCCGCGTTTCCTACGATGGCGCGCGTGAACGGCATCCTCGTCGCCGGGACGTCCTCCGACGCCGGCAAGTCCCTCCTCGTCACCGGCCTGTGCCGGGCGTGGTCGCGGCAGGGGGTGAGGGTGGCCCCGTTCAAGGCGCAGAACATGTCGAACAACTCGATGGTGTGCGCCGACGGCTCGGAGATCGGCCGGGCACAGTACCTGCAGTGCGAGGCCGCCGGCGTGGAGGCCTCGAGCCTGCACAACCCGGTGCTGCTGAAGCCCGGCTCTGACCGCCGCTCCCACGTGGTGCTGCGTGGCCGTCCCGCGGGAGAGCTGCGGGCCGGGGAGTACGCCACGGGGCGGGAGCACTTGCGCGAGGCGGCCTTCGCGGCATTCGAGGAGCTCTCGGCCTCGGTGGACCTCGTGGTGGCCGAGGGAGCCGGCTCCCCCGCCGAGGTGAACCTGCGTAGCGGCGACTACGTGAACCTCGGCCTCGCCCGACGCTTCGGCCTGCCGGTCGCAGTCGTCGGCGACATCGACCGCGGCGGGGTGCTCGCGGCCCTGTACGGCACCTGGGCTCTGGTGGACGAGGCCGACCGGACCCACCTGGCGGCCTACGTCATCAACAAGTTCCGCGGCGACGCCTCGGTCCTGGAACCGGGTCTGGAGGAGATCACCCGCCGCACCGGGATGCCGTGCGCCGGCGTCGTGCCCTGGCTCACCGACGTCTGGCTCGACGGCGAGGACACCCTCGGCTGGACGGCAGCCCCCGCCCTCGACGCCACGGAGGGCAGGCTGCACGTGGCCGTCGTGCGCCTCCCCCGCACGAGCAACGCGACCGACGTGGACGCGCTACGCGCCGAGGCGGACGTGGACGTGCACGTCACCACCGACCCCGATCTGTGCCGGGAGGCCGACCTGCTCGTCCTCCCCGGCTCCCGCGCGACGGTGAGCGACCTCGAATGGCTCCGCTCACGCGGGCTGGACCGGGTCGTCACCGAGCGGGCACGCCGTGCCCGACCCGTGCTGGGCATCTGCGGCGGCGACCAGATGCTGCGCGAACGCCTCGTGGACCCGGTCGAGTCCGGCGCCGCGGTGGACGGGCTGGGCCTGCTCCCGGGCACGGTGACCTTCCACCCCGAGAAGACGCTCGCCCGCCCGAACGGCACCTGGCAGGGCCTGCCCGTGAGTGGCTACGAGATCCACCACGGCACCATCGACGCCGAGGAGACCTGGGTGGGCGGCGCCCGGTCCGGCGCGGTGTGGGGCACGGTCTGGCACGGTCTGCTCGAGGGTGACCCCTTCCGCCGGGCGTGGCTCACCGAGGTGGCCTCCGCCGCGGGTTCGTCGTGGACCGCGGACCCGTCCGCTCCGGGGTTCGTGGCCCGCCGTAGCGCGATGGTGGACGCACTGGCCGACGCGTGCACCGAGCACCTCGACCTCGACCTGATGCTCGACCTCGCGCGCGACGGAGTGCCCACCACCCCTGTGCGCGCCGCCGGGTCCACTCCGGGGAGCCCCGCGTGAACGCCCGGCGGGTGCACGTCATTGGCATCGGGGCCGGGGACCCCGGGCACCTCACCCTCCAGGCCGTCGCCGCGATGCGGGAGGTGGACGTTTTCCTCGTGGCCGACAAAGGCGGCGCGGCCAGCGACCTGCTGGCCGCCCGGGAGGCGCTGTGCCGCACGCACCTGGCCGAGGGCAGCTACCGGGTGGTCGCGATCGCGGACCCCGAGCGCGGAGCCGATGCGCCGCGCCGGGGCGCCGCCTACACCCGGGGCGTCGAGGCCTGGCACGATGCCCGCGCCCGGGCGTGGGGCGAGCAGCTCGCTGCGCTACCCGAGGGAGCCGTGGTCGGCTTCCTGGTGTGGGGCGACCCGGCGTTCTACGACTCGACGCTCCGGGTGCTGCACCAGGTCGCCCAGACCCTGACCCTCGACCTGAGGGTGATCCCGGGCATCACCGCCTTTCAGGCCCTCGCCGCCGCGCACGGCACGGTGCTGCACGGCATCGGCGAACCGGTGCACGTGACCACGGGGCGGCGCCTGCTGTCCGAGTGGACACCCGACCTGGGCCCCACGGTGGTGATGCTCGACGGCCACCTGACCTGCCGCGAGCTGGTGGACCGCGCCCCCGACCTGAGCCTGCACTGGGGCGCCTGTCTGGGGCTCCCCCAGCAGGAGCTCCGGGCGGGCCGGCTGGCCGAGGTGGTCGACGAGGTGGCAGCGGTCCGTGCCGCCCTGCGCGAGCAGCACGGCTGGGTCATGGACGTGTACGCGCTCGGCGCCGGCCCGGTGGACTGACGGCCCCGGCCCGCTGGGCCGACCTCACTCCCCCGCCGTGTCCTCCCTCAGCGCGTCCTGCCCCGGCGCGTCCTCGGCCGTGCGGACGGTCTCCCGGCGCGCGGAGAGGGTGGCCAGCACCATCCCGGCGGCGAGGCAGGCCCCCACCCCCTCGCCGGCCCGCAGGCGCAGGCTCAGCAGGGGCTCCAGCCCGAGTGCGCGGAGCACCCGGGGGTGGGCCACCTCCCGGGAGCGCTGCCCGGCCACCAGGTGTGCCTGCACGGCCGGCTCGATGCGGGTCGCGGCCAGGGCCCCCACGCAGGTGGCCAGCCCATCGAGCACCACGGGTGCACCGGCCTCCACCGCCCCGAGGGCGACCCCGGTGAGCACCGCGACCTCCGGCCCGCCGACGGCCGCCAGGGCCCGCCGGGCACCCGCTGCGTCCCCGGGCGACGCACCGGTGCGCTCCAGGGCCGCGGCCACCACGGCGCGCTTGCGGGCGACCATCGCGTCGTCGGACCCCGCCCCCAGCCCCACGAGTTCGCCGGCCTCCGCAGGCTCCAGCCCCAGGAGGGCCCCGGCGAGGGCGGCGGCCACGGTGGTGTTTCCGACGCCCACCTCGCCGAGCACGACGAGCCCCGGACCTACGGGCCCACCGCTCAGCGCGGCGTCCCGCCCCAGCACCCGACCGGCCTCCAGGAGCGCGTCCACGTCGGCCTCGGTGAGGGCGTCGGCGGACACCAGGTCGCCCTGCGGCCCCCTTGGGCGGGCGGCCGTGGCCCCGCGCACCTCGGTGGCGCAGCCGGCATCGACGACGAGGACCTCCAGCCCCGCAGCGCGCGCGTGTGCCGCCCCGAGCGACCCGCCGGCCACCGCGGCGGTGAGCACGTCGTACGTGACCCGCGTGGCGTAGGCCGAGACGTCGTGGGCGGTCACCGGGTGGTCGGCCCCGGCCAGCACGAGCGTGCCCCCGGCGATCCCGGGGCCCGCCAGCGCGGCGACCCGGCTGGCCACCCGGTCGAGCACCCCCAGCGCCTCCGGAGGTGCCAGCAGGCGGTCGGCGGCGTCGGTGGAGCCCACGAGACGGTCGGCCGCCGGCCCGCGCAGGTGCGAGACCGGAGCGTCCGGGGCGGCGTCCCCCTCCTGGGGCCACCGCTCGGAGAGCACGACGTCCTCCAGAGGCGCCTTGCGCGACCACGCCGCCCGCTGCAGCCCCGGCTCCGGCGGCCGCTCGTCCGGCCAGCCCAGGCACAACCAGCCCAGCGTCTCCACGCCCTCGGGCAGGTGGAGCAGACCCGCCAGGTCCGCCGGCTCGAAGAGGGTCACCCACCCCATGCCCAGCCCCAGCGCCCGGGCGGTCAGCCACATGTTCTGGATGGCGCACGCGCACGACCACAGGTCGGTGTCCGGGAAGGTGGCACGCCCCAGCACGCCGGCGGCCGGGGTGCGGCGGTCACAGGCCACCACCACGCCCACCGGGGCCTCCCGCAGCCCCTCGAGCTTGAGGTCCAGCAGCCGCGCCGCCCGCTCGGGCACGAGCAGGTCCGCCTGGGCCACGCGCGCCGCGTCTGCGAGGTGCGCCGCCCGGTCGCGGGTGGCCGGGTCGCGGACCACCACGAAGCGCCACGGCTGGGAGTGCCCCACCGACGGCGCTGCGTGCCCGGCGGCGAGCACCTCGCGCACCAGCTCCTCGGGCACCGGGTCGGGGCGGAACCGACGGATGTCACGCCGGGCGCCCAGCACGTCCTCCAGCGCGGCGCGCACCTGCTCCCCCATCGACCAGCCGGAGGGGTCGGCGGCCCGCTGCGCCGCGGAGCTGGGGTCCCCGATGCGGGGAGTGGGGCGGGGTGGTTCCATCACTCCTCCAGGTCGCCCTCGACGTCGAGGTACACCTGCTGCATCTGCTGCAGGAGCTCGGCGACCGGCTCCTCCCACAGGCCACGCTCGGCGGCCTCGTGCAGCTTCTCGATGATGCCGCGCAGCGCCCAGGGGTTGGCGTGGGTCATGAAGGCGCGGTTCTCCTCGTCGAGCACGTAGGAGCGGGCGGTCTGCTCGTACATCCAGTCCGGCACCACGTGGCTCGTGGCGTCGAAGCCCACGAGGTAGTCCACGGTGGCGGCCAGCTCGAAGGCGCCCTTGTAGCCGTGGCGCTGCATGGCGGAGATCCACCGCGGGTTGACCACGCGGGCCCGGAAGATGCGGGAGGTCTCCTCGGCCAGGGTGCGGGTGCGCACCACGTCCGGCGAGGTGGAGTCACCCACGTACGCGGCCGGTGCCGTGCCGGTGAGCGCCCGCACGGTGGCCACCATGCCGCCGTGGTACTGGAAGTAGTCGTCGGAGTCGAGGATGTCGCTCTCGCGGTTGTCCACGTTCTTGGCCGCCACGGTGATGCGGCGGTAGTTGCGCTCCATGTCCTCGCGCGCCGGGGCGCCGTCCAGGTCACGGCCGTAGGCGTACCCGCCCCAGGTGGTGTACACCTCGGCCAGGTCGGCGTCGTCCCGCCAGGTGCCGGACTCCATCACCTGCAGCAGGCCGGCGCCGTAGGTGCCCGGCTTGGAGCCGAACACGCGCGTCCTCGCGCGCCGGGCGTCGCCGTGCTCGGCGAGGTCGGCCAGGGCGTGCTTGCGGGGGAAGTTCATCTCCTCGGGCTCGTCGAGGTCCACCACCAGGGCCACCGCGTCGTCCAGCAGGTCGATGACGTGCGGGAAGGCGTCGCGGAAGAAGCCCGAGATGCGCACCGTGACGTCGATGCGGGGGCGCCCCAGCTCCTCCAGGCCGATGGGCTCCAGCCCCACCACGCGACGGGACTGCTCGTCCCACACCGGCGTGACGCCGAGGAGCGCGAGCACCTCGCCGATGTCGTCGCCCGAGGTGCGCATGGCCGAGGTGCCCCAGGCCGAGAGCCCCACCGACTCGGGGTACTCCCCGGAGTCCGCCAGCGCCCGCTCCACCAGCGAGGTGGCCATGGCCGTACCCGTCTGGTAGGCCAGTTGGCTGGGGATGGCCTTGGGGTCCACCGAGTAGAAGTTGCGGCCCGTGGGCAGCACGTTGACCAGCCCGCGCAGGGGCGAGCCGCTGGGCCCGGCCGGGGTGTACCCGCCGTCCAGGGCGTGGAGCACGGCGTCCATCTCGTGCGGCGTCTGTACCAGGCGCGGCACCACCTGGGTGCAGGCGAACTGCAGGGCGGCCACCACACCCTCGCGATCCACCGCGGCGGCGTCACCGGCCCGCTCGCCCTCGGCCAGCTCGGCCAGCAGCCCGTCCACGAGGCCGGGCACGGCATCGGCCCGCCACCTGGCCCCGGCGAGCGCGGCCACCAGGGCCCGCGCGCGCTCCTCGGCGCGGTCGGTGGCCACGCGGTCGTCCGAGCCCTCCACGAGCCCCAGCGCGGTGCGCAGCCCGGGGATGCCGCCGCGCTGCCCACCGAACATCTGCGGCGAGCGCAGCACCGCGGTCACGAGGTCCACCAGCTGCTCACCGGCGGGCGCCTGGCCGAGCACGTGGAGCCCGTCACGGATCTGCACGTCCTTGATCTCGCAGAGCCACCCGTCCACGTGCATGACGAAGTCGTCGAAGTCGTCCTCGCCCGGCATGTCCTCCAGGCCGAGGTCGTGGTGCAGCTCGGCGGCGCGGATGAGGGTCCAGATCTCGGTCTGCAGGGCGGGCGCCTTGGCCGGGTCCATCACCGAGACGGTGCCGTACTCGTCGAGGAGCTGCTCCAGGCGGGTGATGTCGCCGTAGCTCTCGGCGCGGGCCATCGGCGGGATGAGGTGGTCCACGATCGTGGCGTGGGCGCGCCGCTTGGCCTCGGTGCCCTCGCCCGGGTCGTTCACGAGGAAGGGGTAGACCAGCGGCAGCGAGCCCAGCGCGGCGTCGGTGCCGCAGGCCGCGGACATGCCCAGGGACTTGCCCGGCAACCACTCGAGATTGCCGTGCTTGCCCACGTGCACCACGGCGTGGGCACCGAACTCCTCGGCCACCCAGCGGTAGGTGGCCAGGTAGTGGTGGGTGGGCGGCAGGTCCGGGTCGTGGTAGATCGCGATGGGGTTCTCCCCGAAGCCGCGCGGCGGCTGCACGAGCAGCACCACGTTGCCGGCGCGGATCGCGGCAGTGACGATCTCGCCCTCGGGGTCGCGGGAGAAGTCGACGAACAGCTCGCCCGGCGCCTGCCCCCAGTGCTCGGTCATCGCGTCGGTGAGCTCAGCGGGCAGCGCCTCGAGCCACCGCCGGTAGGTGGCCGCGGGGATGCGCACGTGCGCGTCGCCCAGCTGCGCGTCGGTGAGCCACTCGGGATCCTGCCCGCCGGCGGCGATGAGGGCGTGGATGAGCGCGTTGCCCGCGGTGGTGTCCGGGTGCTCGCCCTCCACCGGCTCCACGCCGTCCAGGCCCGGCACCTCGCCGGGCGCGCCGAGGTCGTACCCGGCCTCCCGCATCGCGCGCAGCAGGCGGATGGTGGAGACGGGCGTGTCCAGGCCCACCGCGTTGCCGATGCGCGAGTGCTTGGTGGGGTACGCCGAGAGCACCACGGCGATGCGCCGCTCAGCCGGCGGGACGGTGCGCAGGCGGGCGTGGTTGACCACGGTGCCGGCCACGCGGGCGGCGCGCTCGGGGTCGGCCACGTAGGTGGGCAGCCCGTCGGCGTCGAGCTCCTTGAAGCTGAACGGCACCGAGATGATGCGCCCGTCGAACTCGGGCACCGCCACCTGGGTGGCCACGTCCATGGGTGAGAGGCCGTCGTCGGAGGCCTCCCACTCGGCGCGGCTCCACGTGAGGCACAGGCCCTGCACGATCGGCACGTCCAGGGCGGCCAGGTCGGCCACGTCCCAGGCGTCCTCGGCGCCCCCGGCGGAGGCGTCCGCGGCCCGGGTGCCGCCGGCGGCCAGCACTGTGGTCACCAGACCGTCGTAGCGGCGCAGGTGCTCCAGCAGCTCGGTCTCGGCGTCGCGCAGGGAGGAGACGAACACCGGCTCACCGGCGCCCCCGGCGGCGTCCACGGCATCGGCCAGGGCGTGCACGTACGCGGTGTTGCCGGCCACGTGCTGGGCCCGGTAGTAGAGGATGCCGATGCGGGGGCCGCCCTCGGTGGGCGTGGCGCCCGGGCGCTCGGCGACGCCCCAGGCCGGGGTGGGCACCACGGGGTCGAAGCCCTCGCCGGTGAGCAGGAGCGTGTCGCCCAGGAAGGCGTGCAGCGAGGCCAGGTTGGTCGGTCCGCCCTCGGCCAAGTAGCCGTGCGCGGTGGACGCGACGCCGGCCGGGGTGGTGGAGAGCTCCATGAGGGCGGCGTTGGGGGCCTGCTCGCCGCCGAGCACCACGACGGGCGTGCCCGCATCGACCGTGGCCTGCATGCCGGGCCACAGGTCGGGCAGGTCCTGGGGGGCGCCGAGCAGGCGCACCACCACCACGTCGGCCCCGTGGACCGCGGTCGCCGGGTCCGTGCGCGCCGGGTTGACCACCGCGTAGTCGGCGCCACTGGCGCGGGCGCTCAGGAGGTCGGTGTCGGAGGTCGACACCAGGGCGATGCGGGTCACGGGGGCTCCTCGGGCTCGGGGACGCGGATATGGCTCGGGCCACGCTGGGCCGGCCGCAGCGTATCCCGGCGACCGGGAGGTCATCTGAGCGGTCAGTCAGAGGTTCAGAGGGGCACTGCCTCGGCGAGCACGCGCTCCTCCATGAGGGGATGGAGGGCGGGTTCGGGCACGAGGCCCACCGGACGCGCCAGAACGGCGGCGTGCCGGCGGAGCACGCGGTCCCCCTCGCTCGTGCCGTGGAATCGCAGGATGCGGGAGATCTCCGGCTGGCCCCGCCCGGTCTGGCGCGCGATCCCGGTCTGGGTCGTGCCTCCGGCCGAGGCAGCGCGGACCGGGGCCACGAACGCGGCCCGGGCAGCCCGAGCCGCCTCGTCTACAGTGCCGCGCGTGACCGCCCCCCACGCCCACGACGCCCCCGACCGGTGCCCGGGCGTGCTCCGCCCGCACCACGCCGCAGACGGGCCCCTGGTGCGGGTGCGCGTCACGGGAGGGCGCCTCCCGGCCACCTCCCTCGTGCACCTGGCCCGGCTCGCCGCCCAGCACGGCGCCCCCTTCCTGCAGCTCACCTCGCGTGGGTCGCTGCAGCTGCGCGGCCTGCCCGATGCGGTGCCCCCGGCCCTCGAGCGCGGGGTCCGGGAGCTCGGCCTGCTGCCCTCGGACGCCCACGAGCGCGCCCGCACCCTGGTGGCCGCCCCGGACCGCTCGCTCGACGGTCTCGTCGGGGCGGTGGACGCCGCCGTCCTGGCCGAGCCCGCCCTGGCCGAGCTGCCCGGACGGTGGCTCACCGTGCTGACCGATGCCGCCGGCACGCACCTGGACCTGCCCTTCGACGTCGCGTGGCGCCCCGACGCCGACGGCGCCACCCACGGCACGCTGCTGGCCGCCGGCCGTGCCCGCCCGTGCACGCGCAACGACCTGCCCGCCGCGGTGGCGGACCTCATGCTCCGCTTCCTGGCCCACCGTCCCAGCGCGGGCGCGTGGAACCTGCGCGACCTGCCCGAGGACTCCCCCGTCCTCGCCGGCTGGGGGCCCGCGCCCGGGGCGACCCTGCGACCCGCGCCGACGCCCACCCCAGGCCGCACCCCGGACGGCCGCGAACTCGTCGTCGCCGTCCCCCTCGGCCTGCTCACCCCCACCCAGGCCGAGGCCGTGGCCGCCGCCTGCACCGACCTCGTCGTCACCCCCACCCGCGCCCTCGTGCTGCGCGACGCCGCCCCCGGCAGCGAGCCGGCGCTGGCGGCCACCGGCCTGCTCACCACCCCCGAGGACGCCCTGGCCCGCACCACCGCCTGCATCGGCGCACCGCACTGCACGCGCACCGACGTGCCCACCCTCACCTGGGCCCGTGCAGCGGCGGGCACCGCCACCTCCGCCACCGGCCCGACGGTGCACGTGGTGGGATGTGCGCGCGCCTGCGGCCGTCCGCCCGGCGCCCGGGTGGTGCTGCCCACCTCCCCCGACGACGTCCTGGAGGCCCTCGATGACCGAGGCTGAGCCCCTCGCCCCGCCCCGCACCTACCCGTACGAGACCGACGGGCGGGCCATCTACCGCGAGTCCTTCGCCACCATCCGGCGCGAGACCGACCTGACCCACCTGCCCGAGGCGCTGCACCCCGTGGCGGTGCGGATGGTGCACGCGGCAGGCGACACCTCCCTGCCGGCGGTGGTGGCCGGGCACCCCGACGTGGTCGCCGCAGCCCGCGGCGCGCTGGAGGCCGGGGCGCCGATCCTCACCGACTCGCGGATGCTGGCCGCCGGCATCACCCCCGCTCGTCTGCCGGCGGACAACGCCGTGCGCTGCCTGCTGCGCGACGACCGCACCGCCGGCCTGGCCGAGGCGTGGGGCACCACCCGCTCGGCCGCCGCGGTGTCGCTGTGGGAGCCGGACCTGGAGGGGGCGGTGGTGGCCATCGGCAACGCACCCACGGCGCTGTTCCACCTGCTGGAGATGCTCCACGCCGGGGCCCCGCGGCCGGCGGCGATCGTCGGGATGCCGGTGGGATTCGTCGGTGCGGCGGAGTCCAAGGAGGCCCTGGCCGCCCACCGCCTGGACGACGCCGACCTGCCCGGCGGCCAGGTGCCGTGGCTCACCGTCCACGGTCGCCGGGGCGGGTCGGCCCTGGCCGCCTCGGCGCTCAACGCCCTGGCCACCGCGCAGGAGATCCTGTGATCGCCGGGACCCTGCACGTCGTCGGGGTGGGACCGGGCGACCCCGAGCTGGTCACGCGCAGGGCAGAGCGCCTCATCGCTGCCGCGCCGGTGGTGGCCTACCACCGCGCCCCGCGCCGACCCAGCACCGCGCGCGCCATCGCGGCCGGGTTCCTGGCCGAGGGCGTGACCGAGGAGGAGCTCGTCTACCCGGTCACCACCGGCCCGACCGAGGACTACCACCAGCGCCTGGCGGCCTTCTACGCCGAGTGCGCCGCCCGCCTGGGCGAGCACCTGCGCGCCGGGCGCGACGTGGTGCTGCTGGCCGAGGGCGACCCGCTCTTCTACGGCTCGCCCATGTACGTGCGCGACCTGCTCGGCGAGGAGTTCACCGTCGAGGTGGTGCCCGGGGTGACCTCCCCCTCGGCCGCCACCGCCGCCGTCGGCACCGGGCTGTGCCGCCACGAGGACGTGCTCACCGTGCTGCCGGGCACCCTGCCGGTGGCCGAACTGGCGCGTCGCCTGGCCGACACCGACGCCGCCGTGGTGATGAAGCTGGGCCGCACCTTCCCCACCGTCCGCGAGGCGCTGCGCCAGGCCGGGGTGCTGGACCGCGCCGTGTACGTGGAGCACGCCAGCCGCGGCACGCAGCGGGTGCTGCCCGTGGCCGAGGTGGACCCCGCCACGGTGCCGTACATGGCCCTGGTGGTGGTGCCCGGGCAGGACCGCCGGGCCGATGCCGCGGGACGCGCCGTGCCGCAGGCCGCACCGGCGGCGGGCGGAGGCGGCTCCCTGCACGTGGTGGGGCTGGGTCCGGGCGACGACGCCCTGCGCACCCCGCAGGCCGATGCCGTGCTCGCGGCGGCCACGCACGTCATCGGGTACGCGCCCTACCTGGCGCGCGTGCCGCAGCGCGACGGGCTGGTGCGCCTGCCCAGCGGCAACACCGTCGAGGTGGACCGCGGACGCCAGGCGCTGGAGCTGGCCGCCGCCGGGCACCACGTGGCCGTGGTCTCCGGGGGCGATGCCGGGGTGTTCGGCATGGCCGCAGCCGTCTTCGAGGCCCGCGAGGTGGCCGCCGGCGACGCCGACCCGGCCACCGCGGCCCTGGGCGCGGTGCCGGTCACGGTGGTGCCGGGCGTGACCGCGGCGCACGCCGCATCGGCCCTGGCGGGTGCCGCGCTGGGCGCCGACCACGCGCTCATCTCGCTCTCGGACCGACTCAAGCCCCTCGAGGTGGTGCTGGACCGCGTGCGCGCCTGCGCCCGCGCCGACCTGGCGATGGCCTTCTACAACCCGCGCTCCCGTTCGCGCCCGCACCAGCTGGGCGAGGTGGTCGCGGTGCTGCGCGAGGAGCTGCCCGGTGACCACGTGGTGGCCGTGGCCCGCCAGGTGAGCCGGGAGGGCGAGGCACTGGAGGTCACCGACCTGGCGTCCTTCGACCCGGAGGTGGTGGACATGGGCTGCCTGGTGCTCGTCGGTGCCCGCAGCACGCGGGTGACGGCCGACGACCGGGTGTGGACGCCGCGTTACGTGGAGGGCTGAGAGGCCGGCATCGCCGCGGGCCTCCCGGCCTCAGCCGCGGCGGCGGTCGCAGCTGTAGAGGTGCGACTCCACGAAGTCGGTGTCACCGGCCGCCAGCGCCGGCCCCACGAGGATGACCGCGGCCTGCCGCAGCCCGGCGGCCTCCACCTGGTCGGCGATGTCCGCGAGCGTCCCGCGCAGGATGAGCTCGTCGGGCTGGCTGACCAGCGAGCCCACGACCACCGGGCAGTCGGCCCCGTAGTGCTCGGTGAGCTCGGCGGCCAGCCGCCGGGTGTGCCGGATGGCCAGGTGCAGCACGAGCGTGGCCCCGGTGCGGGCGAAGTTCGCCAGCTCCTCGCCGGCCGGCATCCGCGTGGAGTCCTTCTGCGCGCGGGTGAGCACCACCGACTGCGCCACCTCCGGCACGGTGAGCTCGCGCCCCACCACCGCGGCGGCCGCCGCGTAGGCCGGCACGCCGGGGCAGACGTCCCAGGGCACCCCTGCGGCGTCGAGGCGGCGCGCCTGCTCGGCCAGTGCGCTGTACACCGACGGGTCGCCCGAGCAGAGCCGCGCCACGTCGTGCCCGGCCTCGTGCGCGGCGACCATCTCGGCGGTGATCTCGTCGAGCGTCATCGACTGCGTGTTCACCAGCCGCGCGCCCTGCGGGCAGTGGCCCAGCACCTCGTCGTCCAGGTAGGTGCCGGCGTACAGGCACACCGCCGAGCCCGCCAGCAGGCGGACGGCGCGCAGGGTGAGCAGGTCGGCGGCGCCGGGTCCGGCTCCGATGAAGTGGACGGTCACGACTCTCCTCGGGGGTCGGTGGGGTGGTCGGTGGTTCCCGTGCAGGCGCCCTCGCCGGTGACGAGGCTCCACGTGGTCACGGTGCGCGCGGGGGTCCAGCCGCGCAGGCGGCCCAGCGGCGCCAGGCGCTCGATGGCGGTGCGGCTCACCTCGCCGCCGTGGCGGGCCTGTGCGGCCAGCAGTACCTGCTCGGTCTCCACGGTGACGCCGTGCGCCACGAGCCGGCCGCCCGGGCGCAGGCCGGCCAGGGCGCCGTCGACGACCTCGGCGGTCACGCCGCCACCGCAGAACACGGCGTCGGGGGTGGGCAGGTCCGCATCGGCCACGGCGGCCGCGGTGGTGGTGCGCAGCACGGTGACGCGGTCGGCCACGCCCAGACGCGCCGCGGCCTGCTCGGCGGCCGCGGCGCGCCCCGCGTCGCGCTCCACGAGCACCGCGCGCGCCCCGCGGGCGGCCAGGGCCCACTCGATGCCGACCGACCCGGACCCCGCCCCGAGGTCCCACAGCACGCCGCCGGGCACCGGGCGCAGGCGCCCGAGAGCGGCGGCGCGCAGGTCGCGCTTGGTGATCATGCCGCCGTCGGTGAACAGCGCGTCCGGGCGACCGGGCGCCGGCCCGGTGCCCACGGTGGGGGCGCCGCGAGCCGGCAGCTCGACGCACAGGACGACGAGGTCCGGCGTGGGTGCGGGCTCCCAGGTGGCGGCGGTGCCCTCGCGGCGTCCCTCGCGCTCACCGCCGAGGTGCCACAGGGCCGTCAGCCGCGCCGACCCCCAGCCGGCCTCGCGGAGCAGCCCCGCGAGCGCCTCCGGCCCCCCGCCGTCGGAACAGAGCACCACGAGGCGGGCGCCGGGCGTCAGCGCGGGCAGCAGCCGCCGCGGGTCGCGGCCCACCACGGTGACCACCTCGACGGACTCCGCCGCCCACCCCATCCGGGCGCGGGCCAGGGTGTCGGAGGACAGCGCCGGGTGGATGCGCACCGCCCCGGGCCCGAACTCCTCGAGCAGCGTGGTGCCGATGCCGGAGCGCAGCGGGTCCCCGGAGGCCAGGACCACCGTCAGGCCGTCGCGGCCGGCACCCGGGAAGAGGCCGGGCAGCCCGGCGCGCAGCGGGGAGGGCCAGGTGAGGCGCTCCTGCCCGGGGCGCGGCTCCAGCATCGCCAGGTGGCGCGCTCCCCCGACCACGCGCGGCGCGGCCTCCACGAGGGCGGCGACGGCCGGCGACCAGCCCGCGGGGCCGTCCTCGCCCACTCCCACCACCTCGATCATGGCGGTCACCCTATGTGGTCGCACGCGGCGAGCCGTCTGCGATCATGTCGCCCGTCGCGTGCGAGGAATCCGGTGAGAGTCCGGAACGGTCCCGCCACTGTGAGCCCTCTCGGGCGAGTCAGGACGTCGCCCGCGGCCGCCGGTGCGTCCGCGCCGGTGCCCCGATGCCGGCACGCGCGGTCACGTGCCAGGAGGACCCATGAGTCGTTACCCGTTCACGGCCGTCGTCGGCGCCGACGACCTGTCGCTCGCCCTGGTGCTCAGCTGCATCGCCCCTGAGGTGGGAGGCGTGCTGGTGCGCGGCGAGAAGGGCACCGCCAAGTCCACCATCGTGCGCGGCCTGGTGGAGGTGCTGCCGCCGGTGGACGTGGTGGAGGACTGCCGCTTCGCGTGCGACCCTGCCGTCCCGGCCGCCGACTGCCCGGACGGTCCGCACGAGGACGCGGCCGCCACCTCCCGCCCGACGCGTCTGGTGGAGCTGCCCGTGGGCGCCGGGGAGGACCGCGTGGCCGGAGCGCTCGACCTGGCCGAGGCGCTCGGCGCCGGCCGTGCCGCGTTCCGCCCCGGCCTGCTGGCCCAGGCGCACCGCGGGCTGCTCTACGTGGACGAGGTGAACCTGCTGCACGACCACCTCGTGGACCTGCTGCTGGACGCCTCGGCGATGGGGGCCAACACCGTGGAGCGCGACGGCATCTCCCTGACGCACCCGGCGCGGTTCGTGCTCGTCGGGACGATGAACCCCGAGGAGGGCGAGCTGCGCCCGCAGCTGCTCGACCGGTTCGGGCTGTCGGTGGACGTGGCGGCCTCCCGCGAGCCCGGCGTGCGCGCCGAGGTGGTGCAGCGCCGGCTGGCCTTCGACGCCGACCCCGCCGGCTTCCGCGCACGGTTCGCCGCCGCCCAGGAGGAGCTCGCCGCGCGGATCCGCAGCGCGCGGGCGGCGCTGGGCGAGGTGGTGCTCGACGCCCGCACGCTGCGCACCATCGCGCGGGTGTGCGCCGGCTTCGACGTGGACGGCATGCGCGCCGACATCGTCATCGCCCGGGCCGCGGCCGCGCACGCCGTGTGGCAGGGGCGCACCACGGTGGAGCGCGAGGACGTGCGGGCCGCCGCGCGCTTCGCCCTGGCCCACCGGCGGCGCCGCGGTCCGTTCGACCCGCCCGGTCTCGACGAGGAGCTGCTCGACCGGCTGCTCGACGAGGAGGACCCCGAGCCGCCCACGGACGGTCCCGACGAGGGTCCCGAGGGACCCGGCGACGACGGCACGCCGGATGGCGACGGTCCCCAGGAGGGCGGGGACCAGCCCGATGCGGGCGAGCCCGCCGCGGACGACCGTTGCGAGCGCCCCACGCCGCCCGAGCCGCAGTCGGGCCCGCAGACGGGCACCGACTCTTCCGACTCCCCCGGCGGTGAGACGGCCGAGGCCGACGACGCACCCCGCGCCGACGACACCACCGGCCCCGCCCGCATCGGGCTGGCGGCCGCCGACGCGCCCTACCGGACCCGCCGGTTCGAGATCCGCGGCCTGGGCCACGGGGCCGCCGGGCGCCGCAGCCAGGCCGAGACCACCCACGGCCGGCGGGTGGGCACCGAGCCCACCGGCCGCGGCCCGGTGCACCTGCCGGCCACCGTCCGCGCCGCGGCCACACGGCGGGCGGGCGCGACGGCATCGCACGGGGCCAGCGAGCCCACCGGCCGCCTGCGCGTGCTGCCCGACGACCTGCGGCACGCCCGCCTGCGCGGCCGGGAGTCCAACCTCGTGCTCTTCGCGGTGGACACCTCCGGCTCCATGGCCGCCCGGAAGCGCATGGCCGCGGTGAAGACCGCCGTGCTCAGCCTGCTCGTGGACGCCTACGAACGCCGCGACAAGGTGGGCCTGGTGACCTTCTCCGGCGAGGACGCCCGCCTCGTGCTGCCGCCCACCTCCTCGGTGGACCTGGCCGCCGCCCGCCTGGCCGAGGTGCCCCACGGCGGCCGCACCCCGCTGGCCGAGGGCCTGACCACCACCGCCACCACGCTGCGCTCCGAGGCCGTGCGCGACCCGCGCCGTCGCGCCCTGGTGGTCCTGGTGACCGACGGCCGCGCCACCAGTGGCCAGAACGCCTTGGAGCGCGCCCGCGCCATCGCCGACGCGTGGCACGCCACCGCGCCGGAGACCGTGGTGGTGGACTGCGAGGCCGGGCGCTTCCGCATGCACCTGGCCGCCGACCTCGCCCACCGCATGGGCGCCACGCACGTACCGCTGGAGAGCGTCTCCGCCCACGGCCTGCTCGAGGCCGTGGCCGCCCACCGACCCGCAGGGAGGGCCGCCTGATGCCGAAGGGCCAGACCCCCGTCACACCCCAGGACGGCCGCACCACCAACCAGCGCCGCCACCAGCCGGTGGTGGTGCTCAACCACGGCCAGGGCAAGGGCAAGTCCACCGCCGCGTTCGGCCTCGCGCTGCGCGGGTGGAGCCAGGGCTGGTCCATCGGCGTGTTCCAGTTCGTGAAGTCCGCCAAGTGGCGCATCGGCGAGCAGCAGGCCCTCGAGGCGCTCGGCGAGCTGCACGCCACCACCGGTCAGGGCGGCCCGGTGGAGTGGCACAAGATGGGCTCGGGCTGGTCGTGGTCGCGCACCCGCGGGTCCGAGGAGGACCACGCCGCCGACGCCCTGGAGGGCTGGCGCGAGGTCCAGCGTCGGCTGGCCGCCGAGACCCACCGCCTCTACGTGCTCGACGAATTCACCTACCCCATCACGTGGGGCTGGGTGGACGGCGAGGAGGTGGCCGCGACCCTCGCGGCGCGCCCCGGCACCCAGCACGTCGTCATCACCGGGCGCGACCCGCACCCGGCCCTGCTCGAGGTGGCCGACATCAGCACCGAGATGACCAAGGTGAAGCACCCCTTCGACCGCGGGCAGCGCGGACAGCGCGGCATCGAGTGGTGAACCTCCCCCGCCTCGTGGTGGCGGCCCCCGCCTCGTGGCACGGCAAGACCACCGTGGCCACCGGGCTCATGGCCGCCCTGACCGCCCGCGGGCTCGCCGTCGCGCCGGCCAAGGTGGGGCCGGACTTCGTGGACCCCACCTTCCACGCCGTGGCCACCGGCCGCCCCGGGCGGAATCTCGACCCGTGGCTGCAGGGCGAGGACCACGTGGCCTCCGTGCTCGCCCGCTCGGCCGCGCTGCCCACCGCTGCGGACGTCGCCGTCGTCGAGGGCGTCATGGGCCTGTTCGACGGGCGCCTGGGCACCGACGGGTGGGCCTCCACCGCGCACGTCTCCCAGCTGGTGGGCGCACCGGTGCTGCTCGTGGTCGACGCCTCCTCGGCCTCGCGGACCGTCGGTGCCGTCGTGCACGGGCTGGCCACCCTCGATGCGGGGGTGCGCGTGGGCGGGGTGGTGCTCAACCGCCTCGGGTCGCCGCGGCACGCCGCCGAGGTGCGCCGCGCCGTGGAACAGGTGGGCGTCCCCGTGCTGGGGGTGCTGCCCCGCGACGCCGAGCTGGCCTCCCCCGCCCGCCACCTGGGCCTGGTACCCGCCGGGGAGCGCGAGGACGCACAGGCTGCCGTGGAGCGGATCGGCGTGGTGGTGGCCGAGCACGTGGACCTCGACGCGGTGCTCGACCTGGCCCGCACCGCCGGGCCCCTGGAGGCGGCGCCCTGGGAGCCACCGGTGCGCGCGACGGACGGGGGCGAGGGGCCCGATGACGGCGTGCGACCGGTCGTGGCCGTGGCCGCCGGGCCCGTGAGCGGCTTCTGCTACCCCGAGACGCTCGAGCTGCTGCGCGCCCGCGGCCTGGAGCCGGTCCCCTTCGACCCGCTCGTGGACACCGCCCTGCCGCCGGGGACGCGGGGACTGCTGCTGCCCGGGGGCTACCCGGAGGTGCACGCCGAGGCGCTGGCCGCCCGCCGCCCGGGCCTGGAGGCGCTCGCCGCCGCGGTGCGCGCCGGCGTGCCCACCTGGGCCGAGGGCGGTGGCACGCTGCTGCTCCTGGAGCAGCTCGAGGGCCACCCGATGGCCGGCGTGCTCCCGGGCGCGGCGCACCTGGGGGCGCGCTCGGTGCTCGGCTACCGCGAGGCCATCGCGCCGGCCGACACGCTGCTCGCCCCGGCCGGCGGCGTGGTGCGCGGCCACGAGATCCACCGCACCCGCATCGAGGGGGAGGCCCAGTCCCCGGCGTGGCGGTGGGACGGGGCGGCCGACGGCTTCTCCGCCGACCCGGCCGGCACCGGGCACCCCACCCTGCACGCGTCCTTCCTGCACACCCACCCAGTGGGCCACCCCGGGCTCGGCGTGGCCTTCGCCCAGGCGGTGCACGCCGCCGCGCCGTCACCGGGCGCAGCGCACCACGGCGACGCCGAGCTGGCCGCGGGCCTGGAGGACTTCGCGGTGAACGTCCGCGTGCCCCGGCCCGCCGCCGAGCTGCTGCCGGTGCTGCAGGCCGCCCTGGCCGACGCCGCCGGCTACCCCGACCCCCGGCCCGCGCAGGAGGCGCTCGCCGGCCTCCACGGCCTCGACCCGGCACAGGTGCTGCCCACCAACGGCGCCGCGGAGGCGTTCACCCTCGTCGCGCGGGCCCTGACGCCGACCGACCCCGTGGTGGTGCACCCGCAGTTCACCGAGCCCGACGAGGCCCTGCGCCGCGCCGGACGCCCCGCCCGCGCCGTCGTGCTGCCGGTCGACGCCGCCACCCCCTTCGATGCCGGGCTGCTCACCGCCGCAGGCCCCGCCGACCTCGTGGTCGTCGGCAACCCGACCAACCCGACCGGCCGGCTCCACCGGGGCGAGGAGTTCCTCGCGCTCGCCGGGGAGGACCGGGTGCTCGTGGTGGACGAGGCGTTCATGGACCTCGTGCCCGGCGAGGCCGAGTCCCTCCTGGCCCCTGCGCACCGCGACCACCTGTCCGGCGTGCTCGTGGTCCGCTCGCTCACCAAGACCTGGGGCATCGCCGGGGTGCGCGCCGGGTACGTCGCCGGCGACCCGAGGCTGGTCGCCCGACTGGCCGACCAGCAACCCCACTGGTCGGTCAACGCCCTCGCGCTGGCCGCCCTGGAGCACACCGCCTCCCCCGCCGCGCAGCAGCAGGTCGCCGGGTGGGCCACCGAGATCGCCGCCCACCGGGACCACCTCGTCACCGGTCTGCGCGCCCTGGGCCTGGATCCCCTGCCGTCGGTGGCGCCCTTCGTCACGGTGCGCGTCGGCGTGGGTGTCCACGCCGGTCTGCGCGCCGCCGGGTTCGCCGTCCGCCGCTGCGACACCTTCCCCGGCCTCGGCGCCGCGTGGGTCCGCCTCGCCGTCCGCCCGCCGGAGGCCACCGACCGGCTGCTGGCGGCCCTGTCCACCGTCCTGACCACCCCCCGCCCCGAGGGAGGCCCCCGATGACCCGCGTGCTCGTGCACGGCCACGGCCCCGAGCTGCCCGGCCTGCTCGCCCGCCTCACCGAGCAGGGGCACGCCGTGCACGTGCCCGAGGCGCAGCGCACGCCCCAGCTCGACGACCTCGTGGCGCGCGGGTGGGCCACCTACGTGCCGGACCCCGACCCGTGGTCCTTCGATGCCGTGCACCGCGCCGGCGGGGAGGTGGCGGACGGGGCGCCCGCATCGCGTGAGCCCGCGGAGGGCGTGCCCACGCCCGGACGCGTCCTGCTCGTCGGCGGCGGCCCCGGCGACCCCGGCCTGCTCACCACCCGGGGCCTGGAGGCCGTGCGCACGGCCGACGTCCTGGTCTGCGACCGGCTGGCGCCGCTCTCGGTCCTCGACCAGGCCCGCCCCGACGCCCGCGTGGTGCACGTGGGCAAGATCCCGCGCGGGGAGTCCACGAGCCAGGAGGCGATCAACGCCGTCCTCGTGGAGCACGCGCTGGCCGGTCGCACGGTGGTGCGCCTCAAGGGCGGCGACGGCTTCCTCTTCGGCCGCGGCGGCGAGGAGTGGCTCGCCTGCGCCGCGGCCGGTGTCCCGGTGGAGGTCGTGCCCGGTGTGAGCTCGGCCCTGGCCGTCCCTGCCCTGGCCGACGTGCCGGTCACCCACCGCGGCACCTCGCAGGGCGTCGCGGTCGTCTCCGGCCACGTGCCCCCCGGCGACCCGCGCAGCCAGGTGGACTGGGCCGCTCTGGCCACCAGCGGCCTCACCCTCGTGGTGCTCATGGGCCTGCAGAACCTGCCCCACATCGCCCCCGCCCTGCGCGACGCCGGGATGCCCGCCGACACCCCGGTCGCGATGGTGGAGAACGGCTCCACGCCCGCCCAGCGCACCGTCCGAGCACAGCTGGCCACCGCGGCCGAGCGTGCGCGGGCCGAGCAGTTGCACGCCCCGGTGGCCGTCGTCATCGGGCCCGTCGTCGACGCCCTGGCGGTCCCGTGAGCACGGCCGCACGCGGCCTGCGGCTGTCCGTCGGCACCCTGACCCGCGTGCCGGTGGGCGAGGTCGGCACCCCCACACGCGCCGAGGGCGGCTGGTCGATGGTGCTCGCCCCGGTGGCCGCCCTCCCGCTGGCCGTCGGCGCGGGACTGGTCACCGCCGCCGGCCACGCCCTGGGCCTCGCGCCGCTGGTGGTGGGCCTGTTGGTCGTCGCCCTGCTCGCCTGGGGCACGCGCGGCATGCACCTGGACGGCCTCGCCGACACCGTCGACGGCCTCGGCGGCGGCTGGGACCGCGACCGCGCCCTGGCCATCATGCGATCCGGCGACGTCGGCCCGATGGGGACGGCCGCCCTCGTGCTCGTACTCGCCCTGCAGGCGGCCGCCGCCGGGGGCCTGGGGGCCGAGGAGGTCGCCGGCGCGGTCGCGTTCTCCCGTGCGGCCTGCACCGTGCTGGCCTTCCGCACGTTCCCGGCAGCCCGGCCCGGCGGGCTCGGGGCCCTCGTGGCCGGCACCGTCGGCATCGCCGCCCTGGTCGGCGTGCTCACCGCCGCCACCGTCGCCCTCGGCGTCATGCTCCTGCTCACCGGCTGGGGCGATGCGGCAGCCCTGGCCGCGCCCGCCTGCACCGCGGCTCTCGTCGTCGCCTCCCTCGCCGTCGCGCAGGGTGCCTGGCGGGCCGTCGGCGGCGTGACCGGAGACCACTTCGGCGCCGCCGTCGAGCTCTCCCTGGCCACCGTGCTCGTCGTGCTCTCGGCGGGGGCGTGGGCATGAGGACGCTCGTGACCGGCGGCATCCGCTCGGGCAAGTCCGCCCGCGCCGAGCAGCTCCTGGCCCACCTTCCCGCCACCTACCTGGCCACCGGCCCGGTCACCGAGGACGACCCCGCGTGGGCCGAGCGCGTCCGCCACCACCGGGAGCGCCGTCCGAGCACCTGGACCACGGTCGAGTCCACCGACGTGCCAGCGGTCCTCGCCGACGCCACCGGGCCGGTGCTCCTCGACGAGCTGGGCACCTGGGTCTCCCACCACCTCGGCGAGGTCGGGGCCTGGGGCGACGAGGCCGGCACCACCTGGCGCGCGGCGTGGACCGACCGCGTGGACGCCCTGCTGACCGCCGTCGCCGGCTTCGACCACGAGCTCGTCGTCGTGAGCGGCGAGGTCGGCTTCTCCCTGGTCTCGGAGTACGCCTCGGGCCGGTTGTTCGCCGACGAGCTGGGGCGCCTCAACCAGGCCGTGGCCGCCCGGTGCCACCGGGTCGAGCTCGTCGTGGCCGGCTGCCCCCTCACCGTCAAGGACGCCCGATGACGCGCACCCCCGGCATCGACCCCACCGCCACCGGCGTGGTGGCCGGCTACCTCCTCGACCGCGCCCTGGGCGACCCGCGCCGCCACCACCCGGTGGCGTGGTTCGGCACCTGGGCCGGGTGGCTCGAGCAGCGCCTCCACGCCCCCACGCGCACCCGCGGCGCCCTCCACCTCGTGCTGGCCACCGCCCCCTGGGTGGGCGGCGCCGCCCTCGCCGCCCGGGGCGGCCCGCTGCGCCGCACCGCGGTCACCGCCGTGGTCACCTGGGCCGCCCTCGGCGGGCGCTCCCTGGAACGGGAGGCCACCGCCGTGGCCGACCTCCTGGCCGCCGGTGACCTGCCCGGGGCGCGCCACCGCATTCGCTCGTTGGTGGGCCGCGACACCGCCGCCGCCGGTCCGGACGACCTCGCCCGCGCCGTGGTGGAGTCGCTGGCGGAGAACCAGTCCGATGCCGTGGCCGCCACCCTGGTCTGGGGCCTGCTCGCCGGCGCCCCCGGTGTGGTGCTGCACCGCTGCTGCAACACCCTCGACGCGATGGTGGGTCACCGCAGCCCGCGGTACGCCCGGTTCGGCACCCCCGCCGCGCGCACCGACGACCTGCTCAACCTCCTGCCGGCCCGGGCCTCCGTGGCAGCCACCGCCGCCCTCGCCGGACCCCGGGCCGGACGGGTCCTGGCCACCGTGCGCCGCGACGCCCCGGCCCACCCGAGCCCCAACGCCGGCCCCGTGGAGGCCGCCCTGGCCGCCCTGCTCGGGGTGCGCCTCGGCGGAAGCAACACCTACGCCGGTGTCACCGAGGACCGCGGCACCCTCGGGGACGGCCACCCCGTGGGCCCCGCCGACATCCCGCGCGCCGTGACGGCGACCCGCCGCATCGGGCAGGTGGTGCTCGTGGGGTCCGTCGGGGCCCGGCTGGGTCTCAGGGCCGCCCGCGCAGCCAGCGCAGCACGTCCTCGGCGCGGCTGAGCTCCGGCATCCCGGACGGCGAGGCCGGCCGGGAGCGCACCACCACCGGCACCCCCAGCCGGTGCGCGGCCTCGAGCTTGGCGGCGGTGTAGGCGCCCCCGGAGTCCTTGGTCACCAGCACGTCAACCCGGTGCTCGGCCAGCAGCCGCTCCTCGGCCTCCACGGTGAACGGACCCCGGTCCAGCACCACCGTCCACCGGGCCGGTACGTCCCCGGGGGCCAGCGGCTCCACCACACGCACCAGCACGTCCCGGTCCTCCCAGTGCGTGAAGTGCCCCAGCGTCTGCCGCCCACTGGTGAGGAAGGGCCGCTCCCCCAGCGCCGCGGCGGCCTCGGCCACTGCGGACCAGTCGTCGGCCCAGGTCCACGTGGCCGCCAGCGGGTGCTCCCGCCACCCGGGCCGCGCCAGGCGCACCACCGGCACGCCGGCCCGCTCGGCCGCCTGCACCGCGTGGGTGCGCATGCCCACCGCAAAGGGGTGCGTCGCGTCCACGAGGTGGGTGTGCCGGCCCGCGCGGAGGGCGTCCACGAGCCCGTCCACGCCCGCGAACCCGCCGATGCGGACCTCCCCGACCGGCAGCCGCGGACGCGACACCCGGCCGGCCAACGAGGAGGTCACCGGCACCCCGGCGTCCACGAGCAGCGCGGCCAGCTCCCGCGCCTCGGCCGTGCCACCCAGCAGCAGCACCCGGGTCTCCCCCGCCGTCTGCACGTCGTCCACCTGCACGTCCTTCCTGTCTGCTGTCCACCCCGCCCACGCGGACGGCCCCGCCCACCACAGGGGTGGACGGGGCCGTCAGAGCGCTTCCGCGGCCGGGCCGCGGACCGACTCAGTTGCCGGTGAGCTTCTCGCGCAGCGCGGCCAGGGCCTCGTCGGAGGCCAGGGTGCCCTCACCCATGCCGGACTCCACGGAGTCCTCGGACGGGCCACCCGAGCTGTACGAGGTGGCAGCGGCCGGGGCCGCGGCGGCCTCGGCGTCCTCCTGCGCAGCCTTCTCGATCTGGGCGCGGTGGGCCTCCCAGCGGGCGTGGGCCTCGGCGTACTCCTTCTCCCAGGCCTCGCGCTGGGCCTCGTAGCCCTCGAGCCACTCGTTGGTCTCCGGGTCGAAGCCCTCGGGGTACTTGTAGTTGCCCTGCTCGTCGTACTCGGCGGCCATGCCGTAGAGGGTCGGGTCGAACTCCTCGATCTCGGAACCCACCTGGTTGGCCTGCTTCAGCGAGAGGCTGATGCGACGACGCTCCAGGTCGATGTCGATGACGCGGACGAAGACCTCCTGGCCCACCTGCACGGCCTGCTCCGGCAGCTCCACGTGGCGCTCGGCCAGCTCGGAGATGTGCACCAGGCCCTCGATGCCGTCCTCGACGCGCACGAACGCACCGAAGGGCACCAGCTTGGTGACCTTGCCCGGCACGATCTGGCCGATGGCGTGGGTGCGAGCGAACAGCTGCCACGGGTCCTCCTGGGTCGCCTTCAGCGACAGGGAGACGCGCTCACGGTCCATGTCGACGTCCAGGACCTCGACGGTGACCTCCTGGCCCACCTCGACGACCTCACCCGGGTGGTCGATGTGCTTCCAGGACAGCTCGGAGACGTGCACCAGGCCGTCGACGCCACCCAGGTCCACGAAGGCACCGAAGTTGACGATGGACGACACGACACCCGGGCGGACCTGACCGCGCTGCAGCTCCTTGAGGAAGGAGGTGCGCACCTCGGACTGGGTCTGCTCGAGCCAGGCGCGGCGGGACAGCACCACGTTGTTGCGGTTCTTGTCCAGCTCGATGATCTTGGCCTCGATCTCCTGGCCCACGTAGGGCTGCAGGTCGCGGACGCGACGCATCTCCACGAGGGAGGCCGGGAGGAAGCCGCGCAGGCCGATGTCGACGATGAGGCCACCCTTGACGACCTCGATGACGGAACCGGTGACGACGCCGTCGTCCTCCTTGATCTGCTCGATCGTGCCCCAGGCGCGCTCGTACTGGGCGCGCTTCTTGGACAGGATCAGACGACCCTCCTTGTCCTCCTTCTGGAGGACCAGGGCCTCGACGGTGTCGCCGACCTCGACGACCTCGTCGGGGTCGATGTCGTGCTTGATCGACAGCTCACGGGAGGGGATGACGCCCTCGGTCTTGTAGCCGATGTCGAGCAGCACCTCGTCGCGGTCGACCTTGACGATCTGCCCCTCGACGATGTCGCCATCGTCGAAGTTCTTCATCGTCGCGTCGATGGCGGCGAGCAGCTCCTCCTGCGAAGCGAAGTCGGCGGCAGGAGCAGCGGTGGGGGTGGAAGTCATTGAGTGGGAACTCCGATGGACAGTTGGGATGGGGCCCCGGGCGCGTGGCCCCCGCACTCGGGAGTGGCACGCAGGTGTGCTCGGGGTCCGGATGGACAGGTACTCGAGTCGTCCCTCCCCGCTGGACGCACTCCGGTGCCCCTCGTCGGGACAGGTCGCAGAGCGTGCACGGGTCGGACCCGGTGATCCTACCGTCACCCTCCGCGCTGCCCAAACCGGGCCGATGACGGGTGCGCACGACCCCCTGCCGCCACGAGTCGGGCTGGGGCAGGATGACCGGCATGACACCGCTGCCGTCTGACATCGAGATCGCCCGCGCCGCCCAGCTGCGCCCCCTGCCCGAGGTGGGCGCCGACATGGGCCTGCCCGAGGACCTGCTGGAGCCCTACGGCCGCCACGTGGCCAAGGTGGACCTGGCCGCCGTGGATCGCTTGGCTGACCGCCCTCGTGCCCGCTACGTGGTGGTCACCGCCGTGACGCCCACCCCCTTCGGCGAGGGCAAGACCACCACCGCCGTCGGCCTGGCCCAGGGCATGGCCAAGGAGGGCCACTCCCCCGTGCTCGCGCTGCGCCAGCCGTCGCTCGGCCCGGTGTTCGGCATCAAGGGCGGGGCGGCCGGGGGCGGCTACTCGCAGGTGGTGCCCATGGAGGTGCTCAACCTGCACCTCACCGGCGACTTCCACGCCGTCACCGCCGCACACGACCTGCTGGCCGCCATGGTGAGCAACCACCTGCACCACGGCAACGAGTTGGGCCTGCACACCATCGACTGGCGCCGGGTGATGGACGTCAACGACCGCTCGCTGCGCGCCGTCATCGAGGGCAACGGCGGCCCGGCCGACGGCGTGACCCGCCAGTCCGGCTTCGACATCACCGCCGCCAGCGAGGTCATGGTGATCCTCGCCCTGGCCACCTCGCTGGCCGACCTGCGCGAGCGCCTCGGACGCATCGTGGTGGGCTGGACGAAGGCCGGCGAGCCGGTGACCGCCGAGGACCTCAAGGCCGCCGGCGCGATGGCCGTGCTGCTCAAGGACGCGCTGAAGCCCAACCTGCTGCAGACCCTGGAGGGCACGCCGGTGCTCATCCACACCGGCCCCTTCGGCAACATCGCCACCGGCAACTCCTCGGTGGTGGCCGACCAGGTGGGCTCGCGGACCGGCGACTACCTCATCACCGAGGCCGGGTTCGCCGCCGACATGGGCGCCGAGCGCTTCTTCAACGTCAAGTGCCGCGCCACGGGGCTCACCCCGGACGCCGCGGTCGTGGTGGTCACGGTCCGCGCGCTCAAGGCGCACTCCGACCGCTTCGAGGTGAAGGTGGGCAAGGAGCTGCCGCCGGAGATGCTCACCGAGGGCCCGGCGGACGTGGAGGCCGGCGCGGGCAACCTGCGCAAGCACATCGAGATCATCCAGAACTTCGGCGTGCAGCCGGTGGTGGCCATCAACGCCTTCCCCACCGACCACGAGAGCGAGCACGAGGTGATCCGCCGCGTCGCCACCGAGGCCGGGGCGCGCGTGGCCGTCTCCACCCACGTGGCCGACGGTGGCGAGGGCGCCCGCGAGCTGGCCCGCGCCGTGGCCGAGGCCTGCGAGGACGAGGTGACCTTCACCCCCACCTACGAGCTCACCGACTCCCTGGAGACCAAGCTCGAGAAGATCGCCACCAGCGTCTACGGCGCCGACGGCGTGGACATCGCCCCGGCCGCCGCCAAGGCGTTGGCGCGCTACACCGAGCGCGGCTACGGCGACCTGCCGGTGCTCATCGCCAAGACGCAGATGTCGCTGAGCCACGACCCCACGCTCAAGGGTGTGCCCACCGGCTGGCGCCTGCCCATCCGCGAGGTGCGCCTGGCCGCCGGCGCCGGCTACGTCTACGCGCTGGCCGGGTCGATCATGACGATGCCGGGGCTCTCCAAGCACCCTGCCGCCGAGCGCATCGACCTCGACGCCGAGGGGAACGTGGTCGGCCTCTTCTGAGC
>NZ_JBHLVH010000019.1:24604-69827 GCF_042433515.1 Kytococcus schroeteri | reverse complement strand
TCAGTGCGCGGCGTCGTGCCAACTGCGCCCGGTGCCGATGCTCACGTCCAGCGGCACGTCGAGCTCCACGGCCGAGCCCATCGCCTCGCGGACCAGCTGCTCGGTGGCCTCGACCTCGCCGGGCGCGACCTCGAGCACCAGCTCGTCGTGCACCTGCAGCAACACCCTCGAGCGCAGGCCCTCGGCGGCCAGACGGTCCTCCACCCGGAGCATGGCCAGCTTCATGAGGTCGGCAGCCGAGCCCTGGATGGGGGCGTTGAGCGCCATCCGCTCGGCCATCTCCCGGCGCTGCCGGTTGGTGCTGGCCAGGTCCGGCAGCGGACGACGGCGGCCCAGCATCGTCTGGGTGTAACCGACCTTGCGGGCCTCGTCCACCACCTCGCGCAGGTAGTCGCGCACGCCGCCGAAGCGGGCGAAGTACTCGTCCATGAGCGCGGTGGCCTCGGGCGTGCTGATGCCGAGCTGCTTGGACAGGCCGAAGGCGCTGAGCCCGTAGGCCAGGCCGTAGGACATCGCCTTGACCTTGGCGCGCATCTCGGGGGTCACATCGTCGGCGGGCACGCCGAACACGCGCGCGCCGACGAAGTCGTGCAGGTCCTCGCCCTCGTTGAAGGCCTGGATGAGACCCGCGTCGCCGGAGAGGTGCGCCATGATGCGCATCTCCACCTGGCTGTAGTCGGCGCTCATGAGCTGCTCGTAGCCCTCGCCCACCACGAACACCTCGCGGATGCGGCGCCCGGCCTCGGTGCGGATGGGGATGTTCTGCAGGTTGGGGTCCACGCTGCTCAGGCGCCCGGTGGCCGCGATGGTCTGCTGGTAGGTGGTGTGGATGCGGCCGTCCTCGTCCACGGACTTCTGCAGGCCCTGCACGGTGGAACGCAGGCGCGTCACGTCCCGGTGGCGCAGCAGCGCGGACAGGAAGGCCTCGGCGGCCGAGCCCTCCTCGGCCTGGGCGCTGAGCCACACCAGCGCGTCGGCGTCCGTGGTCCACCCGGTCTTGGTCTTCTTGGTCTTGGGCAGCCCCAGGCGTTCGAAGAGCACCTCCTGCAACTGCTTGGGCGAGCCGAGGTTCACCGAGTCGTCCTCGATGGCGGCGTGCGCGTCGGCCTGGGCGGCGGCCACCTGCTCGGCGAAGTCCTCCTCCAGCGCCGCCAGCTGGTCGCTGTCCACCGCGATGCCGGTGGCCTCCATGGTCACCAGGTGCCGGGCCAGCGGGATCTCCAGGTCACGGGCCAGCCCGGCGGCACCCACGGCCTCGACCTCCTGGGCGAGCACCGGGGCCAGCTCGCGCACGGCCACCGCGCGGATCGCCGCGGTGCGGGCGGCGGTGGTGAGGCCGTCGGTGGAGCCGTCCACCTCGCTGGCGTCGAACAGCGCCTCGGCGCCGCCGTCCTCCTCCACGGCCGGCAGCTCGCGCTGGAGGTGGCGCAGGCACAGGTCCGCGAGGTCGTAGGAGCGCTGGTCGGGGCGCACCAGGTAGGCGCTCAGGGCGGTGTCCACGGCCACGGCGTCCAGCTGCAGCCCGATGACCCGCGCCCCGTGCACCACGCGCTTGAGGTCATGCACGGCCAGGCGCTCCGCCCCGGCGGTGAACAGGCCCTGCAGCGCCTCCTCGTCGGCAGGGGTCCGGCCGGCCAGGTCGAACCACCCGGTGACCGCGTCGTCGCCCTCGCCGGCCGCCAGCGCGATGCCGGTGGGCTCGGTGCGGTGCCGCCCGGCCACCGACGGTGGGGCGGGGAAGACCATCTCCAGCCCCACCAGGCCGGTCCCGTGCGCCGCGATCCAGTCCGCCAGCGCGCCGGGGGCCACCAGCTCAGCCTCCACCTCCAGGGCGTCGGCCGTCTCGGCGCCCTCCTGCCCGAGGTACTCGAACATCCGGTCGCGCAGCACCCGGAACTCCAGGGCGTCGAACACCTCGTGCACCTTCTCGCGGTCGAAGGTGTCCCACGCGGTGTCGTCGAGGGCCAGCGGCAGCTCCACGTCGCGCACCAGCTGGTTGAGGCGGCGGTTGCGCAGCACCTGGTCCAGGTGGTCGCGGAAGGACTGCCCCGCCTTGCCCTTGATGGTGTCCGCGGCGTCCACGATGCCGCCGAGGTCGCCGTGCAGGCCCAGCCACTTGGCCGCGGTCTTGGGCCCCACGCCGGGAACGCCGGGCAGGTTGTCGGCCGACTCCCCCACCATCGCGGCGAGGTCCTGGTAGCGCTCGGGGCGCACCCCGTACTTCTCCTCCACGGCCTCGGGGGTCATGCGGGCCAGGTCCGAGACGCCCTTGCGCGGGTAGAGCACGGTGGTGCGATCGTCCACCAGCTGCAGCGCGTCGCGGTCGCCCGAGCAGATGAGCACCTCCATGCCCTGCTGGCCGGCCTGCGTGGCCAGCGTGGCGATGACGTCGTCGGCCTCGAAGCCCTCCACGCCCACGTGCGCGATCCCCATCGCGTCGAGCACCTCCTGAACCAGCGAGACCTGCCCGGCGAACTCGTCGGGCGTCTTGGCGCGGCCGGCCTTGTACTCGGCGTACTCCTGCGTGCGGAAGGTCTGCCGGGAGAGGTCGAAGGCCACTGCCACGTGGGTGGGCTGCTCGTCACGCAGCACGTTGATGAGCATGGAGGTGAACCCGTACACCGCGTTGGTGTGCTGCCCGGTGGCCGTGGAGAAGTTCTCCGCGGGCAGGGCGAAGAAGGCGCGGTAGGCGAGCGAGTGTCCGTCGAGCAGCAGCAGGCGAGTCACGCGTGGCAGCCTAAGCCCCTGCACCGACACCCACCGGCCCAGGAGGCCCCGTGACCGACAGCACCCCGCAGTCCCAGACCCCGAACGCCGTGGCCGAGGAGCTCTCGCGCGTCTTCTCCCTCGGCCCCGGCGCGCTGGCGCAGAAGATGGGCATCGAGATCACGCACGCCGATGCCGACCGCGTGGAGGCCTCGATGCCGGTGGAGGGCAACACGCAGCCGTACGGTCTGCTGCACGGCGGGGCGAGCGTGGTGCTCGCCGAGACCGTCGGCTCCATCGCGGCCGCCCTCCACGCCGGGCCGCAGCGCGCCGCCGTCGGCGTGGACATCAGCGCCACCCACCACCGTGCCGGGCGCACCGGGCACGTGCACGCCGTGGCCACCCCGCTGCACCGCGGTCGCACGACGGCCAGCTACGACATCGTCATCACCGACGACGCCGGCAAGCGGGTGTGCACCAGCCGTCTCACCTGCTCGCTGCTCAGCGCGCCCAAGGGCTGAGCGATCCGTGCACACGGACGCCCGCCACGACCATCTGGTCGGGCGGGCGTCTCGTCGGGTGCCGGCGGCGGGATTCGAACCCGCACGCCCTTGCGGGCAGAGCATTTTGAGTGCTCCGTGTCTGCCGTTCCACCACACCGGCGCGCGGCGCGGGCCAGTGTAACGGCGGAGCCCCGGCCGCTCCGGCCCCCCGCGCACCGGTGCGCTCAGCCCTCCCCGCCGAGACGGTGGACGCGCAGGGTGTTCACGCTCCCCGGCACACCGATGGGGGTCCCGGTCACCACCACCACGAGGTCCCCCGCGGTCAGCCCCTCCTGCCCGGCCAGGGCGGCGTCCACCTGCTCCACCATCTCCTCGACGCCGCCGACCTGCGGCACGAGCACCGGCCGCACGCCCCAGGTGAGCGCCAGCCGGCGCCGCACCGCCGGGTCGGGCGTGAAGGCCCACAGCGGCTCCGCCGGACGCGTGCGGGCCAGGCGCCGGGCCGACGACCCGGTGGTGGTGAACGCGACGAAGCCCGCCGCCCCCACCTGGTGGCCCACCTGCACCGCCGCCGAGGTGACCGCCCCGGTGACCGTGTCCGGCACCTGCGCCAGGACCCGCATCCGCTGCAGGCCGTGCTCCTCGGTGCTGGCGATGATGCGCGTCATCACCTCCACCGCCTCCACCGGGTGCTCGCCCACCGAGGTCTCCGCCGAGAGCATCACGGCATCCGCGCCGTCCAGCACCGCGTTGGCGCAGTCCGAGGCCTCCGCGCGCGTCGGCCGGGGGTTGTGCACCATCGACTCCAGCACCTGCGTGGCCACGATGACGGGCTTGGCGCGGCGACGGGCGAGGTCCACCATCCGCTTCTGGGCCACCGGCACGTCCTCCAGCGGCATCTCCACACCCAGGTCGCCGCGGGCCACCATGATGCCGTCGAACGCCTCCACCACCTCCTCGAGGCGCTCCAGGGCCTGCGGCTTCTCGATCTTGGCCACCACCGGCAGGCGGCGGCCCACCTCGTCCATCACCGCGTGCACGTCCTGCACGTCCTGCGGCGACCGGACGAACGACAGCGCCACGAGGTCGACCTCCTGGTCGAGCGCCCACCGCAGGTCCGCGGCGTCCTTCTCCCCCAGTGCCGGCACGCTGACGGCCACCCCCGGCAGGTTGATGCCCTTGTGGTCGCCCAGCTCGCCGCCCACCTCCACCGTGGTCACCACGTCGGTGTCCGTGACCTCGGTGGCCCGCAGCTGGAGCGCCCCGTCGGCCAGCAGCAGGATGTCGCCGGGCTCCACGTCGCCGGGCAGGCCCGCGTAGGTGGTGGAGACCTCCTCGGCCGTGCCCTCGACCTCACGGGTGGTCAGCGTGAAGGTCTGGCCGGCGGTGAGCTCCACCGGCCCGTCGGCAAAGGTGCCGGTGCGGATCTTGGGCCCCTGCAGGTCCACGAGCACTGCCAGGGCCCGGCCGGACTCGGCCTCCAGGCGCCGCAGCGTGGCGATCCACCCGGCCATCTCGGCGTGGTCGCCGTGCGACATGTTGAGACGGGCGGTGTCCATGCCGGCCTCCACGAGCCGGCGCAGGACCGGCTCGGTGCAGGTGGCGGGGCCCAGGGTGCAGACGATCTTGGCGCGACGCATGGGGCCCATCCTGTCGTGGACGGGCCCCCTGGGTCACACGCGTGCGCGGCTCGGCTCGCCGGAGCGCCCGGCCCGCCAGTAGAGGAACGCGCCGAGGGCGAACACCGCCGCGGAGACCCACACGTTCACGCGCTGACCCAGGAAGGTGTTGGCCTCGTCGGTGCGCATCATCTCGATGAAGAAGCGCCCCAGCGTGTAGAGCATCAGGTACAGCCCGGCCACCTGCCCGGCGGCGAAGGAGCGGATGCGGTCGAGCCACAGCACGAGCCCCGCCATCGCCAGGCACCACAGCGCCTCGTAGAGGAAGGTCGGGTGGAAGGTTCCCAGCACCACCGGGTCGCCCGCGGCGTCCACCCGGGCCCGGCCGGCGGACTGGTCCCAGGCGTGGATGGTGAGACCCCACGGCAGGTCGGTGGGGCCGCCGTAGAGCTCGTTGTTGAACCAGTTGCCGAACCGGCCCAACGCCTGCGCCACGAGCAGCCCGGGCACCACGGCATCAGCGAAGGAGCCGAACGACCAGCCGCGGCGGCGGCAGCACAGCCACGCCCCCACGGCACCCAGGGCCACGGCGCCCCAGATGCCCAGGCCGCCCTCCCAGACGGCGAAGGCCTTGAGCGGCTCGCCCCCCTCGCCGAAGTACGCCTCCGGCGAGGTGATGACGTGGTACAGCCGCCCGCCGACGAGCCCCAGGGGCAGCGCCCACATGGCCACATCGAGCACGTCGTCGGCCTCACCGCCCCGGGCCACCCAGCGACGGGTGGTCAACCACAGGGCCGCGCCCACGCCCAGCAGGATGCACAGGGCGTAGGCGCGGACCGGGAGGGGCCCCAGCCACCACACCGACTGGGTGGGGCTGGGGATGGATGCCGGGAGGGTCACTTCGTGGCCGAGGCGTCGGACTTCTTGGGGGCGCCGGCCTCGTCGATCTTGGAGAAGAACTCCTCCTTGCTCTTGAGCTGCTGCAGGTCGATCAGCTCACCGTTGAGGTAGACGGTCGGGGTGCCGGTCACACCGAGCTCGTTGGAGTACTGCTCGGACTTCAGGGCGTAGTCGGCGTAGGTCTTGTCGTCCACGCACTTCTCGAAGGTCTTCAGCGCGTCGCCCTCGATGCCGGCGTCCTTGCCGAAGCGCTTGAGGTCGTCGTCGGTCCAGCCGTCGCCCTCCTTCTCGGGCTGGTTCTTGAACACCGTGTTGTGGTACTCGCGGAACTTGCCGGCGTCCTGCGCGCAGTACGCGGCCGACGCGGCGCGGGTGGAGTGCTCACCGGGGAAGTTGTTGTCGAGGAAGGTCTTCGGGTGGTAGGTCACCTGGAGCTTGCCCTCGTCGACGCGCTGGCTGATGCCCTCACCGAGCATGTCCTCGAAGCCCTTGCACCCGGGGCACTGGAAGTCCTCGAAGATGGCGAGTTCCGGGCGGCCTGCCTTACCCACGACCACACCGGTCTTGTCGGCCTTCATTCCCTTGGGCGTCTTGGCCGGGGCGGCCGACCCATCGCCCGACGAGGTGGAGGTGCTGCTCTCGTCGGAGGAGGGCTTGTCGTCCTTCTTGCCGAAGGCCCAGATGCCCACCACCACGAGGGCGGCGACGAGCAGGGCGGCGATGAGGGCGATGAGCGCCTTGCTCACGCCCCCGCCGGAGGAGTTCTTCGGTCGGTGGGCGCTGCTGGGGCGGGGCGAGGTGTCCACGGGCATGCGAGTTCTCCTGATCAGTGGTCCAGGGCGCCGGCCAACTCACGCACCAGCGCCGTCATGCGGGGGAAGGTAGGAACGGAACCTGACTGCCCGCTGGGAGCCGATGCTCCCACGGAGGCGGTGTCCGGAGCGGCGGGGTCCGCCTCGCGCGCCGCGTTGCCGTCCAGGCCGCTGTCGGCCCCGAGCGCGGCAACGACCGCCGACCCGACGATCACGCCATCGGCGTAGCGCGCGACCTCACGGGCCTGCTCGCCGGACGACACGCCCAGACCCAGCCCGATGGGCAGGTCGCTCACGGCACGGATCCGCTCCACCACCTGCTCGGCGGCGTGGGAGACCGTGGCCCGGGCGCCGGTGACGCCCATGGTGCTCGCGGCGTAGACGAAGCCGCTGCACGCCGCCGTGATGGTGGCCGCCCGCTCCGGGGTGGTGCTCGGCGCCACGAGGTGGGTGGTGGCCAGGCCGTGCTCCGCGGCCGCGGCGTGCCAGGCACCGGCGGCCTCGGGCGGCAGGTCCGGCAGGATCACACCTGCCACCCCGGCCCCGGCCAGCTCGCCGGCGAGGCGCTCCACGCCCCGGGCCAGCAGCGGGTTCCAGTAGCTCATGACCACCGGCACGCCCCCGGCGTCCACGACGGCGCGGGCGCACTCCAGGGCATCGTCCACGCTGGCCCCCTGCTCGAGGGCGCGGTCGGCGGCGTCCTGGATGACGGGGCCGTCCATGACCGGGTCGGTGTACGGGATGCCGATCTCGATGACGTCGGCGCCGGCCTCCACGGCGGCCACCATCGCGGCCCGGGAGGTCTCCACGTCGGGGAAGCCCACCGGCAGGTAGACCACCAAGGCCGCCCGGCCCGCCTCGCGGCAGGCGGCGAAGCGCTCGTCCAGCAGGTTGCTCATGCCTCGACCCCCTGTGCAGGGTTCTCGTCGGTGTCCTCGTCGCCCTCGGGGTGGGCCTCGCCGTCGGCGTCCACGAGCCCGAACCAGCGGGCCGCGGTGTCCACGTCCTTGTCGCCGCGCCCGGAGAGGTTCACCAGCACCACGCCCTCGGGGCCCAGGCGGCGCGCCTCCTCGACCGCCCCGGCCACGGCGTGCGCGGACTCGATGGCGGGGATGATCCCCTCGGTGCGGCACAGCAGCCGGAAGGCGTCCATCGCCTCGGTGTCGGTCACGGCCACGTACCGGGCGCGCCCGGTGGTGTGCAGGTGGCTGTGCTCCGGGCCGACACTCGGGTAGTCCAGACCGGCGCTCACCGAGTGGGTCTCCAGGGTCTGGCCACCCTCGTCCTGGAGCACGTAGGTGGCGGCGCCATGGAGCACGCCGGGGCGGCCCGTGGCGAAGCGCGCCGCGTGCCGGCCGGTGTCCACCCCGTCGCCGCCGGCCTCGCAGCCGACGAGCTCCACCTCGGTGTCGTCGAGGAAACCGGAGAACAGGCCGATGGCGTTGGAGCCGCCGCCCACGCAGGCGACGGCCACGTCCGGCAGGCGCCCGACCGCAGCGAGGACCTGCTCGCGGGCCTCGGCGCCGATCACCTCGTGGAAGCGGCGCACCATCGTCGGGAAGGGGTGCGGGCCGGTGACGGTGCCCAGCACGTAGTGGGTGGTGTCCACGCTGGCGACCCAGTCGCGCATGGCCTCGTTGATGGCGTCCTTGAGCGTGGCCGAGCCGTGCTCGACGGCCACCACCTCGGCGCCCAGCAGCTGCATGCGGGCGACGTTGAGGGCCTGGCGGCGGGTGTCCACGGCACCCATGTAGACCACGCACTCCAGGCCGAGGAGGGCCGCGGCCGTGGCGGTGGCCACGCCGTGCTGGCCGGCGCCGGTCTCGGCGATGACGCGCGTCTTGCCCATCCGCTCGGCGAGCAGCACCTGGCCGAGCACATTGTTGATCTTGTGCGAGCCGGTGTGGTTGAGGTCCTCGCGCTTGAGGAAGATCCGCGCGCCCCCCACGTGGGCGGACAGGCGGCGGGCCTCGGTGAGCGGGCTCGGGCGGCCGGTGTAGGTGGCGTGCAGGCCGTGCAGCTGGGCCACGAACTCCGGGTCGGCCAGAGCGTGCTCGAACTCGGCGTCGAGCTCGGTGAGGGCCGCGGTGAGCGCCTCGGGCACGTAGGCGCCGCCGAACTCGCCGAACTGCGGGCTGAAGAGGTCCGTCATCGGCTGGTTCCTCCCATCCGGTCGGAGGGGGTGGGGTCGGCCGGGGCGGCACCCGCCGCGACGAGCCCCGCGGCGGCCGCGGCCGGGTCGGCGGCGGTGACCAGCGCCTCGCCCACGAGCACGGCGCGGGCACCGGCGGACACGGCGGTGCGCACGTCCTGCGGGGTGCGGATGCCGGACTCGCTCACGGCCACCACGCCACCGGGCACCTGCGGCACGAGGCGGGCGGGGGTGGCAGGGTCCACCTCGAGGGTCTTCAGGTTGCGAGTGTTCACGCCGATGATGCGGCTGCCCACCGTGACGGCGCACTCGAGCTCCTCCTCGTCGTGCACCTCCACGAGGGCCTCCATGCCGAGCTCGTGCGTCAGGGCCAGCAGGTCGGCCAGGAGGGGCTGGTCCAGGGCGGCCACGATGAGCAGCACGAGGTCGGCCCCGGCGGCGCGGGCCTCACGGACCTGGTACTCCCCGACGAGGAAGTCCTTGCGCAGCAGCGGCGTGTCCACCGCGGCGCGGACGGCCACGAGGTCCTGCAGGGACCCGCCGAAGCGGCGCTCCTCGGTGAGCACGGAGATGGCCGCGGCCCCGACGCCGGCGTAGGTGCGGGCCAGGTCGGCAGGCTCCCCGATCGGCGCCAGGTCGCCCTTGCTCGGGCTGCGGCGCTTGATCTCCGCGATGAGCGAGGCGCCCGGCGTGCGGAGAGCCTCCAGGACGGGGCGGGGCGGGGCCACCGCGGCCTCGCCCAGGGCGTTCAGGGGCACTGCACGCTCTCGTGCGGCGACGTCCTCGCGGACGCCGTCGACGATGGCGTCCAGCACCGTGCCGCTCACTGGCCGTGCTTGCTGCCGAACCCCATCTTGGCCATGATCGGCCAGGCGAGCGCACCGACGACGGTGAGGGCCACACCGGCGTAGGTCATCACGTCGTTCGGCAGCACGATGCCCAGCGCGATGACGACGGAGCCCACGATCATGAGGATCGTGCCGGTCCACGCCGCGGTGCTGTGGCCGTGGTCCTCGTGGACCTCCGGCGGCTCGGGCAGACGGGTGGGGTGCTGCGGGGCGTGCGGGGCCTGGGTCATGGGTGTTCCTCTCGGGACGTGCGGGTTGCGCTCGGGTCAGTATCTCAGGTCGGGTCCTCGCCGCGGCTGAGGCTGTCCCACAGGGGCTCCTCCGTCCGGGTCGCCTGCCCCCGGCGCTCGTACCGGGCGCCGAGTCCCTGCCAGCGGGCCACCAGGACGGCCACGCCCACCAGGGCGAGCAGGACGCCGAGCAGGGCCGCCACCCAGGGCGCCCAGGAGGCGGTCGCATCGGCGTGCACCGAGGCGCTGCCGGCCAGGCCCCAGTCCTCGGCCGCGCGGGCGGTGACCGGCCCCTCGGGGTCCAGCAGCAGGGCGGCGGCCGCCCAGGCCACGGCCAGCCCCGAGAGCGTCACCACCACCCCGGCCACCCGGCGCGCCACCGGCCCCAGGAAGGCGGCGACGAGCAGGCCCGCCACGGCGGTGAACAGAGCGGGGCGCACCAGGCTGCTGGCCTCGGAGCCCGTGAGCTCCACCGGAGCACCGCCCCCGAGACCCCCGCTGGGCGTCCCGGACACCCAGGTGGTCGTCAGCAGCACGCCCAGCAGGCCGCACAGGGCCAGGCCGGTCAGCACGACACGGGACTTGGTCATCTCACGTCCTCTCGCTGCGCCGCCCAGGAGGCGTGCAGGCGTTGGTAGGTCGGGCTCGCGGCGAGCACCTCGCGGTGGTGCCCCACCGCCTCGACGTGGCCCGAGTCCATCACGACCACCACGTCGGCGTTCTCGGCGGTCGACAGACGGTGCGCGATGGCCACGGACGTGCGCCCCTGCGTGAGCTGCTCGAGCGCCCGCTGCACGCGCACCTCCGTGCCGGGGTCGACCGCGGAGGTCGACTCGTCGAGCACGAGCAGGTCCGGGTCGGCCAGCCGGGCCCGCAGCAGGGCGACGAGCTGACGCTCCCCCGCCGAGAGCGACTCCCCGGCCTGCCCCACGGGGGTCCCCAGGCCCGCCGGCAGGGTGTCCACCCAGTCCCGCAGGTCCAGCTCGTCGGCCGCCGCCAGCAGCTCGGCGTCGGTGGCCTCTGGCGCGGCGAAGCGCAGGTTCTCCGCGAGCGTGGTGTCGAAGAGGAAGCCCTCCTGGGGCACGAGCACGATGCGCCGCCGCAGCGAGGCGAAGGTGATCTGCCGCAGGTCCACGCCGTCGAGGCGCACCGCGCCCTCGGCCGGGTCCTGCAGCCGGGTCATGAGCTTGGCCACGGTCGTCTTGCCCGACCCCGTCTCCCCCACGATGGCGTGCCGCCGCCCGGCCTCGAAGGCCAGGTCGACCTCGTGGAGCACCCGCCCGCTGCGGGGGTAGGCGAAGGACACCCCCTCGAAGGTCACGGTGGCCGGGCCGCGGTGGCTCTCGACGCCGTCCGCGGGGTCGGCCACGTCGGCCGGGGTGTCGATGATGCCGATGACGCGCCGCCAGCAGGCCACGGCGTTCTGCAGCTCGTTGAGGATCTCCGTGGCCTGGTTGACCGGGGCGGTGAACAGCTGCACCAGGAAGACGAAGGCCACCATCTCGCCGAGGCTGATCCAGCCGCGCCCCACGAGCAGGGCGCCCACGCCCACCACCGCGGCCACCGCGACGCCGGAGGAGAGCATGCCCAGGGTGAAGACGGTCACGGTGCGGGTCTGGGCCCGGACGGCCGCGGCCCGGTGGGCGAGCACGGCCTCGGTGGTGCGCTCCCGCGTGACCTGCTGGATGCCGTAGGCCCGGATGGTGGAGGCGCCGGCGATCGACTCGGTGATGGCGCCCAGCATGGTGCCGACCCGCTCGCGCACCCGGGTGTACCCGCGTCCCACGAACGGCTGCAGGCGGCGGATGCCCAGCAGCATCGGGAGGAAGGTCAGCCACACGGTCAGGGCGAGCCACGGGCTGTAGAGCACCATGAGCACGGTCACGGCCAGCACCTGCCCCACGGACAGGATGAGCATGATGCCGCCGAACTGCACGAACTGGCTGATGGTGTCGACGTCACTGGTCACACGGGAGACCAACGCACCGCGCCGCTCCGTGCTCTGGGTGAGCACCGAGAGGTCGTGGATGTGGCGGAAGGCGCGGGTGCGCAAGGTGGCCAGCCCGCTCTCGGCCGCCGTGAACAGCCGCACGTTGACGGCGTAGGTGGCCGCCGAGAGCAGCACCACCACCAGGGCCGTGGCGCCGGCCATGAGCAGGGTGTACCGGACGTCGGGGCCGCCCTCGGCGAGCAGCCCGTGGTCGGTGCCCTGCTGCACGGCCACGGGCACCGCGAGGCGTCCGAGGGTGGCCAGCCCCGCGAGGAAGAGCGTGAGCCCGAACCCGCGCGTGAGCTCCGGGGAGAGCGCGAGGCCACGTCGGACCGTGGCGAGCGTCCCCGCCTCGGAGACACCGATCCGCGACCCACGGCCCTGCTCGAGAGGTTCCTGCGTCCGCGTGCTCATGCCCGGCCCCCGTCCTGCTCCTGCCGCTGGGCGTGGTCGACGGCGTAGGCCCCCACCACGCGGGCGTAGCCGGGCTGGCTGGCCATGAGCTCGGCGTGAGAGCCGGTGGCCACCACCCGGCCGTCCTCGAGGTAGGCGACCGTGTCCGCCAGCGCAATGGTGGCCATGCGGTAGGCCACCACGAGCACCGTCATGCCCGCCCGGGCCTCCCGCAGCCGGGAGAGCACGGCCTGCTCCACCGCCGGGTCGAGGGCGCTCGTGGCGTCGTCGAGGACGAGGAACCGCGGGCGGCGGACCACGGCGCGGGCCAGGGCGATGCGCTGGCGCTGACCGCCGGAGAGCGAGCCGCCCCGCTCCCCCACCTGCTGGTCGAGCCCGTCGGGCAGGGCGCGCACGAAGTCGGCCGCCTGTGCGAGCTCCAGGGCGGCCCAGAGCTCCTCGTCGCCGAGGTCGGCGCCCAGGGCCACGTTGAAGCGGACCGTGTCGTCGAAGAGGAAGGCCGTCTGCTCCACCAGGGAGGCCGCCCCCACGAGGGCCTCGGGCGCCACCTCCTCCAGCGGCACCCCGTCGTACTCGATGGTGCCCGCGGTCGGCCGCACGAGTCCGAGCGCCGCCGAGGCGAGCGTCGACTTCCCCGCCCCGGTGGCCCCCACGAGCGCCACCGTGGAGCCCGCCGGCAGGTCGAGGTCCACGCCCCGCAGCGCCGGGTCGTCCGAGGCGTCCTCGTGGGCGTGGACGAGTCCGCGCACGCGCACCGCGAGCCCGCCCGTCCCCGGCAGCCGGCGGGTCCCGGCCGCCGGACCGGTCGGGGCCGTGAGCACGGCCTGCACCCGTCGCCAGCCCACCGCCGATGCCGGGGCCTCCGAGAGCGTCCAGCCCAGGGCCCGCACCGGCATGGCCATCATGGTGAACAGATAGGCCACCTGCACCACCTCGCCGGTGCTCACGTGCCCGTGGGACGCCCGCCAGGTGCCCACCACGAGCACGGCCAGGGTGCCCACCTGCGGCAGGGCCTCGATGAGGGGGTCGAACAGGCCACGGACCCGGCCCATGGAGACCGCCGCGTCGCGCAGGTCGGTGGCGCTGGCACCGAAGCGCCCGGCCTCGGCGTCCTCCCGCCCCATCGACTTCACGAGCAGCCCGGCCTCGAAGCTCTCGTGCGCCACCCGCGAGACCTCGCCGCGCAGCTCCTGGGTGGTCTGCGCCCGGGGCGACATCACCCGCTGGTACCAGATGTTCAGCGCCGCCAGCACGGGGAAGACGACGGCCCCCACCGCGGCCAGCAGGGGGTCCACCAGGTACATCGAGACCCCCGCGAAGACCAGCAGGAAGAGCACTCCGACGAACATGGGCAGGGGCATGAAGATGCGCCAGGTGGTGTCGACGTCGGCGTTGGCGTTGCTCAGCAGCTGCCCGCCCGGGTGCCGCCGGTGCCACGAGAGCGGCAGGCGCAGGTAGGCGTCCGTGACGAGCCGCCGGTAGGTGGCACCCAGCCGGAAGGTCACGAGGCCCGCCGAGAGGCGCCGCACCAGCATCGAGGCCGCCTGGAGGAGGTAGGCGCCCAGGACGACGGCGAAGCCGGTGAGGGCCGCCCGCCAGGTGACCGAACCCTGCCCGGCGGCCGGCTCGACGACGTGCTCCACCGCCCAGCCGACGGCGCGGGAAACCCCGACGATGGACCCCGCCCAGACCACGGAGCCGAGCACGGCCAGGGTGAACCAGCCGGGCTCCCGGCGGATGCCGCGCCACACCACCGCGAGGGCCTCCACGCCGGAGACCTGCTCCGTGAGCAGGTCGGTGGACGACCGGCCGGTGGCGACGCGCACGAGGGACCTCCGTGGACAGGTGGGTGACGTGGACCTCACACTCTCACGCAGCACCGACGACCTCCTGCGGGAGCCCTCCCAGCCGGCGCCCGGGCACCGTCCAGCAGGTTGTCGGTCGGCGGTGACAGGATGGCCGCATGGCTCCCACCGCGTCCGCGAACCCGTCCTCCGACACCCGCCCGAGCACCGCCGCCCTGGTGGAGCGCGAGCGTGCCGCCCTCGTGGCCACGCTGCGCTCGCTGGGCCCCGACGCCCCCACGCTCTGCGAGGGGTGGACCACCCGCGACATGCTCGCCCACATGGTGGTGCGAGAGCGCCGTCCCGACGTGCTGCCCGGCATCGGGCTGCCCGGCCCGGCCCGCTCCCACACCGCCGCGGTGCAGGACGAGTTCGCCGCCCGGGACTGGGGAACCCTGCTGGCCACCTTCTCCCGTGGGCCCGCACCGTGGATGCCCTTCGCCCTGCCCGGCGTGGGACCGGCCATCAACATCGCCGAGTACGTGGTGCACCACGAGGACGCGCGCCGCGCCACCCCGGGCTGGGAGCCCCGGGAGGACGCCGATCTCCAGCAGGCCGCCTGGGCCGCGGTCTCCCGGGCCGCGCGCCTGACCCACCGCAAGGCGCCGGTGGGCGTGGTGCTCGTGGCCCCCGGCACCGGGCGGGCCGCCGTGCGCCGTCCCCCGGCGGGGCGGAACACCGTGGTGGTGACCGGGGAGCCGGTGGAGCTGCTGCTCTTCTCCTTCGGCCGCGAGGACGCCGCCCGCGTGACCCTCGAGGGCGACCCGGCCGACGTGGCGGCCCTGCGCGCCCACCGGCGGGCCCTCTGAGGTGGGTGCCGACCCGGTGACCGCCGCGGCCGTCCGGGAGACCTGGGCGGCCGTGGCGCACCGGGTGGGTCGGGGGCGTCCGGTGCTCGTGGCCGTCGACGGACGCTCCGGCTCCGGCAAGACCACCTACGCGGCCCACCTCCGCGCCCACGCCGCCGAGCGGTTGGGCGTGCCCACCGACCACGTGGGGCTGGTGGCCGTGGAGGAGCTCTACCCCGGCTGGGAGGGGCTCACGGCGGCCCCCGCGCTGCTCGACTGGCACGTGCTGCGCCCCCTGCGGGAGGGCGCCACCGCGGTGACCTGGCCCCGCTGGGACTGGGCGGTCGAGCGGTACACCGCCCTGGGCCGGATGGATCTGCCGCCCACCGGTGTTGTGGTGGTGGAGGGTGTGGGCTGCTCGGCCCCACCGGCCCGTGGGGCCTACGACCACGTGGTCTGGCTGCAGGCCCCCGCCGATCTGCGGCGCACCGCGGTGGCACGGCGCGAGGACGCCACCAGCACCGCGCCCGGCACCCCACCATGGTGGCACGGCTGGGCCCGGGCCGAGGACCGGCTGCTGGCCGCCCACCCCCCGCACCACGACCAGCTCGTGGAGCGGTCAGGCGTCGACGAGGAGAGGAGCAGGGCGTGAGCGGAACGCCGGTCCGGCGGACGACCACCGGCAGCATCAGGGTGCAGGGCGAGGCCGCCCGGCAGCTCCGGGCCTTCGAACGTGCCCGGCGCTGGTCGGCCTCCGCCGCCCGTCGCCGCCGTGACCACCTCCAGGAGCGGATACTGCCCATCCTCCAGGCCTCGGCGGGTGCCGGCATCGCGTGGTGGGTGGCCCACCACGTGTTCGGTCACGAGGCCCCGATCTTCGCCGGCGTGGTGGCCGTGGTCTGCCTGGGCATGAACTTCGGGCAGCGCATCACCCGGGCCCTGGAGATCACCGCCGGCGCCGCCACCGGCATCTTCACCGGCGAGCTCATCCTCCACTTCCTGGGCGCGGGGGCGTGGCAGACCGCCCTCATCGCCATGCTCGCGATGGTGGCCGCCTCGGTCTGGGGAGCCGGCAGCCTGCTCACCATCCAGGCCGGCGTGCAGGGCGTGGTGGTGGCCACGGCCACCGTGCTGCCCGGTGGGGCGTTCTCCCGCTGGGTCGACGCCGTCATCGGCGGGCTGGTGGCCGTGGCCATCGCGGCCCTCAACCCGATGTCGCCGCTGCACAAGCCGCGCCGCGTGGCGCGCCGCCTCACCCGGGAGGTCTCCCGCCTGCTCGACCGCACCGCGCACGGCCTGAGCGAGCGCGACGAGAAGATCGTCGGCGAGGCGTTGCGCGACGCCCGCTACACCGACCGGCTCATCAGCGAGATGCGCAGTCAGGTGGAGGAGGGCTCGGCCATCGCCCACACCGTGCCCTGGCAGTGGCGCCGTCGCCGCGACCTGCGCGGCATGGACCGGCAGGTCACGGCACTGGACCGGCTGGTGCGCAACGCCCGCGTGCTGGTACGCCGCGCCGACGTGGCCATCCTCGAGGGGGAACCCGTCCCGCACGCCTACGTGGAGCTCGTGGCCGAGGCCGCCGACGTGGCCGCCCTGCTCGTCGACGCCCTGGACGACCCGGACTCGATGGGGTCGGTGCGCCTCGAACTCGGCGAGCTCGCCGAGCTGAGCAACCACCAGGCCGACGACCCCTCGCTGAGCGCCGAGGTGATCCGCGCCCAGGTGCGCTCCATCATCGTGGACATGTACATGGTCACCGGGCTGTCCTACGGCGAGGCACGGGTCCGCGTGCCCTCCCGCTACCGGGACCGCCACGCCGCCCGCGACGAGGACTGAGCCGCTCCGTCCGCAGCGCGGGCCTCCGCGCCTCAGCCGCGCAGCGCCTGGACGATGCCGGCCAGGCGGCTCGCCTCGGCCTGCGAGACGGCCTCCCCGTCAGCGGCCTGCACGGCCATGACGGCGAGGTCCTCCTGCCCACCGGTGCGCTGCAGGCGCACCCACGGGTCGCCGGGGGTGAAGACCACACCGCGCACCTCGGACCACTCGACGCGCTGCGTGGTGAAGAGGTTGCGCACGGTCATGCCCTGCCGGTCCGGCACCGCGCGGATCATCGCGTAGCGCCACAGGAAGGCCGCGATGCCCAGGCCGGCCAGCACGGTCATCGTGCGGTCCACCGGGGTGAACCCGGGCGCGAGCACGGCGATGGCGGTGAACATCACCACGAGTACCACCGCCGAGCCCATGGCCACCCACCGGCCGCGCCGGGGCACGAAGGGGCGCAGGGCGTCCGGGGTGGGCGCGGCGTCGGGCGCGGACCGGCGGCTCATCGGCCGCTCCCCGGCTCGCCGTCGCCCTGGCTGCGCGCCCCTCGCAGGGCACCCACCCGCAGGTCGGCGATGGCGCCGGCCACGTCGTCACCGCGGAACACGGCCGACCCGGCCACGAACACGTCGGCCCCGGCCGCGGCGGCGTCGACCACGGTGTCGACGTCCACGCCGCCGTCCACCTGGATCGCCAGGTCGAGCCCGGACTCCCCCACCGCCCGGCGCACCTCGCGCACCACCTCGAGCTGGTCGTGCATGAACGACTGCCCGCCGAAGCCGGGCTCCACGGTCATCACCAGCACCATGTCCAGCTCGGGCAGCAGGTCGGCGTAGTCCGCGAAGGGGGTGCCCGGCTTGAGCGCCATCGCGGCGCGGGAGCCGGCCGAGCGCAGGTCGCGCGCCAGCTGGCGGGGGTCGCGGCTGGCCTCCACGTGGAAGGTCACCGAGTGCGCGCCGGTCTCGGCGTAGCGCGGTCCCCACTGGTCCACCTCCTCGATCATGAGGTGCAGGTCCAGCGGCACCGGGGTCACCTTCTGCAGGGCCTCCACCACCGGCAGGCCGATGGTGAGGTTGGGCACGAAGTGGTTGTCCATGACGTCCACGTGGGCGGCGTCGGCGCTCACGATGCGCTGCAGCTCGGCCCCCAGCCGCGTGAAGTCGCTGGCCAGGATGCTGGGGTGGACGTGCAGGGGGCGGGTCATGAGGCCTCCGGGGTGCGGCGCAGCAGGGCGATGTACATGGCGTCGGTGCCGTGGACGTGCGGCCACAGCTGCACCGAGGTGGCACGGGCACCCTTGGCGCCGGCCGCCATCTCGAGCTCGGCGTCCGCCAGGGCGGGGGCCACCTCGCGCAGCACGGGCGCCACCTCCAGCAGCTCCACGTCGCCCCTGCGGGCCACCACGTCGTCCACCACCACCGAAGTCTCGGCCGGGTGGGGCGAGCAGGTCACGTAGGCCACCACGCCGCCGGGGCGCACCGCGTCGAGGGCTCCGCCGAGGAGCGCACGCTGCGTGGGGGCCAGCTGGGCCAGGTCGGCCGGTTGGCGGCGCCACCGGGCCTCCGGGCGGCGGCGCAGCGCCCCCAGCCCGGTGCACGGCACGTCCACCAGGACACGGTCGAAGGCGTCCCGGTGGGCGGTGGCGTACTCGGCGCCGTCGCCGACCACCACCTCCACCTCGGGCTGGTCGGCCTCGGGCACGTTCACCGGGTGCAGGGCACGCTCCACGAGATCGGCGCGGTGCTGGTGCACCTCGTTGGCCACGAGGCGTGCACCACGGCGGTGCGCGGTGGTGGCCAGCAGGGCAGCCTTGCCGCCGGGGCCGGCGCACAGGTCGAGCCAGGCGCCGGTGTCCTCACCGAGGGTGGGGGCGCCGGCCAGCGCGAGGGCGGCGAGCTGGGAGCCCTCGTCCTGCACACCGGCGCGGCCCTCCTCCACGGCACGGATCCCGCCGGGAGCGCCCTCGGTGAGGGTCACCGCGGTGGGCGCCCAGCGGCCGTCCTCCACCGTGGGCTGCTCGAGGAGCTCGTCGACCTCCACCCAGCCGGGTCGGGCCACCAGGGAGACCAGCGCCGGGGTGTTGTGGCTCTCCAGCAGCGCCTCCACCTCCTCGGCGGGGCGGCCGCGGTCGAGCAGGCCGGCCATGAGGGCACGCACCATCCACGTGGGGTGGGAGTGGCGGGCGGCGAGCAGGTCGGGACCGGACAGGCCCTCGGTGACCTCGTCCATCCACGCCTCGGCGTCCTTCTCGGTCATGCGGTGCATGGCAGCGTTCACCAGGCGGGCCGGGCCGGAGCCGTTGACCCACCGGGCCAGGGCCACGGTCTGGTCGGCCGCCGCGTGGGGAGGCACCCGCATCGAGAGGGCCTGGTGGGCGCCCAGCCGCAGGGTGCGCAGCAACTCGGGGTCCAGGCCCTCGACCTCGCGGCCCGTGGCCCTGGCGATGACCAGGTCGTAGAAGCCCTGCCTGCGCACCGTGCCGAAGGCCAGCTCGGTGGCGAACGCGGCGTCGCGGCCCGAGAGGCGGAAGCGGCGCATCACGTGGGGCAGCTCGAGGTTGGCGTAGGCCCCCTCGTCGACGCCCCCCAGCAGGTGCCAGGCGGCGGTGCGCGGGGCGTCGGCCTTGCGGGAGCGCTGCCGGGGGGCGTGGGCGCTGCGCCCGTGCTCGCCGCGGGGGCCGCCCTCGCGGCGCTGGCCCTGCGGGCCACCTCGCCGCTCGCCCCGGCGGTCGTCCCGGCGGGGCCCGCCCCGGGACCGGGTGTTCTCCTGCTCAGCCACCGAGGACCTCCTCATCGTCGAAACGGGCACCGCGTGCCCAGGCGTCGGCATCCATCTCCTGCTTGCCCGACGGTTGCACGCTGACGAGGCGCAGCGCGCCGGCCGCGGTGCCGACCAGCACCGCCCCCTCGCGCACGGTGATGCGGCCGGGCGCCAGGTCGGTCACGGCCGGGCCGGCTGCGGCACGCAGCACCTTGAGGCGGTTGCCCCGGAAGGTCGTCCACGCCCCCGGCGCCGGGGAGCACCCGGCCACGGTCCGCGCCACGGCGAACGCCGGGAGCGCGAAGTCGAGCTCCGCCTCCGCCACGGTCAGCTTGGGCGCACGCGAGACCCCCTCGGCCGGCTGGGCGATCGGCTGCAGCGAGCCGTCCACGAGGCCCAGGAGGCTCTGCGTGAGCAGCGGCGCCCCGGCGTGGGCCAGACGGTCCAGCAGGTCGCCGGCGGTGTCGGTGGGGCGCACGGCCTCGGTGAGCGTGCCCAGCACGGGGCCGGTGTCCATGCCCTCGTCGAGCACGAAGGTGGTGGCCCCGGTGATCTCGTCCCCGGCCATGAGCGCGCGCTGCACCGGCGCCGCCCCCCGCCAGGCGGGCAGCAGGCTGAAGTGCAGGTTCACCCAGCCGTGCGCGGGCACCTGCAGCACCGATGCCGGGAGCAGCGCGCCGTAGGCCACCACCCCGGCCACGTCCGGCGCCAGCTCGCGCAGGGCCGCCAGGGTGTCGTCCTCCCACGGCCGGTCGCTCTCCAGCACCGGCAGGCCGAGCTCGGTGGCCCGCTCCTTGACTGGGCTGGGGCGCACCTTGCGGCCGCGCCCCACGCGGGCGTCGGGCCGGGTCAGCACCCCCACCACCTCGGGTCGGTCGGGTCCGTCCGCTGCCCGGCCGGCGGCCACGAGGTGGTCCAGGGCGGGCAGGGCGACGTCCGGGGTTCCGGCGAAGAGGATGCGCACGAGGAGCAAGTCTACGGAGCCACCCAGTCCTCCGGGTCGACGGTCATCACCAGCTGTCCCGTGGCGCGGCGCGCGGACCGGTGGGCGCGCAGGTCGTGGGCCGTGCGGGCCAGCTCGGCGTGGTGCGCCCACGGCACGCGCACCCAGGCCTGGGCGGCCTGCTCGGGGTCGAGGTCGTCCCACCGGCTGGGCAGGGCCGCGGCACCCACCGGCACCGGCCCCACCACCTCGGCGGCGTCCAGAGCGGCGGTGAACTCCTGCAGGGACCCCTCGACGTCCCGCCGGTGCCCCACCAGGTGCACCAGCGAGACCGCGGGCGGCAGGTGCGCCTGGGTCCGTTCGGCCAGCAGGCGGCGGGCGTACCAGACCGGGTCGCGCCGCACCATGGCCTCCACGGCGTCGATGCCGGCGTGGGCGGGCACGCCGCACAGCACGATGCCGGGCCCGTCCGGGCGCACCGAGGCCGTGCCGGAGACCCACCGCCGCAGGGCCTGCGCCTCGGCATCGGCCACCGGCAGCTCCAGGGTCACCGCACCGTCCAGCACCAGGGCCGCCGCCCACCCGGCCTCGGGGCGGGGCTCCACGCCCGGCGTGGCGATGACCAGCGCCGGCTCGGGCCCCACCGTGGCCACGCGGGAGGCGGCGGTGCTCGTCACCACCCGCACCCCGGGGAAGGCGCGGCCCAGCTCGTGGGCGGTGCGCTCCGTGCCCGGCGCGGCAGGACGCCACCGCTGGCCCCCGCACCGGGTGCAGGCCCAGTGACGGGGCGCCTCGCCGCAGGTGCCGCACTGCGGTGGCTGCCCCGCGCCCGGCTGCACCAGGTGCCCGGGGCACAGGTGGCAGGCGGCCGCGGTGCCGCACTCCCGGCAGCGGACCGCCCCCGACCACCCGGTGCGTGGCACCTGCACGAGCACCGGCCCGTGCTGCAGGGCACGCTGGGCGGCCTGCCAGGCCACCGAGGGGATCCGCGCCCGCCGGGCCGCGGCGTCGCGCTCCTGGTCCACCCCCTCGCCGGCCACGTGGACCCGCGCCGCGGCCCGGGCGGTCCCCGCAGCCGGCGCGAGGTCGGCCATCCGCCCGGACTCCACCCAGGACTGCACGCGGGCGGTGCGCGTGGGCCCGGCCGAGACCAGCGCGGCGCCCTCGATGCGGGCGCGCGCGGCGGCCACCTCCCGCACGTGCGGGCGGGGCGTGCGCGGCTCGGACCAGGACCCGTCACCGTCGTCCCACCAGGCCACCACCCCGAGGTCGGCCACCGGGGCGAAGGCCGCCGACCGCGTACCCACCACCAGGCGGGCGTGCCCCAGCAGCACCCGCACCCAAGCGGCGTAGCGCGCCCGCGGACCCTGCGAGGCGGTGAGCCCCACCAGCCCTCCCAGCACGGCCTCGGAGCGGGTGCCGGCGAGGTCGAGCACGGTCTGCACGTCGGCGTCGTCGGGCACCAGCAGGAGGGCGCCCCGCCCGGAGGCCGCCGCGGCCACCGCGAGGTCGAGCAGCCCGTGCGCCCAGTGGCGCGCGGGGTCGCCCCCGTCGGGCGTGGCCACCCAGGCGGCGGCCGGGTGCTCCCCTGCCGCGATGCGGGCCAGCAGCGCCCCGGCGGCCGGCACGCCGGTCCACACCGGTCCCGGGGTCGGGGCGACGGGCCGCTCGGCGGGCCCCGGCTCCCCCAGGGCGAGGGCGGCCCTCTCCTCGGTGGCGTGGCGCGCCGGGACGGCCAGGCGCACCACGTCGGCCACGGTGCCGCCGTAGTGGGCCGCGACGGCCGCACAGGTGGCGTGCAGGGCGGGCGTGAGCACGGGCAGCGGCGAGACCACCGAGCGCAGGGGCGAGAGCTGGCCGGGGTGGTCGCTGGCGGTCAGGCGCTCGGTGATCCACCCGTCCTCGGTCCGCCCGGCCAGGGTGACGGTCACTCGCGCGCCGGGCACCGCGTCGTCGTCGAGGTCGGCCGGCACCACGTAGTCGAACGGCCGGTCCAGGTGCGGCAGGCCGCCGGAGACCAGCACCCGGGCCACCGGGTGCGAGGCGGCCAGCTCCCCCACCCCCGGCGGGGCCGTGCGCTGCACGGCCAGGCCGGGGACCGGGAGCAGGCCCTCCTCCACGGCGCCGCTCAGGCGTGCGCCAGGCGCTGCAGCGCCTCCACCCGGTCGGTGCGCTCCCACGGGAAGGCGCGGGCCACGCCGCTGGCGGTGGTCCGGCCGAAGTGCCCGTAGGCCGAGGTGGGCAGGTAGATCGGGCGCTTGAGGCCCAGCGCGTCCACGATGGCCGCCGGGCGCAGGTCGAAGACCTCGTCGATGGCGTGCTCGATGCGCTCCACCGGCACGGTGTGGGTGCCGAAGGTCTCCACGTAGAGGCCGACCGGGCGCGCGGCACCGATGGCGTAGGCCACCTGGATCTCGCAGCGCGCGGCCAGCCCCGCGGCCACCACGTTCTTGGCCACCCACCGCATCGCGTAGGCGGCGGAGCGGTCCACCTTCGACGGGTCCTTGCCGGAGAAGGCGCCACCGCCGTGGCGGGCCATGCCGCCGTAGGTGTCCACGATGATCTTGCGCCCGGTGAGCCCGGCATCGCCCATGGGCCCACCGATGGTGAAGATGCCCGTCGGGTTGATGAGCTGGCGGGTGCTGCTCGTGTCGAGCTCCACACCCGACTCGGCGAGGTTCTCCAGCACCGGCCCGATGACGTGCTCCCGCAGGTCGGGGGTGAGCAGCGCCTCCAGCGGCACCCCCGGGGCGTGCTGCGTGGAGAGCACGATGGTGTCGAGCCGCGCCGGGCGGTCACCGTCGTACTCGACGGTCACCTGGGTCTTGCCGTCGGGGCGCAGGTAGTCCAGCGTGCCGTCCTGCCGCACCTGGGCCAGGCGCTTGCTCAGCCGGTGGGCCAACGAGATGGGCAGCGGCAGCAGCTCGGGGGTGTCGTCGCTGGCGTACCCGAACATCAGCCCCTGGTCACCGGCGCCCTGCCGGTCGTACTTCTCCGAGGCGCCCTCCCGGGCCTCGAAGGAGTCGTCCACGCCGGCGGCGATGTCGACGCTCTGGTCGCCGATGCTCACCTCGACGCCGCAGGTGCGTCCGTCGAAGCCCTTCTCGGAGCTGTCGTAGCCGATCTTGATGATGGTGTCGCGCACCACCCGCGGGATGTCCACGTACCCCGAGGTGCGCACCTCGCCGGCCACATGCACCAGCCCGGTGGTGACCATGGTCTCCACGGCCACCCGCGCGTCCGGGTCCTGCCGCAGCATCTCGTCCAGGATCGCATCGCTGATCTGGTCGCAGATCTTGTCGGGGTGTCCCTCGGTGACGGACTCGGACGAGAAGAGACGTGCCATGGGTGCTCCTTGTGCAGCGGCTGCTGTCTGACGGGTGCGCCGGGTTGACGCGGGCGACAGCCTAGACCCCTCCACCGACGACCTCGGCCCGGCTGCAGCTCAGCCCAGCAGGGGCGTCACGGCCTCGCACACCGCCCGGGCGGCCTCGTCCTTGGACACCGGGCCCACCGCGCGCACCGGGCCGTCGGGGGTGAGCAGGTGCACCGTCGTGTCCTCCTGCCCGAAGACCACGCCCAGGCCCACCTCGTTGGCCACGAGGAGGTCCACGCCCTTGCGGGCCAGCTTGGCGCGCGCGTGGTCGAGCACCGAGCCGTGCTCGTCGCCAGTCTCCGCGGCGAAGCCGACCACCACCTGCCGTCGCTCCTGCGGGTGCTGCGCGGCCTCGGCGTCGCGGCGGCGCACGGCCCCGGCGAGCACGTCGGGCGTCCGCTCGAGCTCCAGGGTGAGCCCGGCACCGTCGTCCTGCTTCTTGATCTTGGTGGTCGCCACCTGCGCGGGCCGGTAGTCGGCCACGGCGGCGGCCATGACCAGCAGGTCCGCCCCGGCCTCGTGGAACTCCCGCCCCACGGCGGCCTCGAGGTCGGCGGCGCTCGGCGTGTCCACCACCCGCACCCCCTCCGGCGCCGGCACCTCGACCGCCGCCTGCAGCACGGTCACCTCGGCGCCCAGGTCGCGTGCGGCGCGGGCCACGGCCATCCCCATGCGCCCCGAGGAGGCGTTGCCCAGGAAGCGCACCGGGTCCAGGGCCTCCCGGGTCCCGCCGGCGCTCACCACCACGCGGCGACCAGCCCACGGCAGCTCACCGGAGCCCGCGTCCGCGGCCCCCACCTGCGCCAGCGCCTCGGCGTGGATCACCTCGGGGTCCGGCAGGCGGCCGGGGCCGGTGTCGCTGCCGGTCAGGCGCCCGCTCGCGGGCTCGATGACGTGCACGCCCCGGGAGCGCAGCGTGGCCACGTTCGCCTGCGTGGCCGGGTGCTGCCACATCTCGGTGTGCATGGCCGGGGCCACCACCACCGGGCAGGTGGCCGTGACCAGCGTGGTGGTCAGCAGGTCGTCGGCCATGCCGGCGGCCATCCGGGCCAGCAGGTCGGCGGTCGCGGGGGCCACCACCACGAGCTCGGCCTCCTTGCCCACGCGCACGTGCTGCACCGACGGCACGTCGGTGAACACGTCGGTGGCCACGGGGTGCCCGGAGAGGGCCTCCCAGGTGGGGGCGCCCACGAAGCGCAGCGCCGCCGCCGTGGGCAGTACGCGCACGTCGTGCCCGCCCTCGGTGAACAGGCGGCACAGGCTCGCGGCCTTGTAGGCGGCGATGCCGCCGGCGACCCCCAGGACGACGCGCATCAGGCCTCGTCGGTGCCGTCCGCGTCCTGCGTGCCCTCGACCACGTCGACGGACTCGGCCGGGGCCACCTCGTCGGTGGAGTCGGCGACCGCGGTGATCTCCTCGGGCTCCTCGGACACCCCGTCCTCGCCCAGCTCGGGCACGTCAGTGCGCACGGTGCGGACCAGCTTGTCGGCGTTGATCTCCTTGAGCGCCACCGAGAGCGGCTTGTCGGAGGCCTCGGCCTCCACCAGCGGGCCCACGTACTCCAGCAGGCCCTCCTTGAGCTGTGCGTAGTAGGCGTTGATCTGGCGGGCGCGCTTGGCCGAGTAGATGACCAGGGCGTACTTGGAGTCGACGTGCTTGAGCAGGTCGTCGATGGGCGGGTTGGTCACGCCGATGGGGGCGGCCTTGGTGCCGGACATGGATCCTCCTTGGATCGGGGCGGTGGTGGCGACGGGGTCGTCGCACGGGCCTCCCGGCGGGCGGGAGGCGGGTCGGCGGGTGGTCAGGGGACCCGGCGGTCGGCGGGGACCGGCGGCGGGTCGAGGAGCAAGTCTACGAGGTCGGCACCGGCACGCTCGACGGACTCGTTGACGATGCTGACGTCGAACCAGTCCCGGGCGGCCAGCTCGCGCTCGGCGGTGGCCAGGCGGCGCTCCCGCTCCTCGGCGTCCTCGGTGCCCCGGCCCACGAGGCGGCGCACCAGCTCGTCCCAGCTCGGCGGGGCGAGGAAGACGAAGAGAGCGTCCGGCATCGCCTCACGCACCTGGCGGGCCCCCTGGAGGTCGATCTCCAGCAGCGCGGGACGGCCCTGCTCCAACGCGCTCTCCACCGGGTCGCGCGGGGTGCCGTAGGAGTGCACCCCGTGCACGACGGCGTGCTCGAGCATCCGCCCGTCCTCGACCATCCGCGAGAACTCCTGTGGGGTCACGAAGTGGTAGGTGGAGCCGTCCACCTCGCCGGGCCGGGGGTCGCGGGTGGTCGCGGACACCGACACCCACACCTCGGGGTGGTGCTCACGGACCCACTGGCAGACGGTCCCCTTGCCCACCGCCGTGGGGCCGGCCAGCACCACGAGGCGCCGCTGGGGCGCGTCGGCGGTCACCGCGCCACCGCCGCGAAGCGGTCGCTGAGCCGGGCCACCTGGTGCACGCCCAGGCCGCGCAGCCGGCGCGAGGGGGCGATGCCCAGCTCGGCCAGCACCTGACCGGCACGCACCGGGCCGATGCCGGGCAGGCACTCCAGCAGCACCGACACCCGGATCTTGGCCACGGCCTCGTCGTGCTCGGCGGCCTGCAGCACCTCCCCGATGCTCAGGGCACCCCGGGCTACGGCCGCCTTGACCTCGGCCCGCCGGTGGCGGGCGGCGACGGCGGCGTCCAGAGCGGCCCGACGCTGGTCGGCCGTGAGGTCGGGAAGGGTCACGTGCTGCTCCTGCTCTGCGGGGGACACCGCAGGGTACCGGTGGTGCACGGTGGCCCTCAACGCCCCGGCCCCTCCCCCGCCGTGAGCTCCCGCTGCCAGCCCTCGACGGCCTGCACGAGCGTCTCGGCCGAGCCGGCGTGACGGAGCAGGTCACGGCTCACCGAGGCCAGCACGCGGTTGGACTCGTCACCGAACACGCCACGCAGGTCGGCGGCCGAGCCGCCCTGCGCGCCGAAGCCCGGGGCCAGCAGGGGCGCCCTACCGCCGGCCAGCGGCAGGGTCTCCAGCGCGTCGCGCACGGTGATGCCCACCACGAGGCCCACGTCGCCCTCGAACTGCTCGGCCCACCGGGCCACCCCGGCGGCCACCGTCAGGCCGTCATCGCGACGCGCGCCCTGGAGCCGGCCGGCCTCCGGGTTGGAGGTGCGGCAGAGCACGAACGCCCCGGCACCGTCGGCCCGGGCGGCCTCGACCACGCCGCGCAGGGCGTCCTCGCCCAGGTAGGGGCTGAGGGTCACCGCGTCGCAGCGCAGCGGGGCGCCCTCGCCGAACCAGGCCCGGGCGTAGGCGGCGTTGGTGCTGCCGATGTCGCCGCGTTTGGCGTCGAGCAGCACCAGCGCGCCGGCCTCCCGCAGCGCCGCCATCGTGTCCTCGAGCACCGCGATGCCGCGGGAGCCGAAGGCCTCGAAGAAGGAGACCTGGGGCTTCACCACGGCCACCCGGCCCGCGAACGCCGCGACGCACCGCTCGGCGAAGGTGGCCAGGCCCGCCGGGTCCACCCCGAGGCCGAGGTCGCGCAGCAGGCTCGGGTGCGGGTCGATGCCGGCGCACAGTCTCCCGTGCGCGGCCACGGCCTGCCGCAGCCGGGCCCCGAGGCCCGGCCCGGCGGGCGCGCCCGCGCTCACGCCCCGCTCCCGGCCGGCCCGCGCCCCACCAGGTCCAGCGCGACGGCGTGCGCCTGCAGCGGCTTCACGCCGAAGTCCGCGGTCTGCAGCGACTCGATGGCCTGCACCGCGGCGCCCAACTGCTGCACCGTGGTGATGATCGGCACACCCGCCGAGGCCGTGGCGGCCCGGATCTCGTAGCCGTCGGCCCGGGCGTCGCGGCCCGACGGGGTGTTGACCACCATCGCCACCTCACCGGAGGTGATCTGGTCCACGACGGTGGGCTCGCCGTCGGGCCCCCGGCCCTCGCTGCGCTTGCGCACCACCTGGGCCTCCACCCCGTTGCGGCGCAGCACCTCCACGGTGCCGGAGGTGCCCACGAGCGTGAACCCGAGGTCCGCCAGCCGCTTGACCGGGAAGATCATGCCGCGCTTGTCACGGTTGGCCACCGAGACGAACACGGTGCCGCTCGTCGGCAGCGGGGTGGTCTTGCCCATCTCCGCCTTGGCGAAGGCCGCGCCGAAGCTCGTGTCGACGCCCATCGCCTCGCCGGTGGAGCGCATCTCCGGGCCGAGCAGGCTGTCCACCACCTGGCCCTCGCGGGTGCGGAAGCGCTTGAAGGGCAGCACCGCGGCCTTCACCGACACCGGGGAGTCCACCGGCAGCGATCCGCCGTCCAGGTGCTCCGGCAGCAGGCCCTGCTCGGTGAGCGAGGCGATGCTCTCCCCCATCATGATGCGGGAGGCGGCGCGGGCCAGCGGCACGCCGGTGGCCTTGGAGACGAACGGCACCGTGCGGCTGGCGCGCGGGTTGGCCTCGAGGACGTACAGCACACCCTGGGCGAGGGCGAACTGCACGTTGAGCAGGCCCCGCACCCCGATGCCCTCCGCCAGGGCCCGCGTGGCCTCGCGCACCCGGTCGAGCTCCTCGGTGCCCAGGGTCACCGGCGGGATGACGCAGGCCGAGTCGCCGGAGTGGATACCGGCCTCCTCGATGTGCTCCATGACGCCGCCGAGGTACATGTCGGTGCCGTCGTAGAGCGCGTCCACGTCGATCTCGACGGCCTCGTCGAGGAAGCGGTCCACGAGGATCGGCTTGTCCGGGGTCACCAGCGCGGCGCGCTGCACGTAGTCGGTCAGCGACTCGTCGTCGTACACGATCTCCATGCCACGGCCGCCGAGCACGTAGCTCGGGCGCACCAGCACCGGGTAGCCGATCTCGCGGGAGATCTCCACGGCCTCCTCGGCGGAGAAGGCGGTACCGAAGCGTGGGGCGGCCAGGCCGGCCTCGGCCAGCACGCGACCGAAGTGCCCGCGGTCCTCGGCCCGGTCGATGGCCTCCGGGGAGGTGCCCACGATGGGCAGGCCGGCGTCGGCCAGCTCCTGGGCCAGGCCGAGCGGCGTCTGCCCCCCGAGCTGCACGATGACGCCCGCCACGGGACCGGCTGTGAGCTCGGCGTGGTAGACCTCCAGCACGTCCTCGAGGGTCAGCGGCTCGAAGTAGAGCCGGCTCGAGGTGTCGTAGTCGGTGGAGACGGTCTCCGGGTTGCAGTTGACCATCACCGTGTCGTAGCCGGCCTCGCGCAGGGCGAAGCTGGCGTGCACGCACGAGTAGTCGAACTCCACGCCCTGCCCGATGCGGTTGGGCCCGGAGCCGAGGATGAGCACGGCCGGGTTCTCGCGCGGGGCCACCTCGGTCTCGGCGTCGTAGCTCGAGTAGTGGTACGGCGTCCGGGCGTCGAACTCCGCCGCGCAGGTGTCCACCGTCTTGTAGACCGGGCGGATGCCCAGCGCGTGGCGCACCCCGCGCAGCACCGCCTCGTCCATGCCCAGCAGGGCGGCCAGCTGGGCGTCGCTGAACCCGTGGCGCTTGGCGTGGGCCAGCACCTCCGGGCGCAGGCGGCCGTTGCGGGCCACGTCGGCGGCGATGGCGTCGGCGGCGTCGTTGAGCAGCGCCACCTGGTCGAGGAACCACGGGTCGATGCCGGTGACCTCGTGCAGCGTCTCCACGCTCGCCCCGCCCCACAGGGCGCGCTGCACCTGGCGCAGGCGCCCGTCGGTGGGGGTGCCCACGGTCGCCAGCAGCTGCTCGAGCTCCTCGGCGTCCGGGCGGTCCTCGGGAGTCCAGTCGAAGGACGAGCCCTTGGCCTCGGTGGAGCGCAGCGCCTTCTGCAGGGCCTCGGTGAAGTTGCGGCCGATCGCCATCGCCTCGCCCACGGACTTCATCGTCGTGGTGAGCTCGGGGTCGGCGGCCGGGAACTTCTCGAAGGCGAAGCGGGGCACCTTGACCACCACGTAGTCCAGGGTGGGCTCGAAGGACGCCGGCGTGGAACCGGTGATGTCGTTGGGCACCTCGTCGAGCGTGTACCCGATGGCCATCTTGGCCGCGATCTTGGCGATCGGGAAGCCGGTGGCCTTGGACGCCAGCGCCGAGGAGCGGCTCACGCGCGGGTTCATCTCGATGACGATGACGCGCCCGTCCTCGGGGTTCACCGCGAACTGGATGTTGCAGCCGCCGGTGTCCACGCCCACCTCGCGGATGACGGCGATGGCCACGTCGCGCAACTTCTGGTACTCGCGGTCGGTGAGGGTCAGGGCCGGCGCCACGGTGATCGAGTCACCGGTGTGCACGCCCATCGGGTCGAGGTTCTCGATGGAGCACACGACCACCACGTTGTCCGCGCGGTCGCGCATCACCTCGAGCTCGTACTCCTTCCACCCGAGGATCGACTCCTCGATGAGCACCTCGGTGGTCGGCGAGTCGCGCAGGCCGGCCTCGCCCATGCGGCGCAGCTCGGCCTCGTCGTGGGCGAAGCCGGAGCCCAGACCGCCCATGGTGAACGAGGGGCGCAGGACCAGCGGGTAGCCCATCTCGTCGGCGGCGGCCATGATCTCGTCCATCGTGTGGCAGATCACCGAGCGGGCCACGTCGGCGCCGCAGCGCTCCACCACGCCCTTGAACAGCTGGCGGTCCTCGCCCAGCTGGATGGCCTCCACGTTGGCACCGATGAGGGGGCAGTCGTACTTCTCCAGCACGCCCGCTTCGTGCAGGGCGATGGCGCAGTTCAGGGCCGTCTGCCCGCCGAGGGTGGCCAGCACGGCGTCGGGGCGCTCGGCGGCGATGATGCGCTCCACCACCTCGGGGGTGATGGGCTCCACGTAGGTGGCGTCGGCGAACTCCGGGTCGGTCATGATCGTGGCCGGGTTGGAGTTGATGAGGACCACGCGCAGGCCCTCCTCCTTGAGCACGCGGCAGGCCTGCGTGCCGGAGTAGTCGAACTCGCACGCCTGGCCGATGACGATCGGGCCGGAGCCGATGACCAGGACGGACCGGATGTCGGGATTGCGGGGCATCAGCGCACCTCTCCTGCGGGGGTGGACGGGGCGGCCGCGGCGCCGAGCCGCGCGGTCTGCGCGCTGCGGTCGGCGGGGCGGCGGGTGGTCATGAGCTCCACGAAGCGGTCGAACAGGTACTCGCTGTCGTGGGGGCCGGCGGCGGCCTCGGGGTGGTACTGCACGGAGAAGGCCGGGCGGTCGAGCATCTCCAGCCCCTCCACCACCTGGTCGTTGAGCCCCACGTGGGAGACCCACACCCGGCCCCAGTCCTCGCGGTGCGGCACGGTGACCGCGGCGTCCAGCGGGGCGTCCACGGCGAACCCGTGGTTCTGGGCGGTGATCTCCACCTTGCCGGTGGTGCGGTCCATCACCGGCTGGTTGATGCCGCGGTGGCCGAAGTCCAGCTTGTAGGTGCCGAAGCCCAGGGCCCGGCCGAGCAGCTGGTTGCCGAAGCAGATGCCGAAGAAGGGCACCTCGGCCTCCAGGACGCCGCGCAGCAGCTCCACGGCGGTGTCGGCGGTGGCCGGGTCGCCCGGCCCGTTGGAGAAGAACACCCCGTCGGGGCCGGACTGCGCGGTGACGCCCGGCACGGCGAGCACGTCCGAGAGCGTGGAGCTGGCCGGCAGCACGTGCACCTCGATGCCGCGGGCGGCCAGCAGCCGCGGGGTGTTGCTCTTGATGCCGAGGTCCACGGCGGCCACGGTGAACCGGTGCTCCCCCACGGCCGGCACCACCACGGGGGTGGGCGTGGAGACGGTGCTGGCCAGCTCGCGGCCGGCCATCGCCGGGGCGGAGCACACCTCGGCCACGAGGTCCTGGACCGGGCGGCCGGCGGCCTCCCCGGTGAACACGCCGGCCCGCATCGCGCCGCGGGTGCGCAGGTGGCGGGTCAGGGCGCGGGTGTCGACCCCGGCCAGACCGACCACGCCCTGGCGCTCGAGCTCGTCCTCCAGGGTGCGCTGGCTGCGCCAGTTGCTCGGGCGCAGGGCCGGGTCGCGCACCACGAGGCCCTCCACGAAGATACGGCGGGACTCGTCGTCCTCGTCGTTCCAGCCGGTGTTGCCCACGTGCGGCGCCGTGAGGGCCACGATCTGCCCGGCGAAGCTCGGGTCGGTGAGGGTCTCCTGGTAGCCGGTCATGCCGGTGGTGAAGACGATCTCGCCCAGCGTGGTACCGCGGGTGCCCCAGGCGTGGCCGGCGAAGGTCTCGCCGTCCTCCAGGACGAGCAGGCCGGGTTCGGGGGTGAAACGGTCCGTGGGTGCGGCGCTCATGCGCGGTCCTCCTGGGTGTGGGCGGGCAGGTCGGGCAGCAGGGAGTGGGTGGGGCGACCGGCGCGCAGGGTGGCCTGCACCACGCCGTGCAGCTGGCGGCCGTGCCACGGGTTGTTCCGGGAGCGGGACAGCGACGCGTCGCGGTCCACGGTCCACACGGCCGAGGGGTCGAACAGCGTGAGGTGCGCCGGGGCGCCCACGACGAGCCCCTGGCCCTGCCGGCGCTCCCCCTCCAGCTCGTCCAGCCGCGCGATGCGGGCCGGCGCACTGGACATCACGCGGGCCACGTCGGCCCAGTCCAGCAGGCCGCTGCGCACCATCACCTCGTGCACCACCGGCAGGGCGGTCTCCAGGCCGAGCATGCCGAAGGCGGCGTCGACGAAGGCGTGCTCCTTGTCGTGCGTGGCGTGCGGGGCGTGGTCAGTGGCCACGGCGTCGATGGTCCCGTCGGCCAGGGCCTCGCGCAGCGCCTGCACGTGCTCGTCGGGGCGCAGCGGAGGGTTCACCTTGAAGACCGGGTCGAAGCCGGTGAGCAGGTCGGTGGTCAGCGCCAGGTGGTGGGGGGTCACCTCGGCGGTCATGCGGATGCCCTGGGACTTGGCCCAGCGGACCACGTCCACCCCGCCGGCCGTCGTCACGTGGGCGACGTGCACGCGGCCGCCGGTGTGCTTGGCCAGCATCGCGTCACGGGCGATGACGGTCTCCTCGGCCACCTGCGGCCAGCCGGGCAGCCCGAGGCGCCCGGAGACCTCACCCTCGTGGCAGCAGGCCGTGCCGTCGGCCAGGCGCGGGTCCTGGCTGTGCTGGCTGATGACGCCGTCCACCCCGCGCAGGTACTCCAGCGCGCGGCGCATCAGGCGCGCGTCGTGCACGCACTTGCCGTCGTCGCTGAAGACACGGACGCGGGCCACGGAGCGGGCCATGAGCCCCAGCTCGGCGAGCTCCTCGCCGGCGAGCCGCTTGCTCACGGCGCCCACCGGGTGCACGTCCACCAGCCCGGCACGGCGGCCCAGGTCGGCCACGTGCTCGGCCTTCTCGGCGGTGTCGGTGACGGGGTTGGTGTTGGCCATGGCCAGCACGGCCGTGAACCCGCCGGCGGCCGCGGCGCGCGAGCCGGTCTCCACCGTCTCGGCGTCCTCGCGACCGGGCTCGCGCAGGTGCACGTGCAGGTCAACCAGCCCGGGCAGCGCCACCAGGCCGGAGGCGTCCACGCGCTGGGTCCCAGCGGGCGCCTGCTCGGCGGCGCCGGCCCCCGCGGCGGCGAGCACGCCGTCCACCAGCAGGAGGTCGCCGACGCCCGCGCCGGCCAGGTCCGCGCCCTGGATGAGTCGAGCGGTGGTCATGCGTTCTCTCCGTCCGTTCCGTTGAGCAGGTGGTCGAGCACCGCCATGCGCACGGCCACGCCGGCGCTCACCTGGTCGAGCACGCGGGAGCGCGCGTCGTCGGCGGCCTCGGGGCTGATCTCCAGGCCGCGGTTGAGCGGGCCGGGGTGGCAGATCACCGCGTGGGCCGGCAGGGCGGCCAGGCGGTCGCGGGTGAGGCCGTTGACCACCGTGTACTCGCGCGGCGTGGGGAAGAACCCGCCGGCCATGCGCTCGGACTGCACGCGCAGCATCATCACCGCGTCCACCGTCGGCAGCACCGCGTCGATGTCGTGGCTCACGGTGAATCCCTCGGCCTGCGCCCGGGCGTGGATGCCGCTGGGCAGCAGGGTGGGCGGCGAGACCACGGTGACGCGCGCCCCCAGGGTGCGCAGCGTGGCGAGGTTGGAGCGCGCCACGCGGGAGTGCGTGATGTCCCCGACGATCGCCACGTGGCGGCCCTCCAGGTCACCCAGCGCGCGGCGCAGGGTGAACGCGTCCAGGAGCGCCTGCGTGGGGTGCTGGTGGGTGCCGTCGCCGGCGTTCACCACCGCGGTGCGCCGGCCGCGCTCGTCGAGCCAGCCGGCGATCTGCTGCGGCGCCCCGGAGGCCGGGTGGCGCACCACGAGGGCGTCCACCCCCATCGCGGCGATGGTGCTCACGGTGTCGCGCAGCGACTCCCCCTTGCTCACCGAGGAGCCCTTGGCCGCGATGTTGATCGTGTCGGCGCCCAGCCACTTGCCGGCGATCTCGAAGGACGAGCGGGTGCGGGTGGAGTCCTCGAAGAACAGGTTGATGACGGTGCGACCGCGCAGGTCGTCCCGCTTCTTGACCGGGGCGGACTGCAGGGCCATGTGGCCCTCGGCCGCGTCGAGCAGCGCGGTGGTCTGCTCCAGGGTCAGGTCGTCGGTGCTCAGCAGGTGCTTCATCGGGCCTCCCTGGCCAGACGGATGATCTCGACGGCATCGAGGCCGTCCGGGTCGGCCAGGCGGACCTGGACGCGTTCGTCGGCCGCGCTGGGCAGGTTCTTGCCCACGTGGTCGGCACGGATGGGCAGCTCGCGGTGGCCCCGGTCCACCAGCACGGCCAGCCGGATGGCGCGGGGGCGCCCGGCGGCGGAGACGGCGTCCATGGCGGCGCGGACGGTGCGGCCGGTGTGGAGCACGTCGTCCACGAGCACCACGACGCGGTCGGTCACGTCGACCGGCAGCGCGGTGGGGGGCTCGGCGGGCGCGGCCGGGGTGGGACCGCCCGGCTCGCGGTCGTCGCGGTGGCCGGCGGGGTCGACCGCGCCGCAGGGCACGTCGACGCCCTCGATGGCGCGGACGGCATCAGCCAGGCGACGGGCCAGCGGCAGACCGCGGGTGGGGATGCCGAGCAGGACGAGGTCACCGGCGCCGTCGTTGCGCTCCAGCACCTCGTGGGCCATCCGGCGGATGGCGCGGGTGATGTCCTGGTCGTCCAGGACCGTACGCACAGTGGGGGTGTGCCCCATCGTGACCTCCTTGCCTGCCTCACGGGACAGTCGCTTAAAGGATGTCGGACGCCGCCCAGCCTAGGCCACGGGCGGCGGGGTGCCACTGTCGGGTCACACGACGGTGGCCTTCATCTGGCTGATGCGGGTGAGCAGGCCGGAGACGAAGTTCGGCGAGTCGTCGGTGGACAGGTGGGAGGCGAGGTTCACGGCCTCGCTGATGGCCACCGCGTCCGGCACGTCCTCCACCCAGACGATCTCGTAGACGCCCAGGCGGAGGATCGCGCGGTCGACGGCCGGCATGCGCTCCAGCGACCAGCCCTGGGACCAGGCCGAGAGGGCGTCGTTGATGGACGCCCAGTGCGCCACCACGCCCTCCACGAGGTCCACGGTGAACTGCGGCACCGGCACCTGCGGGTCGGCCTCGGCACGGCGGGTGCCCATGAGGGTCTCCACGTTGAGGCCGCGCTGCTCGGCCTCGAAGAGCAGGTCGACGGCCCGCTTGCGGGCCTTGGAGCGGGCTGCCATCAGGAGACGCGGCTGATGTACGAGCCGTCGCGGGTGTCGACCTTGACGACCGTGTCGGACTCCAGGAAGAGCGGCACCTGGATCTCGGCGCCGGTCTCCAGGGTGGCGGGCTTGGTGCCACCGGTGGAGCGGTCGCCCTGCAGGCCCGGATCGGTGTGGGTGATGCGCAGCTCCACGCTCGGCGGCAGCTCGATGTAGAGCGGGGTGCCCTCGTGCGTGGCCACGAGCACCTCCTGGTTCTCGAGCATGAACCGGGAGGCGTCGCCCACGATCTCGGCCGACACCGGGAGCTGCTCGTAGTCGCGGGTGTCCATGAAGATGTAGGAGTCGCCGTCGTTGTACAGGTACTGCATGTCGCGGCGGTCCACGTTGGCGGTCTCGACCTTGGTGCCGGCGTTGAAGGTCTTGTCGACGATCTTGCCTGAGAGCACGTTCTTGATCTTGGTGCGCACGAAGGCCGGGCCCTTGCCGGGCTTGACGTGCTGGAACTCCTGGACCTGCCAGAGCTGGCCCTCCAGGTTGAGCACCATGCCGTTCTTCAGGTCGTTCGTCGTTGCCACGAGGCGCGTCCTTTGCGTGTCGTCGGGGATGTCCGTCGGCCACCCGCGGGCCGCAGCGGCGCGGTCGAGGTGGGCAGTGGGTCATTTTACGCACTCCCGGCGCAGTGCCCCACCACACCTGACGGCCCGGGTGGCGCCTCGCGCCCGGACTGGTAGAACGGGCGCATGCACCCCATCAAGGCACTGGCCATCCCTGCCCTCGGCCTCGCCGGCTGGGCGGCCCAGAACGCGTTCCAGAAGAAGCACGCCATCCTGCGCACCTTCCCGGTGCTCGGCAACGCCCGCTTCGCCCTGGAGACCATCGGCCCCGAGCTGCGGCAGTACATCGTGGCGATGAACAACGAGGAGCGACCCTTCGACCGCGACGAGCGCTCGTGGATCTACGCCGCCGCCAAGGAGCAGAACACCTACAAGGGATTCGGCACCGACAACAACGTCGAGTTCGACGAGGGCTGGCTGGTGGTCAAGCACCGCACCTTCAGCACCGAGGCCCCGCCCACCTCGCACGGCCACAAGGGCGACCCGGCGCGCCTCCCCTCGGCCAAGGTGCTCGGCGGCCCCCGTGGGCGCCGTCACGCCTTCCGTCCCGACTCCATCGTGAACGTCTCGGCCATGAGCTACGGCTCCCTCTCGGGCCACGCCGTCCAGGCGCTGAACAACGGCGTGCGCATGGCCGGTGCAATGCAGAACACCGGCGAGGGCGGCCTGTCCGAGCACCACAAGCAGGGCGGTGACCTCATCTACCAGGTGGGCACCGGCTACTTCGGCTGCCGCGACGAGAAGGGGCGCCTGTCCATCCCCCGCCTGGTGGAGCTCACCCAGGCCAACCCGGTGCGCGCCATCGAGATCAAGCTCTCGCAGGGCGCCAAGCCGGGCCTGGGCGGGATGCTCCCCGGCGAGAAGGTCACCCCGGAGATCGCCGCCATCCGCGGTGTGCCGGTGGGTGAGGACGTCGCCTCCCCCTCGCGCCACAGCGCCTTCCGCGACGTCGACTCCATGCTGGACGTCGTCGAGGAGATCGCCGAGGCCACTGGCCTGCCGGTGGGCATCAAGGCGGCCATCGGCGAGATGAGCATGTGGGAGGAGCTCGCCGACCGCATGATCGATCGCACCCGCGGCGTCGACTTCATCACCGTCGACGGCGGCGAGGGCGGCACCGGCGCCGCCCCGCTGCTGTTCAGCGACCACGTGGCCCTGCCCTTCCGCCTCGGCTTCGCCCGCGTGTACTCCACCTTCGCCCGCGCCGGCATCACCGACGACGTCACCTTCATCGGTGCCGGCAAGCTGGGCCTGCCCTCCAACGCCATCGTCGCGATGGCGATGGGCGCCGACATGCTCTACGTGGCCCGCGAGGCGATGATGTCGGTCGGCTGCATCCAGGCGCAGAAGTGCCACACCGGTGGCTGCCCCACCGGCGTGGCCACCCAGAACAAGTGGCTGGAGCGCGGCCTGGACGTCCCGTCCAAGTCGCTGCGCGCGGCCAACTACATCCGCGCCCTGCGCGCCCAGCTGCTCAAGCTGTCCGAGGCCGTCGGCGTGCCCCACCCGGGCTTCGTCACCTGTGACGACCTCGAGCTCATGTGGGGAACCCGCGAGGGCCGGACTCTCCGTGAGATCTACGGCTACGAGCTGGGCTGGGGCGGCGTGCCGGAGGCCAACCGCCGGGAGGTCATGGACCTCATGCACGCGCTCACGCAGCCCGACGAGACGGACAACGTCGCCGCCGACCGGGAGTCGGTCTCCCCCGGGCACTGAGCCGGCACCGCTCCTGCCGGGCCCCTCACCTGCCTTTTGGTCTCAGTTGGGTAACGACCCGGCAGATCGGCAGGTGAGGGGCCTCACAGGTGCTTAGGGTGGGCGTCGCTGCGGTCCCGGCCGCGGTGTCCCTACTGCTACAGGAGATTCCATGGCGATCAAGCGCAACAAGTGGCTGGCCGGCGCGGCGGGCGCGGTAGCCCTGTCCCTCACCCTGACCGCATGCGGCGGCGGGGAGTCCGGCGGCTCAGACGAGGGGAAGGGAAGCCAGACCGCCTCGCAGCCCCCGATCGACGAGAACGCCAAGGGCAACGACAAGATCATCACGGCGAACGGCTCCGAGCCGCAGAAGCCGCTGATCCCTGCCGCGACCGTCGAGACGGGTGGCGGCAAGATCCTCGACATGGCCTTCGCCAAGCTCGTCGACTACGACAACGAGGGCAACCTCGTCAACGACGTCGCCGAGTCGATCGAGTCCAAGGACAAGAAGACCTGGACCATCAAGATCAAGGGCGACCGCAAGTTCTCCGACGGCACCAAGGTGACCGCCAAGTCGTTCGTCGACGCCTGGAACTGGGGCGCCCACATCGACAACAACAACCTGGCCTCCTACTTCTTCGAGCCCATCGCCGGCTACACCGACGTGTACCCCTCCGAGGAGGGCGCCAAGGCCAAGGCCAAGACCATGAAGGGTCTGAAGGTCATCGACGACACGACCTTCCAGGTGACCCTCGAGCAGCCCTACGCCGCCTTCCCGCAGCGCCTCGGCTACACCGCCTTCGCGCCGCTACCGGAGAAGTTCTTCGAGGACCCCAAGGCCTTCGGCGAGAAGCCGATCGGCAACGGTCCGTACATGGTCGAGAAGTGGACCCACAACCAGGGCGCCAAGCTCGTGAAGAACCCCGAGTACGTGGGTGAGAAGAAGCCGAAGAACGGCGGCGTGGAGCTGAAGTTCTACCAGACCCCGGACCCCGCCTACACCGACCTGCAGGCCGGCAAGCTCGACATCCTCGACTCCGTGCCGGACACCGCCCTCTCGACCTTCCAGACCGACCTGGGCGACCGCGCCATCAACCAGCCGTCCGGTGTCTTCCAGTCCTTCTCCTTCCCGATGTACGCCGACGCCCCCTACGCCGGCGACAGCGACAAGGCCAAGAAGATCCGCAAGGCCATCTCGATGTCCATCGACCGCGAGGGCATCACGCAGAAGCTGTTCTCCGGGTCCCGCATCCCGGCCAAGGACTTCTCCTCCCCCGTCGTCAAGGGCTACGACGACACCGTGTGCGGCGACCTGTGCGCCCACGACGACGAGAAGGCCAAGCAGCTGCTCGAGGAGGCCGGCGGCTGGTCCGGTGGCCCCCTGACCATCGCCTACAACTCCGACGGCCCGCACAAGGGCTGGGTCGACGCGGTCTGCGGTGAGATCTCCAACGCGCTCGGCATCGAGTGCAAGGGCAAGGCCTACCCGGCCTTCAAGGCCCTGCGCGACGACGTGACCGAGAAGAAGATGAAGGGCGCCTTCCGCACCGGCTGGCAGATGGACTACCCGGCCCTGGAGAACTTCCTCACCCCGCTGTACAAGACGGGCGCCTCCTCCAACGACGGCGACTACTCCAACAAGGAGTTCGACAAACTCCTGGAGGAGGGTGACGCCGCCAAGAGCGAGGAGGAGTCGCTCAAGAAGTACAAGGAGGCCGAGAAGATCCTCGTCGAGGACGCCCCGGTCATCCCGCTGTGGTACTCCAACGTGACCGGCGGCCGCTCCGACGCCGTCAGCAACGTCCGCTTCGACGTCTTCGGCGTGGCTGAGTACCACAACATCGTCAAGAACTGACGCCACGTCGGGAGCCCCTCCCGGCACCACATGACACGACTGTGGGGGACCCGACCGGGTCCCCCACAGTCGTGCGCCGCAGGCGTGTCCTGTGATCCACGCCTCACTGGCCCTGTACTGTTCCGACGTTGCACGATCGTCGGACCCCACGGTCCGGCGCCACCCCTGCCCCGTGCACTCGACAACTTGAGGAGAAAGTTGTGGGTACCTATGTGCTCCGGCGATTGCTCCAGATGATCCCCGTGTTCATCCTGGCAACGCTGTTGCTGTACGCCATGGTCTACGGCCTGCCCGGAGACGCCGCCGCCGCGATGTGCGGCGACCGCGGCTGCGACCCGACCTTCGTCAAGAAGTTCAACGAGGAACACCACCTCGACGAGCCGCTGCTCGTCCAGTACGGCTACTACCTCCAGGGCGTGCTGACCCTCGACTTCGGTGAGACCTTCACCGGCCGCCCGGTCCTGGACGTCATGGGTGAGACCTTCCCCGTGACCATCCGACTGGCCCTCATCGCGTGGGTGCTGGAGATCCTCATCGGTGTCCCGATCGGTCTCGTCGCGGGCCTCAAGCGCGGTACCTTCCTCGACACCGCCGCCCTGCTGCTCACCCTGCTGGTGATCTCCATCCCGGTGTTCGTGCTCGGCTTCCTGGCCCAGTTCTACCTGGGCCTGCGCTGGGGCGTGTTCGAACCCACCGTGGGCGGCGAGGCCTCCTGGTCGAACCTGCTGCTGCCGGGCCTGGTGCTGGCCGCCATGTCCGTGGCGTACATCGCACGCCTCATGCGCACCTCCATCGTGGAGAACAAGTCCGCCGACTACGTGAAGACCGCACTGGCCAAGGGGCTGCCGAAGCACCGCATCATCGGCGTGCACCTGCTGCGCAACTCGCTCATCCCCGTGGTGACCTTCCTCGGCACCGACCTCGGCGCGCTCATGGGCGGCGCCATCGTCACCGAGGGCATCTTCAACGTCCCGGGCGTGGGCAACCAGATCTACCGCGCGATCATCGCCGGCGAGAACGCCACCGTCGTCTCCTTCGTGACGGTGCTGATCTTCGTCTACCTGGTCGCCAACCTGATCGTGGACCTGCTCTACGCCGTTCTCGACCCGAGGATCCGCCTTGACTGACCACACCCAGCACCCAGCAGAGCTCACCGAGTCGCAGTACGACCTCGAGCATGAGCCGGCCAGTCGCGCCGACGGCGACCGCCTCTCGGCCGACCCGGACCAGAACCCGACCGCAGCCGCCGAGCAGGCGCAGGCGATGGGCGACGCGAACGCGGTCGTCGGCAAGCCCCGGTCGCTCGCGCAGGACGCCTGGGCGGACCTCATCCGCAACCCGATGTTCGTGGTGAGTGCGCTCCTGATCCTCGTCATGGCTGCGATGTCCCTGTTCCCCACCCTGTTCACGTCGGTGGACCCGCAGGCGCAGAGCATCATGAACTCGCTCGAGCCGGCCGAGCCCGGTCACCCGCTGGGCTTCGACCAGCAGGGCCACGACATCTGGGCCCGCGTCGTCCACGGCGCCCGGGCCTCGATCCTCGTGGGCCTGCTCACCACCGCCGGCGTGGTGCTGCTCGGCGGGGCCATCGGCGCAATCGCCGGCTACTTCGGCGGTTGGGTGGACGCGGTCCTCTCCCGCATCCTCGACACCTTCCTGGCCATCCCCCTGCTGCTCGCCGGCATCGTCGTGATGTCGATGGTGGAGCACATCGACCTGCCCGGCTTCGGCTGGCTCGGCCGCAACATCCCCACCGTGGCCCTGATGCTCACGATCTTCGGCTGGACCTCCGTGGCCCGCATCATGCGCGGTTCGGTGCTGCAGGCCAAGCAGGCCGACTACGTGACCGCCGCCCGCTCGATGGGCGCGAGCACGGGCCGCATCATCGTGAACCACATCATCCCCAACGCCATCGCGCCGGTGATCGTCATCGCGACGATCTCGCTGGGCATGTTCATCGTGGCCGAGGCCACGCTGAGCTACCTGGGCATCGGGCTGGACACCGAGAAGGTCGTCTCGTGGGGCGGTGACATCTCCGAGGCCCAGCGCGTGCTGCGGACCAACCCGGAGATCATGGTCTGGCCGTCCCTGGCCCTCTCGCTCTGCGTGCTGAGCTTCATGCTCCTCGGCGACGCGGTGCGTGACGCCCTCGACCCGAAGCTGCGATGAGGAGCACCGACATGACCGACACGAATCCCCCCACGCAGCCCACTCGCGCCGCCGGCACCGACCGTGCCCGGCAGGGCGAGCTGCTCCTGGAGGTCGAGGACCTCCAGGTCGAGTTCCACACCAAGGCCGGCGTGGCCAAGGCCGTCAACGGCGTGAACTACAGCCTGCGCGCCGGTGAGACCCTGGCCGTCCTGGGCGAGTCCGGATCGGGCAAGTCCGTGACCGCTCAGGCGATCATGGGCATCCTCGACTCGCCCCCCGGCAGGATCACCGGCGGCCAGGTCCGCTTCCGCGGCAAGGACCTGCTGGCGATGAAGGAGTCCGAGCGCCGCACCTACCGTGGCGACAAGATCTCCATGATCTTCCAGGACTCCCTCTCGGCCCTGAACCCGGTGTTCCCGGTGGGTGCGCAGATCGCGGAGATGTTCCGCGTGCACCGCAAGATGGGCAAGAAGGAGGCCACGGAGCGCGCCATCGAGCTGATGGACCGCGTGCGCATCCCGGCCGCCCGCGAGCGCGTGAACAACTACCCGCACGAGTTCTCCGGCGGCATGCGCCAGCGCATCATGATCGCGATGGCAATTGCGCTGGACCCGGAGGTGCTCATCGCCGACGAGCCGACCACTGCGCTCGACGTGACGGTGCAGGCCCAGGTGATGGAGCTCCTCGAGGAGCTGCAGCGCGAGATGAACATGGGCCTGATCCTCATCACGCACGACCTGGGCGTGGTGGCCGACGTCGCCGACCAGATCGCCGTGATGTACGCCGGCCGCATCGTGGAGCAGGCGCCCGCGCGCGACCTGTACAAGGCCCCGGCCCACCCGTACACCGAGCGCCTGCTGGCCTCGATCCCGCGCGTGGACCAGAAGGGCCAGAAGCTCACCGCCATCGAGGGCCTGCCCCCGATGCTGACGAACATCCCCCCGGGCTGCGCCTTCAACCCGCGGTGCCCGTACGCGCAGGACGTCTGCCGTACCGAGCGCCCGCCGCTGGAGCGCTTCGCCCCGGAGCGCGCCTCGGCGTGCCACTTCTGGAAGGAGACGCTCGATGGGAGCCAGCGTGCTGGGATCTGACGACAGGCGCCGCGAGGACGTGGAGCGCGCCGACGCCCACGCGACCGGCAGCCACGCCCTGACCGAGGACCGCACCCCGGTGACCGGCGAGGGCCTGGTGGACCAGAAGGGCCACCCGGTGACCCGGTCCCTGGAGGCCGGTGTGGACGAGGTCGTTGCCGCCGGCGTGCGCCCCGACCGCGCGGGTGAGACGCCCGTCATCAGCGGCCGTGGCCTCAAGCGCCACTACCCGCTCACCAAGGGCGTGTTCAAGCGCACGTACGGCCACGTGCGCGCCGTCGACGGCGTGGACTTCGACCTGTACCGGGGCGAGACCCTCGGCGTGGTGGGCGAGTCCGGCTGTGGCAAGTCCACTCTGGGCCGCCTCATCATGTCCCTGGAGAAGCCCACCGAGGGCCAGCTGTTCTTCAAGGGCCGCGACGTGGCGCAGATGAACTCCCGCGAGTTCCGCGAGATGCGCCGCAACGTGCAGATGGTGCTGCAGGACCCGTACACCTCGCTCGACCCGCGCATGACGGTCGGCGACATCATCGCCGAGCCGTTCAAGATCCACCCCGACGTGCTGGACCGCGGCAAGCGGACCGCGCGCGTCAAGGAGCTCATCGAGCTGGTGGGGCTGAACCCCGAGCACATCAACCGCTACCCCCACCAGTTCTCCGGTGGTCAGCGGCAGCGCATCGGCATCGCCCGCGGCCTGGCCCTCAACCCCGAGGTGCTGGTCTGCGACGAGCCGGTCTCCGCGCTCGACGTCTCGGTGCAGGCGCAGGTCGTCAACCTCATGGAGGAGCTCCAGAGCGAGCTCGGTCTGGCCTACATCTTCGTGGCCCACGACCTCTCGGTGGTGCGCCACATCTCCGACCGCGTGGCCGTGATGTACCTGGGCCGCATCGTGGAGCTGGGCGACGAGGACCAGATCTACTCCCGCCCGGTGCACCCGTACACGCAGGCGCTGCTCTCGGCGGTGCCGGTGCCGGACCCGGAGATGCGCGGCAAGCGCGACCAGATCCGCCTCGAGGGTGACGTGCCCTCTCCCGCCAACCCGCCGTCGGGCTGCCGCTTCCGCACCCGCTGCTGGAAGGCCGTGGACCTGTGCGCCACCACGGAGCCCGACCTGGAGCTCCGCGAGGGCACGGACCACCCGAGCCGCTGCCTGTTCGCCGAGCAGCGCCAGGTGGTGGACGCGGTCCGCTGAGGCGCCGCTCCCCCAGAACCGCCGAGGGCGGGCCCGGTCTCCCGGGCCCGCCCTCGGCGGTCCTGCGTCTCCCCCCTCGGTACGAGGGCGTGCACCCCCGTCAGGCCCGCACGGCCTCCCACGCGCGGCGCAGCAGCGCCTCGTCGGGGGCGTCGAGGGTGGTCGGACGGCAGACCTCCTCGAGCACCACGAAGCGCAGGGCGCCGGCGCGGGCCTTCTTGTCGCCCGCCATCGCCACGCGCACCTCCTCCCACGTGGCGCTCCCCTGGTAGCGCGTGGGCAGGCCGACCGACGTCAGCAGGCCGCGCACCTCGTCGGTGCCGGGCCACAGGTCGTGCTCCTGGCCCAGCGCGGTGGCGAAGACCATGCCGACGGCCACCGCGTCGCCGTGGCGCAGGGCGAAGCCCTCCACCTTCTCCAGCGCGTGGCCGAGGGTGTGGCCGAAGTTCAGGAACTCGCGCACCCCGGCCTCGCGGGTGTCGGCGGCCACGGCCCGGGCCTTGACGCGCAGCGCCCGGTGGACGAGCTCGGCGAGGAAGGGCCACTCACGCGGGTCGGCCGAGTGCTCGGCGCCTGCACGGACCCGGTCCAGGATCTGCCAGCCGTCCACCTCCTCGAGGTCGATGTACCCGCACTTGACCACCTCGGCCAATCCGGCGCGGACGTCCTGGACGGGCAGGCCGGCCAGCAGGTCCAGGTCGCACACCACGGCCCGCGGCTGGTGGAAGGCGCCGACGAGGTTCTTGCCCGCGGAGGTGTTGATGCCGGTCTTGCCGCCCACCGAGGCGTCCACCATGGCCAGCAGCGTGGTGGGCACGTGCACCACGTCCACGCCCCGCATCCACGTGGCTGCGGCGAAGCCGGTGACGTCCGTGCACGCTCCCCCGCCCACGGCCACGAGGAGCCCGCCACGGTCCAGCCCGGCCGCCGCGCACGCCTCCCAGATACCGGCCACACCCTCGAGTCGCTTGCCCGCCTCGGCCGCCTCGATGCCGTGCACGTGCACCGGCGTGCCCGCGGCCTCCAGCACCGCGCGCACCCGCTCCACGACCGGCTCCAGACCCGGCTGGTGCACCACGAGCGCCGCGGGCGGCACCGCCCCGGTGGCCGGCAGGAGCAACGCGAGGTCGTCCAGCACCCCGTGGCCGATGGTCACCGGGTAGGCGTCACCGCCCTCGGAGGTGCTCACGGCCACGCGCAGCCCGCTGCGGGGGCCGAGGGGCCACCGGTCGGCGACGTCCTCGTCCCGCGTGCGCTCGGCCACGATGCGGGCCACCTCGTGCGGCGGCCGCCCCGTGGTCTCGACCACCTGCGTGGCGAACTCCGCCCAGGTGGACTCCCGCTGCGCCGCGAGCTG